>JBBQEF010000063.1:0-20136 GCA_038320445.1 Mycobacteriales bacterium
CGCGGCCCCCCCCCGGCCCCGCTTACCGCGGAACGCGGCCGACACCGCGAGCGCGCCTCCCACGAACGCCGTCCCCCGAAACCGCGTCCCGCGAACACCCCGGTTCCCGCCGACGGTCGCGTTCCGCGGAACGCGGCCGACAACGCGAGCGCGCCTCCCACGAACGCCGTCC
This sequence comes from Mycobacteriales bacterium, assembly GCA_038320445.1. Lineage (GTDB taxonomy): Bacteria > Actinomycetota > Actinomycetes > Mycobacteriales > Pseudonocardiaceae > Pseudonocardia. The sequence goes on from JBBQEF010000063.1 coordinate 173, forward strand.
CCCGAAACCGCGTCCCGCGAACACCACGGTTCCCGCCGACGGGCGCGTTCCGCGGAACGCTGGTGAGGGCGTCCGGGCCCGCGCAGCCGCTCCCGGTCCCCGAACGCCGATCACGGCCGTCGCGCTGCCGACCGCGCTCGGGCCGCGCCGGTCTACCGCAGAACGGGGCGGCGCCCGGCGGGGAAGTACCCCACCGGGCGCCGGTCGTGCGGGAGAGGTCTAGAGGCCGAGCTTCTCCGCCGCCAGGCGCGAGCCCTCGACCCGGGCCTTGATCTTGCCGAAGGCGACGTCACGCGCGTAGTCGGGGGAGCCGTGGTTGGGCTTCTCGTCGATCGAGAACGGGGAGAAGCCACAGTCGTCTGTGGAGCCGATCTGGTTCTTGTCGATGAAGTTCGCCGCCCGGATCAGGTTGTCGGCGATCTCCTGCGGCGACTCGACGCGGGGCGACTGCGTGACGGTCGAACCGATGTAGGCCATCTGCACCACACCGTCGGCGTCGGAGCGCAGGTGCTCCCCGATCGACTGGAACACCGGGTCCTTGTCCCGCTCGCTGGCGCACTGGATGAGGAAGTAGCCCGCGTTGATGTCGAACATCGAGCCCAGCAGGTTGTTGTAGGGCACGTCGGCGGAGTGCACGGAGTCGCGGTCGCCGCCGGGGCAGGTGTGGATGCCGATGTTGACGCGCTCCTCGGCGGTGAACCGGGCCATCACCCGGTTGTTCAGCTCGATGAAGTGCGGCAGCAGGCCGGCACCCGTCCACGGGTTGCGGGGGTCCTCGCGGGTGGCGAGGCGTCCCTCGGTGAAGTCCACCGAGACCCGCACGGCTCCGGCCGCGAACGCCTCACGGATGTCCTTCTCGCACTCGTCGATCAGCGCTGCCTCGAACTCCTCGCGGCTGTAGCCCTCCACCGGGTCCTTCAGCGGGTAGAGCAGCGCCAGCATCGACGGCGCGATGACCGCCTGCTTCATCGGCTTCGTGGCGTACGGGATCGACTTCCGGAGGGCGTCGGCCGCGTGCTGGTTGTAGTGGAACGGACCCGACACGAGCTTGGGCAGCTGCCGGCCGTGGCCGTCGGCGAAGATCGCGAAGAACTGGCCGCCCGGGCCGAGGCCGGGCGCCAGGCCGGTGCCGGCGAGGGTGTCGGCGATCGGGTAGGTGGCGAAGGACGACCAGCGCTGCTCGCCGTCGGAGATGATGGGTGAACCGGTGGCCTCGAAGCGCTCGATCGAGTCCTTCGCGGCGGCGTCCTGGAGCGTCTCGAGGTCGTCCTTGCCGATCTCGCCGGCGTCGTAGCGGGCGTAGGCCTCCTGCAGCTTCGCCGGCCGGGGCAGCGATCCCACCGGTTCGGTGGGCAGACCGGTGTCGGTCCGCGGGTCGTAAGCAGCCATCACTCAGCGTTCTCCTCACATCGGATGTGGCGTCCGGAGATGACGGCGACGTACCGGAACTGAGCGGCACATCGGGCGCACCGGACCCGAACCGCGACCGTGCCCTCCCGACTCGCCGCCGCCCGACGACATGCGGATGTCGTTCCGGATCGCGAACGTATCGCGTGACGCGCATCACGTCAACGAACGAACTGATCATGAAGCGGAGGCCGCACTGATGAGCCGTACGGAGTCCGCCCACACCCATCCGCAACGGAACGTCACCGTCGCGTCAGATCCACAGCGAGGTCGACGCCCGGGCGGCGATCCGCTCGACGCGGCGCACAATGTGCGTCCCGGAACGTGTGTGCGAGACCACGGCACACCCTACGGTGGGGCTGTGACGCAGGGAGGCGCCGTGGAGGACAGCACGGTGGACGCGGCCGTGGCGCACCGGCGGTGAGCTCCGCACCGGCGTGGCCCCGCCCTGCTCGACCCCGCATGTCGGCGCGGGCGACGTTCCGGATCGCGCCGCTGCTGCGGCCCAACGCCCTCTACCGTCGGCTCGCCGCGCGCCTGGAGCGCTCCCCCCGTGCACTGCGGCTGTTCACCGCCGCCGAGAAGCGCGGCAAGGAGGCGCTGTTCGGGTGCCGGATGTGTGGCCAGTGCGCCCTGCCGACCACCGGCTACGCCTGCCCGATGACGTGTCCCAAACAGCTGCGCAACGGCCCGTGCGGCGGGGTCGCCCGCAACGGCGACTGTGAGGTGCACCCCGGCGTCACGTGCGTGTGGGTGGTGGCGCTGGAACGTGCCGAGAGCGCCGGGCACGCCGCTGACCTGACGCGGCTGCAGCGCCCCGTCGACCAGCGGCTGACCGGCTCGAGCTCGTGGGTCCACTACTGGTCGGGCCGCGACGACGACCTGTGGACGGCCCCGACATCGGCCGGCGCACCGGTGGACCTGGGGCTACCGGGGATCCGGACGTGACCGGGCCGACGAGCGACCCGCCGGCACCGGGTCTGCGCGCCGCGCTCGCCGCAGGGCGGTTCGCCGTCACGGCCGAGATCGGCGTGCCGCGCGGCGTCGATCGCGCGGCGATCGGCCGGGCCGTGACCCCCCTGCGCGGCTGGGTGGACGCCGTCAACGTCACCGACAACCCCAGCGCGCACGTCCAGCTCGGAAGCCTCGCCGGGTGCCTGCTCGCCGCCGAGGCCGGTGTCGAGCCGGTGATGCAGCTGACCTGCCGCGACCGCAACCGGATCGCGCTGCAGTCCGACCTGATCGCCGCCGCCACCCTCGGCGTCCCCAACGTGCTGCTGCTCACCGGCGACCATCCCGTCTACGGCGACCACCCCGAGGCCACGCCGGTCTTCGACCTCGACAGCGTGCAGCTCGTGTGGACCGCCGCTGCGATGCGCGACGAGGGCCGGCTGCTGTCCGGGCGCCGTGTCGAGCCCCGGCCGCAGTTCCTGATCGGCGCCGTGGAGAACCCGTTCGCCCCGCCGACCCGCTTCCGCGCCGCCCGGCTGGGCAAGAAGGTCGCGGCGGGTGCGGAGTTCTGCCAGACGCAGTTCGTGTTCGACGTCGCGGGCTTCGCAGAATGGATGCGGCAGGTCGTCGACCTCGGGCTGACCGAGCGGTGCAGCGTGATCGCGGGGGTCGGGCCCATCCGGTCGCTGCGGGCACACGAGTTCCTGCGCACGAAGGTGCCCGGAGTGCACGTGCCGGAGTCGGTCGGGCGCCGGCTGCGCGGCGTGCCGCCCGACCGGGTGGCTGCGGAGGGCATCGCCCTGTGCGTGGAGACGATCGCGGCGCTGCGGGAGATCCCCGGTGTCGCCGGCGTCCACGTGATGGCGTTCGGCTACGAGCGCGGCGTTCCCGAGATCGTGGAGCGGGCCGGACTGGAGAGAAGGCTGCATGCTGGTTGACATCCGGGCCGCGGCGCGGCTGCGCGGGAAGAACGCCGTGGACCTCCCCGCGGCGCTCGGGCCGGTGTTCGACGCGCTCACCGGCGATGCGGACGTCGACCTCTCGCGCCTGCGGGTCGTCGTCGAGTGGCTGCAGTACAAGAACAACTTTCGTGGGCCCGTCGAGCTGCGGCCGGTGGTCGGCTCCGGCGACGCGGCGCAGCTGGAGCTGGCAGTGGACCTGCGCCGGATCGCAGGGGCGGACGACACCGCGTCCGCGGTGGCCGCCGCGCTGCACGCCCACCGTGGACGCCCGGGAGAGCGGCCGCTCACGCTGGAGGAGTGGGCCCCGACCAGCCGCAGCCGGATCTGGGCGTTCAACGCGCTGTACTGGGGCCACCTGCGGGACTGGGAGGACGCCACCGGCCAGGGCTACGAGTCGGCGCTGCCGGGCGGGCAGAGCGACGCGCGGGTGCGGGACCCGGTGCGCGCGACGATCACGGAGCTGTTCACCGTCTGGGACTCCCTCGCCGAGCGGCGCGCGCTGCCCGAGGAGCTCTACGTCGTGGAGCTGGGCGTCGGCAACGGCAACCAGGCGAGCACGTTCCTCGACGTGTTCCGCGAGCTCGACCACGCTCACGGCCGCGAGTACTACCGGCGCCTGCACTACCTGATGTGCGACTACTCCCCGCACGTGCTGGAGCTGGCCCGCGCCACCGTCCGCGAGCACGCGGAGCACGTCAGCTCGTTCGTGCTCGACGCGCTGCACCCCACCACCTCGCTGGGGTTCCTGCGCTTCAAGGTGTTCCTCGTCTACATCTCCAACGTCTACGACAACCTGCCCACCGACGAGATCGCGACGATCGGCCAGCGCGAGCACCTCGTGCAGAGCCGCGCCTACCTGCCCGAGGCCGCCGCCGCGGCCATCGCGGCGAGCGTGCGCACCACCCCCGACCGGCTCGGCGCGCTGATCGAGAAGCTGCTGCGGCTGGGTCCGTCGCTGCTGGCCGAAGCCGCACCCCAGCACGTCCGCGGCACCCGCGCGGCGGTGGAGTTCTGGCGGGCCACGTGGGCCGCGCTGCGCCTGCAGGAGCGCTACGTCCCGCTGGACGGCCTGGACACCTACGAGATAGCGCCCGGCATCAGCGGTGAGCTGCTGCGCCCGCTGCTGGCCACCGGAAGCGACCTGCGCATGCACGTGGCCAACGGCGCCGCCGCCAGCTTCGCCGAGACGTTGCCGCTGCTGCACCCGTTCGGCCGACTGCAGTGCCACGACATCGTGGTCACCGACCCGCACCAGTACCGCGACGGCTTCCGGGGGCCCGGCAAGTACGACGGGTCGGTGGTCAACTGGGTGAACGGCCCGCTGCTCGCCCACATCGGGGCCCGCAAGGGGTTCGACGTGACGTTCTCGCCGTTCGCCCGCAGCGGCAGCACCATCACCACGATGACGGCGGATGTGAGGGACTGATGGGCGACACCCTGCTGCCGACCACCGTGATCGGCTCCTGGTCGGTCCCCGACTGGCTCGAACGCGCCAAGACCGGCGTCTACCACGGTTCGACCAGCCGCACCCAGCTCGCCGAGATGCACGACATGGCGGTGAAGGCGGCACTCAAGGACCAGGAGGTGGCCGGCATCGACGTGGTCAGCGACGGCGAGCTGCGCCGCGACAACGACGTCGACTACCTCCTGTCGCGGGTACCGGGCGTCGCCGCGGCCGAACCGGTCAAGGCGTTCTACTTCGACTACCTCGACCTCGTCCTGCCCCGTGCCCTCGACGACCCGCCACCCGCGCCGCTGGGGCTGGCCGCGGACCTGGCGTTCACCCTGGCCCACACCGACCGGCCGGTGCGGTTCTCGTTCACCGGCCCGTTCTCCCTGTCGCGGCGGCTGCGCTGTGAGGCCTACCGCGACCGCGCCGACCTCGTGCGTGCGCTGGCCCGGGTGCTCAACGCCGAGGCGCGCTCGCTCGCCGACGCGGGAGCCGAGCTGCTGCAGATCGACGAGCCGTTCCTGGCCGGGCATCCCGAGCAGGTCGGGCTGGCCGTCGAGGCAGTGAACATCGTGGTCGAGGACGTGCCGGTGACGTGGGCGCTGCACGTCTGCTACGGCAACCGCTACGCCCGCCCGCTGTGGGAGGGCCACTACGACTTCCTGTTCCCCGCCGTGCTCGACGCCGGTGTGGACCAGTTGCTGCTCGAGTTCGCCCGCAAGGGCAACGCCGACCTCCAGCTCGTCGACCGCTACGGCTGGGACCGCACGCTCGGGGTCGGCGTGCTCGACGTCAAGACCTCGGAGGTCGAACCGGTCGACCTCGTGGAACAGAGGATCGAGCGGGCCCTGCGCGTGGTCCCGGCCGAGCGGATGATCGTGACACCCGACTGCGGCCTGCGCCACCTCCCTGCGCCGGTGGCCCGCGCGAAGCTGCGTGCGATGACCGCCGCGGCCGCCGCCGTCCGCCGCCGTCTCCGGGAGGAGGCACCAGCAGCTTCGCTGCCCGTGCGTGGATAACGTTGCCCTGGCAACGTTATCCACGCACGACCCCGACGACTGGAGTGAGCTGATGGCGTTTCCGTCCGACCTGGCCATCGCGAAGGCCGCCACGCTGAAGCCGCTCGCGGAGGTGGCGGCCGGGATGGGCATCGACGAGCGGCTGCTGCTCCCCTACGGCCGCAACGTCGCCAAGATCGACCTGGCCGCGATCGAGGAGCTGGCGGGCCGGCCGCGGGCAAAGTACGTGGTGGTCTCCGCGGTCACCCCCACCCCGCTCGGTGAGGGCAAGACCACCACCACCGTCGGGCTCGGGCAGGCCATGCACCGCACCGGCCGCCGCGCGACGGTGGCGCTGCGGCAACCGTCGATGGGACCGACGTTCGGGATCAAGGGCGGTGCCGCGGGCGGCGGCTACAGCCAGGTCGTGCCGATGGAGACCCTCAACCTGCACCTCACCGGCGATTTCCATGCCGTCACCGCGGCGCACAACATGCTCTCGGCCGTGGTGGACAACCACCTGTTCCAGGGCAACGCCCGCGAGCTCGACCCGCACTCGATCACCTGGCGCCGCGTGCTCGACGTCAACGACCGCTCGCTGCGCAACATCGTGAGCGGTCTCGGCTCGCGCCTCGACGGGCTGCCCCGCCAGACCGGCTTCGACATCACCGCGGCGTCCGAGGTGATGGCAATCTTCGCGCTGGCCCGCTCGGTGCCCGAGATGCGGGAGCGGATGGGCCGGATCGTCGTGGGGTACACGCGCGCCGGCAAGCCCGTCACGGCCGAGGACGTGGGCGGCGCGGGCTCGATGGCCGTGATCATGCGGGACGCCATGGCCCCCAACCTGTTGCAGACGCTCGAGAACACGCCGGTGCTGGTGCACGCCGGGCCGTTCGGCAACATCGCGCACGGCAACTCGTCGGTGATCGCCGACCTGATCGGCATCCACGCGGGCGAGTACCTGATCACGGAGGCCGGGTTCGGGGCCGACATGGGCGCGGAGCGCTTCTTCAACATCAAGTGCCGGGCGTCGGGCCTCGTCCCGGACGCGGCCGTCGTCGTCGCCACGGTGCGCGCGCTGAAGGTGCACTCGGGACGGCACAAGGTCGTGGCAGGGCGCCCCCTGCCCGGGGCGCTGCTGGTGGAGAACCCCGACGAGGTGCACGAGGGCGGGGCCAACCTGCGCAAACAGATCGACAACATCCGGTTGCACGGCGTGCCCGTGGTCGTCGCGATCAACGCGTTCCCCGGTGACCATCCCTCCGAGCACGCGGCGATCGCCGAGATCGCCACCTCGATGGGCGCCCGGTCCGCGGTCTGCACCCACTTCGCCGACGGCGGGGCGGGCGCCACCGGTCTGGCCGACGCCGTGGCCGAGGCCGCGGAGGAGCCGTCGGACTTCCGGTTCCTCTACCCCGACTCGGCCTCGCTGCGGGAGAAGATCGAGACCGTCGCGACGCGGGTGTACGGCGCAGACGGGGTCGACTACGACATGTCCGCGGCACGGCAGCTGGACTCCTACGAGCGCAACGGGTTCGGCTCGCTGCCGGTCTGCATCGCCAAGACCCACCTGTCGATCTCCTCGGACGCCTCGCTGCGGGGCGCGCCGACGGGCTGGCGGCTGCCCGTGCGGGAGGTCCGCGCGTCGATCGGGGCCGGCTTCGTCTACCCCATCTGCGGCGACATGCGCACGATGCCCGGTCTCGGGGCGAACCCGGCGGCACACACCATCGACCTGGACGCCGACGGGGAGATCGTCAACCTGTCCTGACCCAGCTCATCGGGGAGCGGTGAAGGCCGGATCCGGGTCCGCGTCGGGATCGGCGAGCACCAGCAGCTCGTCGCCTGCCTGCAGCTCGGAGTCCGGCTGGACCCGCAGCGGACGCCCGTCGCGCACCACCAGGCTGATCCACACCTCGTACTCCCGGTGCACCTCGCGGACCGAGAGCCCGGCGGCCGGAGCGCCCGGCTCCACCTGGTACCGGCGGGCCCCGTCGGGCTCGTCGCGCACCCGCACACCCAGCGCCCACGGCCGCGGGGCCACGTCGCGCATCCGGACGCCGCACCGGGCCGCGACGGCCGGCACCAGGCCACCCTGCACCACCACGGAGAACAGCACGACCACGAAGATCACCTCGTAGACCAGCCGGCCGGGTGCCGTGCCGGAGGCGAGCACGAAGGTGCCGAGCAGGATCGGAACCGCCCCCTTCAACCCCGACCAGAGCACGAAGACCCGTTCCCCCACGGTCAGCCGGACCGCCAGCAGCAGCGGCCCGACCAGCAGCGGCCGCACCGCGAAGGCCAGCAGCACGGCCAGCACGAGACCGATCAGCCAGGCTCCGCTGGCGACGGTGTCGCGCAGCGAGATCGTGAGGCCCAACACCACGAACGCCACGATCTCCGCGAGGCCCGCGAGCGACGAGTGGAAGCGCTCGATCTCGCGTTTGAACGGCGCGGACACGTCACCGATGATGATCCCGGCGACGAACACCGCGAGGAAGCCCGAGCCGTGCGCCACCGTCGCCAGCCCGTAGAGCCCGACCGCCACGGCCAGCGTCCGCAGCGGGTAGAGGCCCTCACCCGGCAGCGGGACGCGGCGCATGATCCACAGCAGCAGCCGGCCGCCCGCCGCCCCGACCGCGGCGCCCACGATCATCTGCACGGCGAACGTGACCAGCGCCGTTCCGATGGCGGCCGCGTCCAGCGCGCCGCCCAGCGTCAGGAGGCTCAGCAGCAGCGCGATGCCGACGGGGTCGTTCGCGCCCGACTCCCCCTCGATGATCACGCCGGCCCGGCCGCGGACCTCGCGGTTGCCCAGCACGGAGAACACCACCGCGGGATCGGTGGGGGCCAACGCGGTGCCGAGCAGCAGGCTCAGCAGCCACGGCAACCCGAACAGGACGTGGGCGAGCACCGCCATGGCGGCCGCGGTGAGCAGCGTGCCGAACACCCCGACCACCAGGATCGGGGCCAGCGCCACCCGCAGCCGCCGCACCCCGATGCCCATCCCACCGTCGAAGAGGATCAGCACCAGCGCCACGGTGACGATCTGTTCGACGCTCGCGATGGACAGCCCGCCCAGGCTGGGCACCAGGTCCGAGGCCGCCGCGGCGCCCACGAGGAAGATCGCGGGCCCGGGGATGTGGAGCCGGCCGCCGATCCGGTTGGACAGCAGGGCCGCGAACACCACCCCGGCCACCGCGAGCAGAGCCAGCCCGAAGGGCTCGATGGAATCCAGCACAGCGTGAGCTTGCCCTACGCCCTACTCGAACAGCTCCGGCTCGTCGCGGCTGATCCGTTCCCAGATGGGCTGGAACTGGAACCAGCCGGCGAACTCGTAGCCGACCTGGCCGCGCGTGAGCTCGGCCTCCTCCCGCGAGATCTGGCGTGGCGGCTTCCCCAGCCCCGCGGCGGCCGCGTAGGCGTTGAGCTGGCACTGGGCCGTGCGCTCCAGCGTCAGGAACCACCAGGCCGCGCTGTCGACCGACGTGCCGACCGTCAGCATGCCGTGGTTGCGCAGGATCACCGCCTTGTGCGGCCCGAGCGCGACACCGATGCGGCGGCCCTCCTCGCGGTCCAGGACGACTCCGGTGAACGTGTCGTGCACACCCACGTCCCCGTAGAACGCGCAGGCGTCCTGGGTGAGGGGCTCGATGCCCATCTCCAGTGACGACAGCGTCTTGCCCGCCGGGCCGTGGGCGTGGGCGGCGGCCAGCACATCGGGCCGGGCGGCGTGCACGGCGCAGTGGATGGCCACCGCGGCCGCGTTGACGGCGCGCCCACCCTCCACGACCTGGCCGTCCTCGTCGACACGCACCAGATCGCTGCTGCGCATCATCGCGAAGTGGTGGCCGAACGGGTTGACCCAGAACGTCTCGGGCTCCGCCGGATCGCGGACCGTGATGTGGCCGGCCACGCCTTCGTCGAGGCCGGCGCGGCTGAACATCCGGAACGCCGCCGCGAGCTTCGCCTTGCGGTGCGCGCGCTCCTCCTCGACGGTGGCGAAGGACTGCGGGCGGGCCAGGTACAGGCTGCGCCCCGACGCGCCGGTGGTGGCTGCCCCGGTCGGGGGCTTCTCGAACGGCGTCTGTGTCTGCGTCACGTGCTGCTCCTCTGCTGCGAGTGACGGAACTCTCGGCCCCGACAGTGTGCACCGCGGCACCGACAGGACGGAGGATCGGCGGGTGACCGGGCGCTGGCTGCTGCTCGCCGGCCTGACGCTGCCGCTGTCGCTCGGGCTGGCGGCACTGTCGGTGCCCTCGCCCGCGTTGTTCGCCGGCCTGCTCGTGGCGACCGTGCTCGCGCTGCTCGGCCGCGCACCCGCCGCGGTGCCGCGTGCGGCCACGACGGCCGGGCAGGCCGTCATCGGCGTGGTCATCGGCGGGCTGGCCCAGCCCGCGACCCTGGCCGGGCTGGCCCAGGACTGGCTGCCGGTGCTGCTCGTCGGGGCCGGGACGCTGGCGATCAGCATGGGGGCCGGGCTGGTCATGGGCCTGCGGCGGGGCGTGACGCCGCTGACCGGGATGCTCGCCCTCACCGCAGGCGGGGCGTCCGGTCTGGTGGCGATCAGCCGCGACCTCGGCGGCGACGAGCGGGTCGTCGCGGTCGTGCAGTACCTGCGGGTCGGAATCGTCACCGCGACGATGCCGCTGGCGGCCGCGATCGGCTTCGGCGCGACCGCCTCCGGTGCTGCCGCGCCGGTCGCGGCGGCGGCTCCCTGGTACGTCGGCATCGGGTTCCTGGCCGTGTGCCTGGGCGCCGGGCTGGGGCTCGCCCGCCTGACCCGCCTGCCTGCGGGCGGGCTGCTCGGACCGATGGCGGTGGCGATCGCGCTGAACCTCGCGGGCTGGTCGCTCGGTGCCGCACCGCCCGGCCTCGTCGTCGAGATCGCCTACGCGGTGGTCGGGTGGCAGGCCGGTGTGCGCTTCACCCGCGACAGCCTGCGCATGGTGATCGGGGTGCTCCCGGTCGCGACCGCGCTCATCGCCGCGATCATCGCGGCGTGCGCCGGGCTCGGCGCGCTGCTGTCCCGGGTCACGGGCGCCACACCGCTGGAGGGCTACCTCGCCACCACCCCGGGTGGGGTCTACGCGGTGCTCGCCACGGCGATCTCCGCGGGCACGAACGTCACGTTCGTGGTGGCCGTGCAGGTGCTCCGGGTGATCCTCATGCTGGTGATCGCGCCCGCGCTGGCCCGGCTCGCCCGGCCTCCGGTCAGCCCGTGACCGCCCTGACCCGGACCAGCCGCGTCACGGTCACGGCGAGGAGCGCGACGACGCCCGCCGCCGACGCGGCCACGAGCAGCTGCTCACCGGCTCCCGACGCACCGATCGCCGCGCCGACGAACGCCCAGGTCGCCGCCGCGACGTAGGCCAGGAGCCCGCGCGACCACCAGGTGATCGCGCAGGCCGTCGCCGTGGCGCCGGCGAGCACGGCGAGCTGCCCGACGATCCCGGCCGGGCCGGTCACCGGCGCGCCGCTGTCGGCAAGGGCGGTGGTGAGGTTCACCCACACCGCGACCGACGCCCAGCCGGTGTAGACGCCGGTGCCGACCCACAGCAGGCCGCGGCCGAGCCGGCTCCAGCCGGCGATCTCGCTCCGGGCCCCGATGGCCACCTGCAGCGCGCGCAGCAGCGCCACGACCATCATCACGAAGATCACCACAGGGGTCCAGCGGGGCTCGACGACCACGGCCGCCAGCCACAGACTGAACCCGGCGAACACGACGGCCAGCGGGGCGGCCAGCTGTTCCTTCAGCAGCGTCGACCGGCGTCGGGTGGTGAACGCCCACACCGCGTACCCGATCGACAGGACCTCGACCAGTCCCCAGATGGCGAACGCATACCCGGCCGGGACGATCGCCGGCTCGCCGGGCCGGTCGGCCGTGAGGAAATCGCTGCCGGCCAGCTGGAACAGCAGCGGGCTGGCGGCCTGCAGCGCGGCGAGGGCCACCAGCGTCGGGGGCAACCAGGATCGTTTCACGCCATCTCCCTCGTTCGTTTCTCTTGACGATCGAGATTCTTGTCGGACGAGTCAGGTTTGGCAAATCGGAACTGTCAGGGGTCGCCGCTAGCGTCGCGGCCATGACAGCCATCGCCACGCTCGGCGCCGTCGTCCTCGACTGCCGCGAGCCCCTCCCGAACGCCGAGTTCTACAGCACGCTGCTCGACGTGCCCATCGCCCGCATCGAGGACGACTGGGTCCAGCTGGCACCCATCGGGGGCGTCGCACTGGGGTTCCAGCTGGCTCCCGATCACGTCCCGCCGCAGTGGCCGGGCGCCGAGCACCCGCAGCAGTTCCACCTCGACGTCGACGTGCCCGATCTCGATGCCGCCGAGCAGCGGGTGCTGGCCATCGGCGCCCGCAAGCACGAGGTGCAGCCGGGCACCACGTTCCGGGTGTTCCTCGATCCCGCAGGGCACCCGTTCTGCCTCTGCCTCGCGGACTGATCAGTGATGCAGGTGGGGACGCCGGCCGGGCCGTGGATCACTCGCCTCGGCGAGGCGTGCCCGCGCCTGCCCCGGCGCGGCCGCCTCGCCGCCGTCGAGCAGCTCCAGCGCGTCGTCCACCGCAGCGCGCAGGGCATCGCACTCCGCCGCGCGCTCGGCGAGCTGCACGTGGGTGGCCCACAGGTCCACGAACACCGCCACCTTCGAGCGCAGCACCCACGGGTCGAACGGCTTCGTGATGTAGTCCACGGCCCCGGCCTGGTAGCCGCGGAAGGCCAGGTGGGGGTCGTAGTCCACGGCGGTGAGGAACAGGATCGGGATGTGGCGGGTGCGCTCGCGCTGCTTCACGTGGCCCGCGGTCTCGAAGCCGTCCATGCCGGGCATGTGCGCATCGAGCAGGATCACCGCATAGTCCTCGGCGAGCAGCCGCTTCAGTGCGTCCTCGCCGCTGGTCACCGACACCACCTCCACCGGCAGTCCCTCCAGGATCGCCTGCAGGGCCACCAGGTTCTCCCGGCGGTCGTCCACCGCCAGCACCCGGGCCACCGGCCGCGTGGCCATCAGCTGCCGCCACCGGAGCGGGCCCCTCCGGCAGGGGCACCGCCGTCGCTCGCGCGCTCCACCGCCGCCGGCCCTCGACGGCGCGCGGCGCGCGGGCGCCGGGGGGTCACCCAGGTGGCCATGAGCGCCAGCAGCTCGTCGAGGTCCACGGGCTTCGTGACGTACTCCGTGGCACCGGTGGCGAGGCTGGACTCACGGTCGCCGGGCATCGCCTTGGCCGTCAGGAACACCACGGGGAGCTCGCGCCCGGCGGGCAGCGCGCGGATCCGACGGGTGGTCTCGTTGCCGTCGAGGTCGGGCATCATCGCGTCCATCAGTACCACGTCGACCTCGGGATGCCGGGTGAGCAGCGCGATGCCGTCGGCACCGTTGTCGGCGTAGAGCACCGTCAACCCGTGCAGCTCCAGCGCGCTGGTCAGGGCGAACACGTTGCGCACGTCGTCGTCCACGATGAGCACGGTGGCGCCGGCCAGCTCCGGGGCGGCGCGCAGCCCGGCCGCACCGCCCGGGGCCGTGCGCAGGATCGGGCCGCGTCCCGGGGCGGGAGCGTCGCGGTCGCGCGGCTGCGTCGCGGCGGGGTCCGCACCGGCTGCGACACCGGCTGCGGCACGGTCTGCCTGACGGTCTGCGGCACGCCGCGGCAGCACCCGGACGGCCGCCGCGGTCGCGGCGGGCATCTCGGCGGGCAGCAGCAGCGTGAACACCGACCCGGCGCCCACCTCGGACGACACCTCGATGCGGCCGCCGAGCATCCGGGCCAGCTCGCGGGAGATCGACAGGCCCAGCCCCGTGCCGCCGTACTTGCGGCTGGTGGTGCCGTCGGCCTGCTGGAACGCTTCGAAGATCATCTCCAGCTGCCCGTCCGGGATGCCGATGCCGCTGTCGCGCACCGCGAAGGCGATCACCGATCGGGAGCCGTCGAGGCCGGGCACGCCGTCGAGGGTGCCCGCGGGCGCGCGGGTGATCGTCAGTTCCACCTCGCCGGAGTCGGTGAACTTGATCGCGTTCGCCAGGAGGTTGCGCAGCACCTGCACCAGCCGCTGCCCGTCGGTGGTGATGGTCGCGGGCAGGTCCTCGGCCGCCGCCACCCGCAGCACCAGACCCTTGTCCTCGGCCTGCGGCCCGAACGTCTGCTCGACGTCACTGCACACACCGGCCAGCTCCACGAGCGCCGCGGCCACGTCCACCCGGCCGGCCTCGATCTTCGACAGGTCCAGGATGTCGTCGATCAACCGCAGCAGGTCGGATCCGGCGCCGTGGATGGTGTTCGCGAACTCGATCTGCCGGGGCGTCAGGTTCTCGTCGGAGTTGTCGGCGAGCAGCCGCGAGAGCAGCAGCAGCGAGTTGAGCGGGGTGCGCAGCTCGTGGCTCATGTTCGCGTAGAACTCGCTCTTGTACTGGCTGGCCATCGCGAGCTGCTGGGCCTTCTCCTCGACGCCGCGCCGGGCCGAGTCGATCTCCAGGTTCTTCAGCTCGACGTTGCGGTTCTGCTGCGAGAGCTGCTCGGCCTTCTCCTCCAGCTCGGCGTTGGCGCGCTGCAGCTCGGCCGACTGGTCCTGCAGCTCCGTGGCCAGCCGCTGGCTCTGCTTCAGCAGCTCCTCGGTGCGCCGGTTGGCCTGGATCGTGGTGATGGCGACGCCGATCGTGGCCACGAGCCGTTCCAGGAACGTGAGGTGCAGTGGCAGGAACGGCACGACGGAACCGAGCTCGATCACACCGAGGCACTCGCCCTCGAACGACACCGGCAGCACGACCACGGCCCGCGGGGAGGTGGAGCCCACACCGGAGCGGATCGGCAGGTAGCCGGCGGGCACGTTCTCCACGTGCACCGCCTGCCGGGTGGCCGCGGCCTGCCCCACCAGTCCCTCGCCTGCGGCGAACGACATCGGCGGGGCACCGGGGTCGACCGGAAGCGCGTAACCGCCGTGGATCACCCAGCGCGACGCCGCCGCACGCGCGTCCGGAACGGCCAGGAAGAACGCCCCCACCTGCGCGTTCACCAGCGGAGCGACCTCGTTCATGATCATCTGGCAGACCGCGCGGAGATCGCGCTGGCCCTGCAGCAGCTCGCTGATGCGCGCGAGGTTGGAATCGAGCCAGCCCTGGCCCTGGTTCTCGGTGGTGGTGGCGCGCAGGGTCGCGATCATCACGTTGATGTTGTCCTTGAGCTCGGCCACCTCGCCGAACGCGGCCACCCGGATCTGCTGGGTCAGGTCGCCGCTGGTCACCGACGTCGACACCGCGGAGATCGCCCGCAGTTGCGTCGTGAGGGTGGAGGCGAGCCGGTTGACGTTCTCCGTGAGGTCCCGCCACGTGCCGGAGGCGCCCTGCACCTGCGCCTGCCCGCCGAGCTTGCCCTCGATGCCCACCTCGCGCGCCACCCGCGTCACCTCGTCCCCGAACGAGGACAGCTGGTCGACCATCGTGTTGACGGTGTTCTTCAGCTCGAGGATCTCGCCACGGGCGTGCACGGTGATCTTCTGCGAGAGGTCGCCCTGCGCCACCGCCGTGGTCACCTGGGCGATGTTGCGCACCTGCCCGGTCAGGTTCGACGCCAGCTCGTTGACGTTCTCCGTGAGGTCCCGCCACGTGCCCGCGACGCCCTTCACCTCGGCCTGGCCGCCGAGCTTGCCCTCGATGCCCACCTCGCGCGCCACCCGCGTCACCTCGTCACCGAACGAGGAGAGCTGGTCGACCATCGTGTTCACCGTCGACTTCAGCTCCAGGATCTCCCCCCGGGCGTCCACCGTGATCTTCTGCGAGAGGTCGCCCTGCGCCACCGCCGTGGTCACCTGGGCGATGTTGCGCACCTGGCGCGTGAGGTTGGACGCCAGCTCGTTGACGTTCTCCGTGAGGTCCCGCCACGTGCCCGCGACGCCCTTCACCTCGGCCTGGCCGCCGAGCTTGCCCTCGGTGCCCACCTCGCGGGCCACGCGCGTCACCTCGTCGGCGAACGAGGACAGCTGGTCGACCATCGTGTTCACGGTGTCCTTCAGCTCCAGGATCTCCCCCTGGGCGTCCACCGTGATCTTCTGTGACAGGTCGCCACCGGCCACCGCCGTGGTGACCTGCGCGATGTTGCGCACCTGCCCGGTCAGGTTCGAGGCCATGTAGTTGACGTTCTCGGTCAGGTCCCGCCACGTGCCCGCGACGCCCTTCACCTCGGCCTGGCCGCCGAGCTTGCCCTCGGTGCCCACCTCTCGGGCCACGCGCGTCACATCCGAAGCGAACGACCTCAGCTGCTCCACCATGGTGTTCACCGTCGACTTCAGCTCCAGGATCTCCCCCCGGGCGTCGACGGCGATCTTCTGCGACAGGTCCCCGGTGGCGACGGCCGTGGCGACCTGCGCGATGCCGCGCACCTGGTCGGTGAGGTTGGCGGCCATCAGGTTCACCGCGTCGGTGAGGTTCTTCCAGGTGCCGGCGACGTCCGGCACCACCGCCTGGCCACCGAGGCGCCCGTCGGTGCCCACCTCGCGCGCCACGCGCGTCACCTCGTCGGCGAAGCTCGACAGCTGGTCGACCATGGTGTTCACGGTGCGGCCGATGCGGCGGAACTCGCCCCGCAGCGGGCGGCCCTCGATCTCCAGGGCCATGTGCTGGGAGAGGTCGCCCTCGGCGACGGCCTCGATCACCCGGGCGATCTCGGCGGTGGGTGCGGCCAGGTCGTCGATCAGGGCGTTGACCGCCTGCGCGCCCGTGGCCCAGCCGCCGTCGTAGGACTCCTCGTCGATCCGGTCGGTCATCCGGCCCTCGCGGCCGACGACGCGCCGGATCCGCAGCAGGTCGCGGTTGCGGCGCTCCTGCAGGGCCGCCATCTCGTTGAACTGGTCGACGACCTCGCCGGCCGCACCGTCCCGGTGGGTCAACCGCACGCCGAACCGGCCTTGCCGCATGTTCGACAGCGCCTCGGCGAGCTCCCTGAGCAGCACCTCGGAGCCGGCGTCCGGACCTGCTCCCGGCCCTCGACCGCGCGGTGTCGTCATGGCCGGTCCTCCCCGAAGTCGCCGGCGGATGACCGGCGAGGGCCACCGTCGGGGCCACCCTAGCCGGTCGGAAAGCCGTGACCCGCCGCACGCGGCACCGCGGGCGCTACGGAGAGCGACAGGGCAGACTGCACGCGTGCCCGTTCAGCTCGAGCGGCGGATCCGGCTGCCGCCCGAGGCCCGGTCCGCAGGCCGCGCCCGGCGGATGCTCCAGGATGCGCTGGCCGGGCCGGCCTGCGGCCTCGACGCCGACGGCGCCGACGGGGGTCTCGTCGACACCGCGGTGCTGCTGGCCAGCGAGCTGTGCGAGAACGCGGTGATCCACGCGGGCACCGAGTTCGAGGTGCTGCTGACCGTCGACGGGGCGGCGCTGACCGTGGCCGTCACCGACCGCGGCGCCGGGCCGCTGGAGGCCCATCTCGCCCAGCCGCGCCGCCGCTACGGCCGGGCCGCGTCCCACGGGCGCGGGCTGGAGATGGTGCAGCGGCTCGCCACCACGTGGGGCACCCGGCACGAGTCCGACGGCCGGCACGTCACCTGGTTCTCGCTCGGGCTGCGCCCGGCGGCCGCCACGCCACCGCCCGCCCCGCCACCGCCGCCGACCGGCGAGCAGCTGTGGTCGGAGGCCGAGCAGGCCCGACGGCTGCTGCACGTCCCGCCGGAGCTCGTGGACCGGCTGCAGCCGATGGAGCTGGTGGTGGAGCTGCTGCGGCGGCTGCGCGAGCTGCTCGACGCCGAATCGGTGCACGTCGACGTCGACGAGGGCGACGGCACCGGGCCGAACGAGGTCGCCCGCGCCGGAACGGTCGCCACCACCCCGGGCGGCACGTCGGTCGACGTGGCGTTGCCCGTCACCCCACCGCTGCGGGGCACCCTGCGGGTGGAGCACCGGCCGGGCGGGAACCGGCCGGCCGGGGACCGCGCCCGTGACCTCACCGAGCTGGTCGCCCACCGGGTCGCCGCGGCTGTGGAGTCGCGCTGGCTGCGCGCGGTCGACCAGCGCAGGCGGGCCTGGTTGACCTACCTCGCCGAGACCAGCGAGCTGCTCGGACAGTCCCTCGACGTCGAGCTGGCCGTGGCGGTCGTGCCCCAGGTGGTGGTGCCGCGGCTGGGGCGCTGGTGCGCGGTGCACCTGCTCGACCCGGGCGGCCGCATCCGGCTGGCCGCGCTCACCCACGCCGACGAGAACGAGCTGCCCGAGCTGCGCGCGGTCCTCGACCCCGACACCCCGACCGGCCTGCCGCCCGAGCTGCGCGCCGGGCTGTCGGCGCTGGTCCGCGACGGATCGGTGCCCGTCCGGTTCGCGGTGCCGACCGACGGGCTCGCGGTGCAACTGCGGGCCCGGGGCCGGGCGTTGGGGACGCTGGTGGTCGGCCGCCCCGACGGCCGCTCGCACAACCCCGAGGACATCGTGCTGATCGGCGACATCGCCCGCCGCGCCGCGCTGGCGATCCACAACGCGCAGAGCACCGCTGCGCACGTCGCGGTGTCGCAGGCGCTGCAGCAGGCCCTGCTCCCCCGCGCCCTGCCGATCGTGCCCGGTGTCGAGTTCGCCGCCGAGTACGTCCCGGCCACCACCGGCAGCGACGTCGGCGGCGACTTCTACGACGTGCTCACCGTCGACCCGTCGCACTGGCTGGTGTCGATCGGCGACGTCTGCGGCAAGGGGGCCAGGGCCGCCGCCCGTACCGGGCTGGTCCGCGACGTCCTGCGGGTGCTGGTGCGCGGCGGCCGCTCGCTGGTCGGGTGCGTCGAGACGCTCAACGAGGTCATGACGGAGGCGGGCGACGCGCTGCAGTACTGCACGCTGGCGACGGCGATGGTCAGCCGGTCGGGCCCCGGCGGGCGTACGGGCCTGGACGTGGAGCTGGTGCTGGCCGGGCACCTGCAGCCCGTGATCGTCCGGGCCGACGGTTCCGCGGAGCTGGTGGGCGCGTTCGGCACAGCGGTGGGACTGGTGCCCACCGTCACCGTGGCCGCCACCCGCCACCATCTCGCACCGGGCGACACGATGCTCCTCTACACCGACGGGGTCACCGAACGCCGCCGCGGGACCGAGCACTTCGGCGCCGAGCGCCTGCTGGCGGCGGCGGGAGCAACGGCTGCGGCGGGAGCGGCACAGCTCGTGGCGAGGGTCCGGGAGGAGGCCGAGCGCTTCTCCCCCGACCCGCGCGGGGACGACATCGCGCTGCTGGCGGTCCGCGCATCCCCCTGATGCGGTTGCGCCCACCGCGGCCCGGCCCGCATCCTGGGGGCGGTCAGGATCGATCCAGGGGGGCCGCGAGCTGAGCCACGCGATCCGACGCCGCGGGCCGACGGCCCTGCTCGTGGCGTTCTGCCTGCTCGTCGGGATCCCCGTCACGGTCGCGCTGACCCCCGGCCAGGACGTCGACGCGTTCGGCCAGCACATCACGGTCGGGGCGCGCCTGCCCGCGCCGTCGGTGGCCGGCCCGGCCCGGCTCGTGCAGGTCGGCAACACCGCGCTCGACCTGGACCGCCTGCAGGTCTACGGCCCGCTGCGCCCGCAGCTGACGATGGGCCCGGTGCAGCGCAACGCCGATTCCGACGCGGTGTTCGACCCGCAGCAGGCCCCGCGGGTGGCCGCCGCCGCGGTCGGCGCGGTGACCGGGGGCTTCGTCACCTGGTTCGTCTGGGGCGGGCTCGGGCTGCTCGCCTTCACCCTCGCCGCGTCGGGGGTGGCGGCCGGGATGCGGACGCTGTACGTGCTGCGCCGCCAGAGCCGGTCGGTCGCCGGGCCGTGGGAGAACCCCGCCGAGTCGCTCGCCGCGATCTGGGCCCGGTGCGTCCGTGCCGCGGGCGGGATGACGGCCGTCGCCGTCACCGTCTCGGTCCTCGCCTGGTGCACGTCCGGCGCGTTGGCGTACACGGGTGCGGTGCGCGGCCTGTCCGGTGTCACGTCGCTCGCGCAGATCGTGGGCGCCTACCACCTCACCCCCGAACCGGTCGGGCCGCCGCTCTCCGGCTACGGCGGGGCCGTGATCGGCGACTCCCGCGCCGCGCGCGTCGGCGGGCCGGCGGTGCCTGCGACCGGCCCGGACGCCCGCCCCGACGACGGCGCGTGCAGCCGCAGCACCGACTCCCTCGCCGCCGAGGTCGGACACCTGCTGCCCAGCCGGGTCCTGAACCTCGCCTGCCCCGGGGCCACCGTGAACGACGGGCTGCGCGGGCCCCAGGACGTC
>JBBQEF010000064.1:0-19767 GCA_038320445.1 Mycobacteriales bacterium
GCAGGCCCGGCAGCGCGGTGGGGCGGCGGCCCAGCGCATCGAGAGTGCCGCGGGCCACCACGGTCGGGGAAAGGGCGCGGCCCATCGTCATGTCGGCGCGGTCGGCGAAACCGCTGTGCGTGGGGCCGGGGGCGGCGGCGAGCACGTCCACGCCGTGCGGGCGCAGCTCGACGTGCAGCGCCTCGGCGAGCGTCTGGACGTAGGCCTTCGTCGCGGCGTAGTGCGCGGCGCGGGGCATGCCCTGGAACCCGACGATCGAGCTCATCAGGATGATCCCGCCGCGGCCGCGGTCGGCCATCCGCCGGCCGAAGACCAGGCTCGTGGTGAGCACGGCCTCGCAGTTGAGACGCAGCATCTCCCGCTCCACCGCCGGGTCGGCGGCCAGGAACGGGCCGGAGGTGCCGAACCCGGCGGCGGCCACGTACAGGCCGATGTCGGTGCCGGCCGTCGCCGACACGAGCTCGTCGACGCCCTCGGTGCGGGCGAGGTCGATCGGCAGGCCCCGGACGTCGATGTCGTGCCGCCCGGTCAGGTCGGCGGCGAGCTCGCGCAGCGCGGTCTCGCGGCGGCCGACCAGGACCAGGTCCAGGCCGGCCTCGGCCAGCTGCACGGCGATCTCGCGGCCGATGCCGGAGGAGGCGCCGGTGACCAGCGCGCGGGGGCCGTAGCGGCCGTGGAATCGGTGTCGGTTCACGGGTGCTCCTCGTTGAAGTGGCGGCGGGGTCAGCGGTGGGGGTCAGCGGGGGGCAGCGGAGGGTCAGTACGCAGGCACGTCCGGGCTGTCGTCGTCGGTGATGCCCATGCGGTTCTTCGCGGTGCGCCGCGATCCGGTGGCGGGGACGGCGGTGGTGGCGGCAAGGAGGCCGAAGGGGGGCATGTTGTTATGGATGGCCTCCAGCCGATCCGCCGGCACGGCGTAGGTCTCGTGCCAGATCCCGACGTCGCCCGAGTCGGCGACGGCGGTGTTGAAGGCGCGCCAGGCCGGCAGGTGGGCCTGCTGGACGGAGCGGGCGAAGCCGTCGAGCTTGGCGAACGACTCCCAGTACTGCAGGACGAGGACGGTGCGCCCGGGCCAGACGTAGAGCTTCAGCAGCCCGGAGTCGGGCCGGGCGGACAGTTCGCGGAGCATGCCGCCCATGGCACGGAAGACCGGCCACCACTTGCGGATCCTGAGTGGATGGTTGATCCGCATGCCGGTCAGGAAGACGACGATCTCGGTGCGGTCCCCCAGGTCGGCGCAGTAGCGGCCGTTGCGGATGCCGGATTCAGGGCGTTCGGTCACGGTGGGCGTCCTCATGTTCGGTGCGGGATTCGGCGGGAACGTCGCGGTCACGTCGCCACGGCCGGCGGTTCGGCGAGGGCAGGTGTGCCGATGTCGCGGGCCCGGACGCGGCCCAGCGCCACGCCGCAACCCGCAGCGACGGCGCCGGTCACGGCCATGACCCACCACGCGGTGGAGAAGGACGCCGGTACGACGCCCGCGACCTGGTCCTCCAGCACGGCCAGCAGAACGGCTATCCCGATCACGGCACCGATCTGCCGGAAGGTGGCCGTGACGGCGCTGCCGGTGGCGAACCGCTGCCGGGGCAGTTCGGCCACGGCGGCCGAGCCGAACGACGAGATCGACAGACCGATGCCGGCCCCGGTCAGCAGGACCCCGGGCAGGAAATGGGCGACGTAGTCGGGCGCCGGCGTCGCGGCCAGGGCCAGGAACGCCG
Source organism: Mycobacteriales bacterium (assembly GCA_038320445.1). Classification (GTDB taxonomy): domain Bacteria; phylum Actinomycetota; class Actinomycetes; order Mycobacteriales; family Pseudonocardiaceae; genus Pseudonocardia. The sequence goes on from JBBQEF010000064.1 coordinate 1,719, forward strand.
TCCCGGCGGCGAAGAGCAGCCCACCGGGAACGGCCACGACGCGCTGGCCGAACCGGTCGGCCAGCCGCCCGCCGAACGGCGCCACCAACGCAGCGGTGAGCGCGCCGGGGGTCAGCGCCGCCCCGGCCAGGCCGATGCCGAGACGCCACACCCCGGTCAGGAACAGCACGTTGCATAGCAGCAGGCCGTAGAAGCCCACGGCAAAGACCACCGTGCCCGCGTTGGCGACCGCGAACGAGCGGACCCGGAACAGGCCGAGCTCGACGATCGGGGCCGGATGGCGGGCGCAGCGCCGGACGAACGCAGCGAGCAGCACGGCCGCGGCGACGAACGCAGCCACGGTGCGCGGATCGCCCCAGCCCCACTCCGGTCCCTGCACGATCGCCAGCGCCAGCGCGCCGACCCCGAACGCGAGCCACACCGCGCCCCACCAGTCCGGGGACGGCGACGATCGCGGGTCGCGGCTCTCGCTCAACAACCGCCGCGCGGGGACCAGCGCGAGCAGCCCGATCGGGACGTTGACGAAGAACACCCACCGCCAGTCCGCCCACCCGACGAGAGCACCGCCGAGCACCGGCCCGGTCGCGGCGGCGACGGCACCGGTGGCACCCCAGATCGCGGTGGCGGTGGCCCGCTGCGCCACCGGGAACTCCGGCAGCAGCAGCGCCAGCGACGTCGGCACGACCGCGGCCGCCCCCACTGCCTGCACGACCCGGGCGCCGATCAGCAGGCCCGGGTCCGGCGCCAGGCCGCAGGCGGCCGACGCCACGATGAACGTGACGACGCCGGCGAGGAACACCCGGCGGCGCCCGACCCGGTCGGCGAGCCGGCCGGCCGGGATGAGTGCGGCGGCGAACACGACCCCGTAGCCGTTGATCACCCAGGACAGGGTCGGCAACGACGTCTCCGCGAAGTCCGCCCGCAGGCTCGGGAACGCGATGTTGACGATCGTGACGTCGAGGAAACTCATGAAGACGGCGACGGCCGTGACCGCCAGGACCTGCCAGCGGCGACGCCGCGAGACCGTAAGTTGCTTCACACGACTGACGATAGAGCAGGCAGTTGTTTCACGCGACCCGTCGCGTAGGCTGGTTCCATCATGTTGGGACGCGACTACACAGACCAGGTCTGCTCGATCTCGCGCTCGCTCGAGGTCATCGGCGAACGCTGGACGCTGCTCGTGCTGCGCGACGTCATGCTCGGCAGGCACCGCTTCGACGAACTGGTGACGAGCCTCGGGGTCACCCGCACCGTGCTCACCCAGCGGCTCCGGCACCTGACCGGCGAGGGCGTCCTCGAACGCCGCGCCTACCAGCAGCGCCCCGAACGCTTCGGCTATCACCTCACCGACAAGGGCCAGGCCCTGCTGCCCGTGATCGCGCACCTGCTGTGGTGGGGCGACACCTATTACCCCGAACCCGCCGGACCGCCCCGCCTGCTCCTGCACCGCGATTGCGGAGGACCGGTCCAGCCCCACTTCACCTGCGGCGCCTGCGGTGCCGACCTGAACGCCGGGGACATCGCCACCGCACCCGGCCCCAGCTCGCCGGCCTGACACCACATCGAGCCGAGCCACGTCGGGGCGACGGCGCTCTCCTGGCCGATATTGGTCGTTTCCCCGACGTCCGGAACCTCGACGACGCGACCAGGCGACACGCCCGGCCGTGATCGTCCGGAACCCGTGTCCGAACCGGGTGGGTCGCCGCGGGCGTCGGCCGTTTCCGGACGGCCGAGATGCGGCGTGCACCTGACGCTGTGAGGCGAGCTGGAGCTGCCCGTCCAGCCGGAGAGGCAGTAGTAGCTTCGGCCGGTGCCGCTCGACCTTCCCGCCCTTATCCCGCTTGCGGTGTCGGTCCTCGGCGTCCTCGGCATTGGCTCGGTGATCGGACAGTGGGCCGCAGGAGGCAAGGATCGCCGTGCGGCTCGCGCCGCGGTTCTGGAGAAATTGGCCGCAGTTGAGGCGGCACGCTGGTACGACGAAGTCGAGCATGGTGGCGATCCACAGTGGATAGGACTCGACGCCGAGGTGGCCGACACGATCACCGACGCCGCCGAGATCGTCAGCCGAGCAGCATGGTCGCCGCGGAGCGTGTGGCTCCCGCTGCGCCTGCACACGAGACGCCGCGCAGTAGCGCAGGTCCGCGACAGCCGCTTCCGGAACAAGCTCATCCAGGCCCGAAGCAACATCAGGTAGCTCTGGCAAGCACAGACTCCGCGACCTCAACTTCCTGCTCTACGACGCGGTGAGCGCGCAGATTTAGGCGAGGTAGCTGGTGAGCGTGTACACCACATTCCGGTCCAGGGCCGCTGCTGGCCACCACGCCCTTGCGGGTCACCGTCACCGTGCGATGGCCGCGGTCATGGCCCAGGTCGGCGGTGTCGGCGCGGGCCAGCTCGTCCACCCGTAGCCCGAGGTGCAGCAGCAGCCGCACGGCGGCCGCCGACCGCAACCGCGCCGGGCCGGCGTCGGCGGCGGCGATCAGCGCGCGGGCCTGGTCCCGGTCCAGGCCGACGGTGGCGGTGTGGTCGGCGTCCACCCGCGGCCGGCGGACCGGCGCGACCGGGTTTGCCCCGACCAGGTCGTGCTCGGCGAGATGGCGGTACCACCCGGACAGTGCCGAGAGCCGGCGTGCGGTGGACGAGGCCGCGGCGCCGGCGTCGAGCAGGCCGCGCACCCGGAGATCCACGTGCACCCGCCGGGCCTGTAGCGGGTCGAGCTCGGCCGTATGCAGCCAGCCCAGCCAGTCGGCGAGGTCCCCGGCGTAGGCGCGCCGTGTGCGGACCGAGCGGTAGGTGGCCAGCAACGCCGCCACCAGGAGCTGCTCCCGCTCCGGGCGCACCGCCAACACCGGATGCTCCCGGCGCAGCGTTGCCAGCATCCCGATGCCGGGCGCCAGCGCGGCGATCTGGGCCGCCCCGATCAGCACGGCACGCCCGGCCGGTAGCTCCGAGAGGCGCCGGTCGGCCTCCTGCTCGGCGGTCACCGCCACCCCGCCTGCTGCTCGGGCTGGGCCCGGTGGCTGCGCGCGTGTGTGGGACCGGCGTCGCAGCTGTTCTCCGACCAGTGGATCAGCGCGCACGACCGATACCCGCTGCAACCGACCCTGGAGTTGGTCGTCGCCGCCGCGGGCCGGCCGCTGACCGTTGCCCACCGAATCAACGAGCTCACCGTCGCCGCGGCCGTCGCCTCCGGCGCGGCGCTCGCCCTGCTGCCCGCCTACACCACCCCCGCCCCCGCCGACGTCGTCCCGCGTGAGCTCACCGACGTCGGCGTCAGGCAGATCCATCGATGTCCTGACCCGTCCGGAGACTCTCCACCGAGCAAGCGCCCGCCACGTCCAGGATGTACTGCGAGCCTTCGTTGCCGCCAGTGCGACCTCCTTTGGGAGCAGACCAGGCGGAGCCTGCGCCGCGGCGGGCATCTCGGTGGACAGGGCTCAGCCGATGATCGTGAGCCCGGTGTCTGCGGGCCGGTCGTACTGCTCCCAGACGCGCTCGGCGATGTCGGTGGCCCGGTGCTTCATGGTCGGTCCGATCCCGCCCCGGATCACGACCTGGGCGACCAGGATCCCCCGAGGCGCCAGTGCCTCCCGCAGCAGCGCGATGTAGGAGGTGGCGGCGATCGTGCTCACCGCGGAGCTCGCCCGCTCCGGGCTGGGGTCGACCCCGGCGCTGCCCGTGGTGAACAGCAGGGCACCCGAGCCCCGCGCCTGCATCATCGGCACCAGTTCCCGGACGACGCCGGCCGCCCCTGCTACGACCAGGTCCAGCGACGCCATCAGGTCCTCGGCCGTGGTCTGCAGGACCGGTTTGATCCGGGCGACGTCGGGCAGCGGGCAGAAGCACGCGATCTCGGGGACGCCCAGCTCGCCGACCAGGCCCTGCAGGGCGGCCGCCAGGCCTGCGGGGTCCCGGATGTCGGCCGCTGCCGCCCGCGCCGTGATCCCCTCGCTCTCGAGCTCCCCGAGCAGCCCCCGCAGGCGCTCCTGGCTGCGGGCGACCAGTCCGACCGGGTGGCCCCGGCACGCGAACTGCCGCGCGGTCTCTACCCCGACGCCTGGGCCGGCACCGATCACGAACACGGCCGGGCGCCGCGAGGTACGGCCATGGGGCGACGCTGGGGGCGCCGGATCCGGTTGCCGGTGCGACGAACCGGTCACTGCGCGGTCCACCCTCCATCGACGGCGACCAGGGCTCCGGTCATGAAGCTCGAGGCCGGCGACGCCAGGAAGGCGATCACCTCGGCGATCTCGCCCGGCCGGCCGATCCGCCCCAGCGGGTGCTGGTCACCGAACGAGGCGAGCATCTCGCGGCCGTTCGCGACGACTCCCTGCATGATGTCTGTGTCGACGACTCCGGGCAGCACCGCGTTGCAGCGGATCCCCAGCGGCCCTCCCTCGAGCGCGATCACCTTCGTGAGCTGGGCGATCGCTCCCTTGGACGAGGCATAGGCGGCCTGGGTCACGAACCCGACGACCGAGGAGATCGAGGCGACGGACACGATGGCGCCACCGCCTGTCGTCGCCATCACCCGGAACGCCTCCCGGGCCTGTACGAAGTTGCCGCCGGCGTTGGTGGTCAGTATCGAGCCGTACTCCTCGACCGTTGTCTCGGTCAGTGGCTTGTTCAACGTCCGTCCGGCGTTGTTGACCAGGATGTCGAGCCCGCTGAAGCGCTCTGCGGCGAGCTCCATGGTCCGGCGGGCGAACGCCTCGTCCGCGACGTCCCCGATGAGCGCGGCGACGGCGTCGCAGGCGAGGTCTGAGACCGTGGCGGACAGGTCGGTGACGACGACGGCGGCGCCGCGCTCGCGCAGCAGGGTGGCGGTCGAGTGGCCGATGCCGCGCGCAGCCCCCGTGACAACGGCGACCTTGCCCGTCAGGTCGTAGGAGGGTGCTGTGATCGTGCTGGTCATCCCGTGCTCCTCGGATTGTTGGATCGGACGTCACTGCCGGTCGTGCTGCGGGGCCCGGCGGGGCGGGGCCGGGCCGACGGTGTTCGTGGCGGGGGACGCCGGTTCGCCCCGCGGGGCCGCTCCCGGCGCCGGCGTCGGGCGCCGTGGACGACCTCACAGCGAAACGACCACCTTGGCTGCGTGACGCCGCGCCGCTGGGCGGTCAGCCGGAACCGGGGTCACCGCCGTTCCTCCGCCGCGTGGTCGGCCGCGTCCTCGATCAGGTAGTGCCCGCCACAGGCCTCGGCGAGGGACGCGCCGAACAGGGCCGCCGGGGTGTAGGCACCGGGGCGGGCCTGGCCGGCCAGCAGGCGGCAGGCGACCTCGGCGGGAATCGCGCCGGTGAAGGCCTGCGCCTCGCCGACCCGCAGCCACCCCTCGCGATGACTGCCGTCCGCCCACACCAGGCGGGCATGCCCCCAGGAGTGCTCGCGCGGCCGCTCGCGGCCCTTCACCTTCACCCGGGCGAGGCGGCGCTTCGCGAAGGCCCGCACCCGGGCGCCGGCCAGCAGGACGGTCGCCAGCGGCAGCACCGCCCGGACGACCGGGGACGTCGGCGCCTCGCTCGACGCCGCGATCACACACGGTGCCCCGCTGGCCCGCTGGGCCGCGATCAACTCACCGAGCGGGAACCCGGCGCTGGTGACTGCCGAGCCGTCCGGCAAGGTCAGCCGGACCGCGTCGGCACCGATCCGCGCCCGAACCAGGCGCCCCTGACGGTACCGGCGGCTGTCATAGCGGCCCCCGCCCTCGACGTCGCTCAGGCCGTCCACGATGGTGGCGGCGAGCGCCTCGCCGAGGTATCCCGCCTCGACCTGCAGCGACGGCACCACGTCCACCCGGACGAAGCTGGGCACGGCACGGCCCTCGCACAGCTTGACCACGATGCTCTCGGTAGCCGTCACGCCGAGCCCGGCCCCCGTGACGAGCGTGCGTCCGGCCGCGCCGGCCGTCTCGTGCAGGCCGAGCACGGTGGACACCGCGGACACGTCGTTGGCCAGGTCGATGTAATCGCTGCAGGGCAGGCACGCCGCCATGATCGGCGCGGCGGTCGTCGCGAACGGCCCGACCGTGTTGACGACCACCGCGGGCTGCTGCCGCCGGATCTCCAGGCTCACCGCCTCGATCGAGCCGGCGACCAAGGTCCGCCCGGAACCGAGCTGTGCGCGGGCATCCGCCAGGCGGGCGGCGTCGCGGCCCACCAGTACCGGCGACATGCCCCTTCGCACCAGCTCCGCGGCGATCACGCGACCGCTGCGGCCGGTGCCACCCAGAATCCAGACCTCGGGCTCCATCGGAGAGCTCCGTTCCACGAGTGATGCCGTCGTGGCGACGACATGCGGTGTCATCACCGTACCTGCGATGACACCGCATGTCATCATCTACACTCGACGGGTGGGCAGGTGGCGGCCGGACGCGCGAGCGCGCCTCGAGCGTGCCGCTGTCGAGTTGTTCGTCGAGCAGGGCTTCGCCACCACCACGGTGCCGCAGATCACGGCCCGCGCCGGGCTCACGACCCGGACCTTCTTCCGCCACTTCGCCGACAAACGAGAGGTGCTCTTCGCCGGCGACGAGATCCCCGACCTCGCGGCCCGGCTCCTGGCCGACGCGCCGGCCACCCTCGACCCGGCGACGCTGATCGTCGAGGGCCTGCGGACGGTCGCCGAGACCCGCTTCGAGGGGCGCCGGGCGCAGATCCTTCAGAAACGCGACATCGTGCGGTCGGACGCGAGCCTGTGCGAGCGTGACCTGCGCAAGCGGGCCGGCTTGCAGGAGGCGGTCCGCGCCGGCTTCCTCAGCCGTGGCGTCGCGGACCTGACCGCGGCGCTGCTGGCCGAGATCAGTGTCACCCTGCTGTACGTGGCGCTGGACGAGTGGCTCGACCAGGACGGCGACCGGCCACTCTTCGAGGTCGTCCTCGACACGCTCGACGCGCTGCGGACAACCCTGTCCTCGTTCCCGCCCGGGCCCCAGCGCCGGCCGCGCGCGGGGCACCCGCAGGACGCCATCGCTGATCACACCGGGTCTGCGCGACCGGCGGGGCCCAGCAACGCGTGAACGGCCTCCATCGCGGTGGATGCCCGCGGGTGACCGGCGTATGCCGCGAGCAGCGAAGAACGGGCGTACGCCTCGATCCCGCGCTCGCGCCGCCTGGGCTCGCTCACGCCGCCCGCTCGGAGCACAGGCAGCCGACGCCCTGCTGAATCCATTCCCGACCGACCCATTCGGGATGCCGCTCGATCATCAACGCCGAGACCTCCGCGACGATGGTCGCCTCGGCCATCGCCGAGTCCCGCCGCCGCCAGGTCTCGTCCCGCAGCAGTTCGAGGTAGTCGTGGACGTCGGACAGCAGTTGCTGGTCGCCGACGTCACCGTGGCCGGGCACCACGACCCGAGGGCGCTCGGCCGCGAGCCGGTCCATCACCGTGATCCAGCGGGTGCCCGACACGTCGGTGTCGTGCGGCGGGAACCACGGGAAGATCGAGAACTGGGCCGCCTCGACCAGGTCACCGGTGAACATCACCCCGGCGTCCGGGACAAGGACCACCTGATCGCCCTTGCTGTGCGCGCGGCCGGTCGCCCGCAACTGCACCACGCGGCCGCCCAGGTCGAGGTCGTGGGCGTCGTCGTAGACCACGTCGGGGACAGCCAGCCGGACCCCCTCCAGCTGCTGCGCCACCGGCTCGCCGAGACCTCTGAACATCTCCAGGTAGCCGGGGCCCTTCAGCCTCAGGTCGTCGACCTGGGCGCGGTTGACCAGGAACGTCGCCTCCCCGGCGAACGTCTGCGCCCCGAAGGCGTGCTCGGGATGGAAATGGGTCGTGGTCAGGTACAGCCTGCGCCCGCCGGCGTAGTCGGCCGCGAACTCCAGTACCCGCTCGGCATTGCCCGGGCCCATCCCCGTCTCGACCACCAGCACCGAGTGCGTGCCTGCGATGACGCCGATGTTCGGGACCAGCGGCACCCGCCGGTCAGGGATCACCACGAGGTCGCGGGCCAGCTCCAGCACACCTGTGGCACGGACGACGGGGGCGGGCATCTCGGGTTCGGTCATGTCCCCAGTTCACGGCCGGGCTACCCGCCCGTCCAATACCGAAACCGCGCAGGCGATACCGGACGGGTATCGTCGAAGGTCATGGACCTGCGCGAGCTGCGCTACTTCGTAGCGGTCGCCGAGGAGCTGCATTTCGGCAGGGCCGCGGCCCGCCTGCACATGACCCAGCCGCCACTCAGCCGGGCCATCAAACGGCTCGAGGCCGATCTGGGCGCCGCGCTGCTCCACCGCTCCTCCACCGCGGTCACGCTGACCCCGGCCGGCTCCGCACTGCACGCCGAGGCCTGCGCCCTGCTGGCGCAGGCCGACCTCGCGCGCGCCCGGGTGGCCGCCACGGCCGGTGCCGCCACCTTGACCATCGGGACGCTCGCCGACAGCGCCGCCGAGGCCGGAACGGAGCTGGCCGCCGCCTTCCGCCTGCGGCATCCCGAGGTCCGGATCGTGATCAGGGAGGCGGACCTGACAGACCCCAGCACCGGGCTCCGAGCCGGCCTGGTCGACGTCGCCCTCACCCGCGCCCCGTTCGACCACACCGGCATCGCCACCCACGTGCTCCGTCGCGACCCGGTCGGCGTGGTCCTGCGCGCCGACGACCCGCTCGCCGGCCGCGAGGTCCTGCACCTGCACGAGATCGCCGACCGCCGGTGGTTCCAGATGCCCGAGAGCGCCGACCCGATCTGGCGCCTACTGGAACGCCACCACGCCCGGCGCCCCGCCACGCGAAGGGCCCCTGGTCCGCACCGTGCACGAGTGCCTGCAGGCGGTGCTCTGGAACGGCACGGTCGGGCTGACGCCGCTGGGCCACGACCTGCCCGACGGCCTCACCGCAGTCCTGCTGATCGACATGCCCGCCAGCGAACTCGTGATCGCCTGGAACCAGGGCAACCCGTCCCCGCTGGTCCGCTCGTTCGTGCGGATCGCCGCAGCCGTCCACCGAGCAGCGGGACGGCCGGCACCGGCGCCCTCCGTGCCCGGCGGCGGCCGGCCGGCGTCCTGACGCCCGAACGCACCACCTGGCCGACAGCCCGCCGGTCCCGCGATTCCTGCGAGATCTGGCCGAGCGAGCCGCTCGGTAAGATCGGGCGGTCCGGCTCGACGCGCGGGCGACTGTCGATGAGGCTGGCCGTCTCGTCCTCGACCTGGAGGTCCCCGTGACCACGACCTCGACATCCGCCGCCGACACCGGCGTCGGGCGCCGTCCCGCCATCGACGCCCTGCTGGGAAGGCTGCTCGCCGCGCGTGGTGGTTACGCGGGCAGCACCGTGACCAGGGACGTCCCGATCCCCATGCGGGACGGGGTGGAGCTGCTCGCCGATCACTACGCCCCCCGCGGCGACGCTGCGGGCACGGTGCTGATCCGGTCGCCGTACGGGGCGAGCGCGCTGCTCGCGGCGTTCTTCGCCGGCCCCTACATCGCCGGTGGCCACCACGTCGTGCTGGCCCGGTGCCGGGGCACGTTCGGCTCGGGCGGCAGGTTCGAGCCGATGGTCCACGAGGTCGACGACGGGTCGGACACGGTCGCCTGGCTGCGCAAGCAGCCGTGGTTCGGCGGCCGGTTCGCCACCGTAGGGGCCTCCTACCTGGGATTCACCCAGTGGGCGCTGTTGATGGACCCGCCACCGGAGCTGGCTGCCGCGATCATCCAGGTCGGCCCGCACGACTTCAGCCGCTCGGCCTACCACGGCGGCGCGTTCAACCTGAACGACTTCCTGGGTTGGAGCGAAATGGTCTCCCACCAGGAGAAGTTCGGCCTGCTGCGCTCCCAGCTGCGCGCAGTCACCGCCACCCGCCGCCAGGCGTCGGCGATGGCGGGGTTGCCGCTCGTCGAGGCGGGGGAGCGGTTGTGCGAGGGCAACGCTCCCTGGTACCGCGACTGGGTCTCGCGACGTGATCTGGCCGATCCGTTCTGGTCGCCGATGCAGCTGGGCGCGGCGCTGGACCGGGTGCAGGTGCCGGTGCTGCTGCAGACCGGTTGGCAGGACCTGTTCCTGCAGCAGACGCTGGAGCAGTACGCCCACCTGCACGGCCGCGGCCTCGATGTGGCGCTGACCGTGGGGCCGTGGACGCACGTCGACCTCGTGCGCAAGGGTGGCCCACTGCTGGCCCGGGAGGGCCTGGACTGGCTCGCCGAGCACCTCACCGGTACCGGCTCGCGGCTGCGGTGGTCGCCGGTACGCGTGTTCGTCACCGGGGTGCAGGAGTGGCGTGAGCTGCCCGAGTGGCCGCCCGCCGTCATCGAGCAGGTGCTGCACCTGCACGCCGACGGGGCCCTGCGCAACGAGCCGGCGTCCGGAGCCACGGAGCCGGTGTCGTTCACCTACGACCCGGACGACCCGACCCCGACACTCGGCGGCCGGTTGCTGGCCACCACGGGCGGTTACCGCGACGACACCGCTCTCGCCCGGCGCAAGGACGTCCTCGGCTTCACGACCACCCCGCTGACCGCGCCGCTGGAGATCGTCGGCGTACCCGTGGTGGAGCTCGCACACACCAGCGACAACCCGCACGCGGACGTGTTCGTCCGAGTCAGCGAGGTGGACGCCAAGGGTCGTTCGCGCAACGTGTCCGACGGCTTCGTCCGGCTCGACCCCGACCGGGCCGACGGTGTCCTGCGGCTGGAGCTGGACGCGGTCGCCCACCGGTTCGCCGCGGGCAGCCGGATCCGGCTGCTCGTGGCCGGCGGCTCGTTCCCGCGGTGGGAGCGCAACCTCGGCACCGGCGAGAACCCGACCAGCTCCACGGCCAGGAAGCCGTCCCGGCGGGCGGTCCAGCCCGTCGGATCGCGGTTGGTGTTGCCGGTCAAGGCCTGAGGTCCGGCGCGCGAAGTATCGCCCGCGGCGCTGTTGCCGGATGCTGACGGGATGACGACGCAGCCTCCCGCGGAGGAACCGATCGTGGCGCGGGCCCTGCAGGAGCGGCCGGACCAACGCTTCGTCGGCGACCGCGACCTCACGCGGTGGGAGACCGCCGTCGGGGCCTTCCTGGCCGGCCATGCCCTGCGCCACCGCAGGCACCTGACTCCACCCGCCCTGATCGGGTTGGTGCTGGTCGCTGGGCTCGCGGTGGCGTCCGGGCTCACAGCTCTCGCCGGCGGCGTCTACGACTCGGTGGCCGAAGGCGACGGGGTGGCCCTGCTCGACCGCCCGGTGCTGGAAGCCGTCAAGGGCTTGCGCACGCCGGTCGGCAACGCCGTGGTCGCCGCGTACAGCAGCATCGCCGGTCCGGTCGGCATGCCGCTGTTGGCCGCCGCCGTGGCGGTCGGCCTCGCGCTGGCGTGGCGCCAGTGGATGCCGCTGCTGCTCGTCGCCGTCGCGGCCGCGGGCTCGCTGACCCTCACCGTCGTCGGCAAGGCGGTCGTCGGGAGGGTACGACCGCCGCTCGCCGACGCGGTGCCGCCCTACGAGCTGAGCGCGTCCTTCCCGAGCGGCCACACCCTCAACGCCACCGTGTTGGCCGGCGTGGTGGCCTACCTCCTCGTCCGTCGGCAGCACCGGAGGCGGACCCGCACCCTCACGATCGTGCTGGCTGTCGTGTTCGCGCTCCTGGTGGGGGCGAGCCGCGTGTACCTCGGCCACCACTGGCCGACCGACGTCCTCGTGGCCTGGGCTCTGGGCCTGGGCTGGCTCACGATCGTCATCACGGCTCATCGCCTGTTGCTGACGGTGCGCGCGCGGCCCGCGCCTCCGCGGCCGTGACGTCCGGGAACTCGACGGCGACGGCGAGCCCGTGTGGTCCGCGGCGCGGTCGCACACGCCACCGCCGTCACGAACGCCAGGCTGTGGTGGTCGGGGGTGTCCCCCACCCCTGAGGCGCATGTGGGCATGACCAGCGGCCCGGACGTTCTTGACCCAGTCGGCTTCCTGCCCGAAGTTGGCGCAGACGACCACACGATCACCGCGTCGAAAGGCGCGCACCGGCGTGTGACGGGTGGCGCCTGACCTCCTGCCGACGTGCTCGAGGTCGACGAGGCTGCCGAGTCGCCCCGCGAGCTTCACGGCCACCGGATTGATCACCGGGTGCACGGGACCCCACGCCCTCGGCCATGGCATGGGCGCCTCCGGGCGGCTGAGGGTCTGGGGAAGGGCGGGGTCGCACCGTACCCTCGCACCGCGAGAAGGTGCCGGAACCGGCGTCCCGAGGCTGCCACGGGTTCGCCGGCGGCCCGCCGGGCGCCGGCGACCGCGAGCCGGTCAGCCGATCTGCAGACCCCGGGTCAGCACGAGGGCGTTGACGAGGACGAGGAGGGCGAGTGCGACGAGGCCCGCCCGTGGCAGGCGCAGCTCGAGCAGCTCCTTCTCGGGGGAGACCTTGTCCCACCAGATCATGGCCATCGGCGCGAAGACCCCGAGGGAGGCCGTGCCGATGAGGATGGCGAACGCGGCGTCGGGCGGGGTTCCCGCAGTGAGCGCGAGGTAGAGCGCGGCGAGCAGGACGACGCTGACCGTGCCGATGATCCAGGGGTAGTAGCAGAAGGCCCGCATCTCGTAGAGGTCCCGGGTGTGGCGCGCTCCGCGGACCGCGAACTGCCGGGCGAGGAAGATCAGCCCGGCGACGCCCACCGCGAAGCAGGCCCAGCCCACCCAGCCCGGAGCGGCCAGGGCGGCCAGGGCGGTTCCGGTGTCTCCGGCCGTGATGACGGGTGCGATGAAGAAGTAGCCGAACCCCTCCTCGGCGCTGAGGAATGCCATCCAGATCCACAGCAGCTGGGCGAAGCCGTGCCCCCTGAACGGGCGGAACCACATCGCGACGAGGCCGCTGGCAAGGCTGAACAGCGGCCCGGCCATGGCGATCGTCACCACGGCGGAGGTTGTCGTCGGCTCAGGCGTGAACCGGACCTGCCCGGTGAACTGTGTCGCGCCGTAGCCCAGGAGCCGTCCCGCAACGGTATGGGCGCCTTCGTGGAGCACGATGACGACGGTCTGCGCCAGCACGTAGGCGACCGTGGAGTTCCACAGCATCGATCTCACCGCTACCGGCGTGGCCACATGTGCCCGTACCCCTTGATCCGACATGGGACGAGCGTGGCACGGGAAACGGCGGTTACCCGTGAGTAGGCGGTATTACCTCACCACGTGTCTGTTTCCCGGGCGTTGTCCCGGCCACCAGGACGGAACCTCAGAGATCGAGAGCCGCCCGGAGGGCCCCGTCGAGCCGCGCCGCCGTGGTGGCATCCAGCCGGCCCACCCGACTGCCGATCCAGGCGCGGTAGAGCCTGCTCAGCCGGACCTGCTCAGGCGTAGAGGGACGGGTGTAGCCGCGCAGCTCACCCCGCCGCACGGAGCGAACAGCGGAGGCGGCGCGGGGGTAGGGCTGCGTCCGAGGAGGGAGGGACGGGAGCCCGGTCCGCCTCGACGGCCACACCCGGCAGGTGTCCCCGTCCGGGTGTGGCCGTCGCGAGGTCAGAACCAGTTGGAGCGGCCTCCGACGGCACGCCCGGTGCGGCCGAGGATGAGCAGGACGACGCCGATGATGAGCAGGAGACCGCCGATGTAGTAGAGCAGGCTGATACCGGCGAAGTAGCCGATGACCAACAGGATGACGCCGAGGATGATCAAGTTTCTGTCCTTTGGGGAGCGAGAGTGGTGGGACAGGGTGGCATACCCGTTGTCCCGTGGTTCGAACCAGGGGTTGGAACCGCTCGTTCGGGGAACCCGGGGGCGTGACCATGATCCGGACGCCGGCCAACCCTCCCATGGAGACCGAGCTGGCCACGATGCTGGCCGCCGGAGCGTTCGACATCCCCCTGCCCGGTTCCGGGGACACCCCGGGGCGATGGGCGGCGCTCGCGTCCTGGGGCCGCCGTGATCTCGCACTGGCCCGGCTCGCCGAGGGGCACACCGACGCGGTCGCGATACTGGCCGAGGCAGGGCGCACCGCGGACCGGTCCTGCCTCTACGGGGTATGGGCCGCACGCCCGCACGGACGGGGGGCGCGCGTGCGCCGGGCGGGCGGGAACTTCGCCCTCGAGGGCACGGTCGGCTTCTGCTCGGGGGCGCACCTCGTCGACCGGGCACTCGTGGTCGCCGACCACCCCGACGGCGACGGGCGGATCCTGGTCGACGTGGCCGTCGAGCTGCCGTGGGCCCGGCCCGATCCCGACTCGTGGCAGGCCGCGGCGATGGCCGGCGCCGACACGCTGGACGTGTACTTCACCGCCATGGCGGTGCGGTCGGTCGACATCGTCGGCCCCCGTGAGTGGTACGTCAGGAGGGCCGGCTTCAGCGCAGGCGGCGGCGGGGTCGCGGCGGTGTGGTGGGGCGGCGCGGCAGGCGTGCTGGAGCGTGCCGTCACGCACCTCCCCGAGAAGCCGGATGCCCACCAGCTGTCCCACCTCGGCGAGCTGAACGCGCTGCTGGAGGCGGCGGACGCGCTGCTGCACCGGACGGCGACCGCGGTCGACGCCGACCCGTCGGGTGATCACGCGCTGCGGGTGGCCCAGGTCCGGTCCGTCGTCGAGCGGGTGGTGCGGGAGGTGCTGGACCGGGTGCCGCGGATGGTCGGCCCCGGCCCGCTCAGCCGTGACGCCCAGCTCTCCCGCACGATCGCCGACCTCGGCATGTACGTGCGGCAGCACCACGGGGAACGCGACCACGCCGCGCTCGGCTTCGCCGTGCTGGCCGCCCGATGAGCGACGCACCGCCGCGCCGGATCACCCCGCCCGCCGAGTGGGCCCGCGCCGTCGAGCGGCAACGGCCGGCGGCCTTCGACCCGGCGACGTTCGACCGGGTGGTGGTCGTCGCCGCCCATCCCGACGACGAGACGCTCGGCGCGGGCGGCGTCCTGCGCGCGCTGGCCGCGGCGGGGGTGGAGCTGGCCCTGGTCGTCGCGACCGACGGTGAGGCCGCGTATCCGGCTCTCGACGCCGCGGCGCGCTGCGAGCTGGCCGGGGTCCGGCGCGCCGAGCTCGCGGCCGCGATGCGCGCGCAGGGGCTGGGTGCCGTGCCGGTGACCTGGCTGGGTCTGCCCGACTCGGGCCTCGCGGCACACCAGGCGTCGCTGCGGGATGCGCTGGTCCCCCTGATGGACGGGGCCGGTGCCTACCTCGCCCCGTGGCCCGGTGACCCGCACCCCGACCACCGCGCGGCCGGGCTGGCCGCGGCGGCCGCGGCGCCCGTCACCGCGCACGGCTGGTCGTACCCGGTCTGGATGTGGGCCTGGACCGACCCGGCCGACCCGTCGGTGCCCTGGGACCGCGCCCGCCAGCTGCCGCTCGACGCCGGCGCGCGGGCCTCCCGGGCGGCCGCGGTGGCGTGCTACCGCTCACAGGTGGGACCCGGTCCCGACGGGTCGCCCCCGGTGCTCGCCGCGGGCCTGCTGGACCACGTCGACCGCCCCATGGAACTGCTGTTCCGCGAACCTCGGGTGGCCTCGGCGCCGGTCGGCCGGTTCACCGAGCTGTACGCCGCCGGTGACCCGTGGAACGCGGACTCCTGGTACGAGACGCGCAAGCGCGCCGTCGTGATGGCGGCCCTGCCGCGGGAGCGCTACCGCCACGCGTTCGAGCCGGGTTGCGGGGCGGGCGAGCTCACCGCGGAGCTGGCGCAGCGGTGCGACCTCGTCGACGCCTCGGACCCGGTGTCCGCCGCCGTCGACCGGGCCCGTGGACGGGACCTGCCCGGTGTCCGCGTCGAGCAGGCGGCGTTGCCGGACAGCGTGCCCGAGGGGCCGCTCGATCTCGCCGTCTTCAGCGAGGTCCTCTACTACCTCGACGACGCCACGGTCGCCGCCACGCTGGACCGCACCCTCGCCGCGCTCGGACCGGGTGCCGACGTGGTGGTCGTGCACTGGCGCGGCTGGCCCGCGGAGGCTCCGCGCGACGCGGCGGCCACCCACGCGCTGCTGCTCGCGCGGCCCGAGTTCGAGCCGCTGGTCGAGCACACCGACGAACAGTTCCTGGTGCACGTGCTGCGATGCGGTTACTGAGCCCCCCTCGCGCGGTGGCCGTCGTCGTCCCGGCACGTGACGAGCAGGAACTCGTCACGGCGTGCCTGGACAGCGTCGACGCCGCCCTCCGGCAGCTGCCCCCGGACGTCCCCGCTGCGGTCGCCGTCGTGCTGGACCGGTGCTCGGACCGCACGCCCGAGCGCGTCCGGGCGCGGCTGGCGGAGTGGCCGGGGGCCGTGTCGCTCCCCGTCGGCCCCGTCGGACACCGGCGCGGTGGGGGATCACCGACGTCGAACGGGCCCACGCACATCGTGGCCGGCTCCGGCGTGGGGGCGCTGCGGGATCTCGGCGTCCGGGACGCGCTGGCCCGGCTGGCGCCGCTGGGTCCGGAGCACGTGTGGGTGCTCAACACCGACGCCGACACGACCGTGCCCGCGGACTGGGCGCTGCAGCACGTGCGCATGGCCGCCACCGGCGTCGCCGGCGTCGCCGGGATGGCGGCTCTCGCCGACCCCGGCCTGCTGTCCCCGGCGGCGGCGCGCCGCCACGACGAGCTCGTGCGCGATCTCCTCGACGGGCCGCTCCATCAGCACGTCTACGGGGCGAACCTGGGCGTCCGGGGGGACGCCTACCTGGCCGTCGGCGGCTTTCCCACCGACGGTCCGGGGGAGGATCACGGGCTGTGGGCGGCGTTGTCGCGGGCCGGCTACCCGCTCGCGCAGCCCACCGGGCTGCAGGTGAGGACGAGCGCCCGCACCGCGGGCCGGGCGCGCGGCGGGCTGGCCGACCTCCTGCTGGCCCTGCACGACGACGCGCAGGAGACCCGGGAACCACCCGCAGGATGAGCACGCCGCGTGGCATATCGGGCGACGCAGCGGGTATGCCGCCGACATGACCGCTTCGCCTGCCTACCTGCACCAGCCCGCGCTCGTGGCCGACCTGGTCGTGGCCCGGCTGAAGGCCTGGGGGGTGGCGAGGATCTTCGGCTACAGCGGCGACGGCATCAACGCCGTGATGGGCGCGCTGCGCCGGGCGGCGGACGACATCGAGTTCGTCCAGGCCCGCCACGAGGAGAACGCGGCGTTCATGGCGGTCGGGCACGCCAAGTACACCGGCGGGGTGGGCGTCGTCGTGTCGACGCAGGGGCCGGGCGCGGTGCACCTGCTCAACGGCCTCTACGACGCCAAGCTGGACGGCGTGCCGGTGGTCGCGATCGTCGGCCAGCAGGAGCGGACGGTGCTGGGGTCCGGATACATGCAGGAGATCAACCTGCTCTCACTCGTGCAGGACGTGGCACCGCAGTTCGCGCAGCAGGTCAACAGCCCGGAACAGGCCGGGATGGTGCTCGACCGGGCGTTCCGGACCGCGCTGGCCACCCGCTCGCCCTGCGTGGTGGTGCTGCCGCACGACGTGTCCCAGGAGCCCGCACCGGAGCCCGCGCAGGCCCACGGCGTGGTCGTCACCGCGCCGGTCTGGCGCACGCCGGAGGTCGCGCCCCGCGAGGACGACCTGGCCGCGGCGGTGCGGGTGCTGGGCGACGGGAGCAAGGTGGCGCTGCTGGTGGGCCAGGGCGCGCGGAACGCCCGCGCCGAGGTGGTCGCCGTCGCCGAGCGGCTCGGGGCCGGGATCGCGACCAGCCTGCTCGGCAAGCCCTACGTGGACGACACGCTGCCGTTCGTCGCCGGCGTGATGGGCCACCTGGGCACGACGGCCAGCGGGCACCTGCTCGGCGGGTGCGACACCCTGCTGATCGTCGGCTCGAACGACCCGTGGACCGAGTTCTATCCGCCGCCCGGGAACGCCAGGGCGGTGCAGATCGACATCGACGGCCGGGTCATCGGCAACCGGTACCCGGTGGAGGTCGGTCTGGTCGGCGACGCCGCGGGCACGCTCGCGGCCCTGCTGGAGCGGCTGCCGCAGCGCCCGCCCGGGACGTGGCGCGCCGAGGTGGAGGAGCAGGTCGCGCGGTGGCACACGATCCGCGAGCGGCGGGCGCTGACACCGGCCCGACCGGTCAACCCGGAACGCGCGGTGGCCGCGCTGAGCAGGCAGCTGCCGCCCGACGCGCAGGTCGCGGTCGACGTCGGCAGCGTCGTGTACTGGTACGCCCGGCAGCTGCACCTGCCGGCGGGCGTGCCGGCGCACCTCTCGGGGAC
>JBBQEF010000065.1:0-19765 GCA_038320445.1 Mycobacteriales bacterium
GCTCCAGGGCGACGATCGTGTTCTCGAACGACGGCGGGGCGGGGTCACCCGTGATCGCGTCGACCTCGGCCCGCTGCTGGGTCATCCCCTCGGCGAACGCCGGCAGGAAGTGCTCCTCGCGGATCGCGTCGAAGTCGGGGAACCGATGAGGGAGCGGGCTGGGCGCGAGGAACGGGTTCACGTGGGCGAGCATAGGTCGGCGGATCAGGTGCGGGCCGGGTCGCGGCGGTGGTCCCGGACGGCGACGGGCGCCGGCCGGTGCTGCGCCGGGCGGGCGCGCACGGGCGACGTCAGCCGGCCCGGACCAGGTCCGACGCCTTCTCCCCGATCGCGACGGCCGTGGCGGACGGACCGCGGCGCGGGACGGTCGGGAGCACGGACGTGTCGGCGACCCGCAGCCCCGCCACGCCGAACACGCGCAGTTGCGCGTCCACCACCGAGCCGATCGCGGCGCTGCCGCAGAGGTGCACCGCCGTCGTCAGGTTCTCGGCGATCCAGCCGTCCAGCGCGCGGTCGTTGCCGAGCACGTCGCCGTCGGGGGCGGTGCGGGTGCCGAGCCCGGCACGCAGCAGTTCGGCGGCGGTGCGGATCGCGTGCCGCAGCCGCCTGCGGTCGTACTCGGTGCGCAGGTAGCCGTAGGAGATGCGGGGGCGGGGGTCGTCGGCGACGACGTCGATCGTGCCGCGGCTGTCCGGCGCCTGCAGCGCGCACATCAGGTGGAGGTCGCCGCCGGGCACGAACGGGCGGACGAACAGCAGCACCTCGGCGTCGCCCGCCGGGTCGGCGCCGCAGTCGAGGTTCAGCGCGACCTGGCTGTTGGGTGCGTGCGGGTGGGCCTGGGGGTCGACGTCGGCGAACGGGAGGAAGACGGCGGGGTGGTCGGACCAGCCGCGGCCCACCCCGGCCAGGTCGGCGACCGCGCCGCCCGGCCCGATGCCCGAGCGCAGCAGGACCTGCGGGGTGGCGACCGACCCCGCGCACAGCACGACCTCACCCGCCTCGATCCTCTCCCCGCTCCGCAGCTCCACACCGTGGGCCCGCCCGCCGTCCACGAGCACGCGGGCGACGGGCGCGAGCCCCCGGATCGTCAGCCCCGGCCGCTGCGTGGACAGGTAGGCCGTGGCGGCGTCGATCCGGACGCCGTCGCGGGAGTTCGACGGGACGAGGCCCGCCCCGGGCCGGCCGCCGCCGTTCTTGTCGGGTTCCTCGGGAAACCCCAGCAGGGCCGCGGCCTCCAGGAACCGGTCGGCGGAGGGATGGCGCAGCGTCCCCGCCGGACGCCGGACCGGGACGGGCCCGCAGTCGCCGTGCGTCGGGCCGTGCATGTCGAGGTCGTGCTCGGAGCGCAGGTAGTAGGGCAGCAGCTCGGCGTAGGTCCAGCCCGGGACGCCCCAGCCGTCGGCGTCGGCGGGCGTGGCCCGGGTCCAGTTGGCCCCGTTGATCGCGCTGGAACCGCCCAGTCCCTTTCCGCGCGGCACGATGTGGGTGTTGCCGGGGCGCAGCTCGGCCGCGTAGCCCCAGTTCCGGGGGTGGCGGGGTGCGGTGGCGGCGAGGGATGCGGCGTCGCGCTGCTCGGGCAGGAGCTCCAGTGGGCCCGCCTCCAGCAGCAGCACGCGCCGGCCCGTGAGCCGGCCCGCGAGTGCGCAGCCCGCCGAGCCCCCGCCGACGATCACCACGTCGTACATAGGGGGGAGGATGCACCCGATGAGCGATCTCGTGCAGGATCTCGGCGACTTCATCTCGGCGTCGCCCACGCCGTACCACGCCGTGGCGGAGGCCGTCCGGCGCCTGGAGGCGGCCGGGTTCGTCGAGGAGCCGCCGACGCGCCTCCTCCCGGGGAGGCGGAATCCTGACGACGCCGGTGACGGCTACCTCGTGCGCGACGGCACGGTGGTCGCCTGGTCCGCGCCGTCCGGGCCGGCGCCGCTGCGCGCGTTCCTCGCCCACACCGACTCCCCGACCTTGAAGGTCAAGCCGAACCCGGACGCCGGTCGCGGCGGCTGGCGGCAGGTGGGCGTCGAGATCTACGGCGGGGCGCTGTGGAACTCCTGGCTCGACCGCGACCTGGGCCTGGCCGGGCGCCTCGCGCTCTACGACGGGTCGACGGTGCTGGTGAACGTCGACCGTCCGCTGCTGCGCGTCCCGCAGCTGGCGATCCACCTGGACCGGAGCGTCAACCAGGGCCTGAAACTGGACGCCCAGCAGCACCTGCTGCCGATCTGGGGGCTCGGCGCGCCCGCGGAGGGCGACCTGCTGGAGTTCCTGGCCGCCGAGGTGGGCATCGACGCCCACGAGATCGCCGCCCACGACCTCGTCGTGCACGACCTCACCCCGCCCGCCCGGCTCGGTGCGGACGCCGACCTGCTCGCGGCGCCCCGCCTGGACAACCTCGCGTCCGTGCACGCGGGCATCACCGCCCTGTTGGCCGCTCGTGGCACGGACGTGATCCCCGTGTTCGTCGGCTTCGACCACGAGGAGATCGGCAGCAACTCCGCCACGGGGGCGGCGGGCCCGCTGCTGGAGACCGTCCTCACCCGGCTCGCCGGCGGGTTCGACGCCCGCGGGCCGGTGTTCGCGGCGTCGCGCTGCCTGTCGGTCGACGTCACCCACGCCGCCCACCCGAACTACCTGGAGCTGCACGAGCCCGAGCACCGGACGCTGCCCAACCGGGGCCCGGCGCTGAAGGTCAACGCCAACCAGCGCTACGCCACCGACGCGCCGGGCGCCGCCGCCTGGTACCGGGCGTGCCGCGACGCGGGCGTGCCGACGCAGGTGTTCGTCGGGAGGAACACGGTGCCGTGCGGCTCGACGGTCGGGCCGATCACGGCGACGCGGCTGGGCATCCGCACCGTCGACGTCGGGATCCCGGTGCTGTCGATGCACTCCGCGCGGGAGCTGTGCGGCGTCGAGGATCCGGCGTTCCTGGCCGCGGCGGCGACGGCGTTCCTCACCGACCCGATCTGAGCAGCAGGTCCCCGAGCTGGGACGCGAACTCGGCCGGGGCCAACGGCCCGGCGATCCCGTCGTAGGAGGCCTTGCCGCCGTTGCCGCCGTGGATGAGCAGCAGCACCGGGCCCTCGCCCCGCACCTCGGTGTGCAAGCGGGCTCCGGGCACCGCGAGCTCGTCCATGGCCTCGACCGTAGCCCGGTCGCGCGTCCGGCGGCGGGGGCGCACAGTAGAACGATGACGCACGATCACGGCCTGTTCGGGCCCGATTCCGTGACCTGGCGGGTACACCTCGAGCCGGTCATGTGGGCCGGCGGGTTCCGGGCCCTGCTGCTCCAGTCGCTGCACCCGCGGGTCATGCGTGGCACCTACCAGAACTCGGCGCTGTTCGACCCCCGCAAGGCGTGGTCGCGCTTCCAGCGCACCGTGGAGTACGTCGGGGTGCGGACGTTCGGGGCGACCGCCGACGTCGAGCGCGTCGCGTCACGGGTGCGGAAGCTGCACGCGTCGCTGCGCGGCTTCGACCCGGACACCGGCCACACCTTCCGCCTCGACCACCCGTCCCACCTGCTGTGGGTGCACGCCACGGAGATCGACTCCTACGCGCAGATCGCCCGCCGCGCCGGCCTGCTCGACGACGCCGGTGTGGAGCAGTACCTCGCCGAGAGCGTCCGGGCCGCGCACGTGATCGGGCTGGACGACGCGCCGTCGACGCGCCGCGGGATGCGCGAGTACCTGGAGAGCGTCCGCCCCGAGCTGGCGATGACCGACGAGGCGCGGAAGGCCGTCGGCAACCTGTTCGCCCCGCGCGGCGACGCCCCGACGCAGATCAAGCTGGCCATCCCCGCGATCGCGACCCTGTCGATGGCCACCCTTCCCCGCTGGGCCCGGCGCCTCTACGGCCTGCCCGCCGTCGCGACCACGGACCTCGGCGCCACGGCCGCCCTCCGCAGCCTGCGGATGATCACGAGCCTGCTCCCCGACGTCCCGGCGCCCCCGAACATCGAGGCGGCCCGCCGCCTGGTCCGCGAGCACGCCGAGCCCCCGCCCCGCCGCTGGACCCCGCGCCTCCTGATCAGCTGACACCCCCGCGAGTCGGTACGAAAGCGCGCGCGAGTCGGTACGTCAGCGCGCGCGAGTCATGGTCTGCGTGCGCGGGGGGCACTACTCGCGCACCGGGTCGGACGGGTGCGCGAGGTGTGGGCGGAGCAAGCGGGGAAGGGTCAGGGAGATCAGCAGCCACACCGCCGCCACCAGGAGCCCCCCGCCCCCCGCCCAGGCCGCGAAGACGCCCAGACCCGCGATCTCCACGCCCAGGCCCGCGACCGAGGTCACGGTCGCGCGCGACGATCCCGCGATGCGCTCCTGCAGCCGGGTGTCGACCACCACCAGCACGACCCGGTAGAGGCCGTAGAACAGCGCCACCCCGAGCACGCTCGACAGCAGCACCCCCGCCCCGAACAGCAGCATCGACGCCGCCGCCAGCACTCCGAGTGCCCACGGACGCAGCTGGTTGGCCCGCCCACCGAGCGCCGCGCCGATCGATCCGGCCAGCACGATCGGCAGCATCGCGAGCGGGACGGCGTCCACCGGGACGCCGGAGGCCTCGGCGAGGATCGGGAAGTACTCGTCGACGGCGTCCAGCCCGCCGACGACGGCGGCCGCGAGCAGGATCCCGCGCAGGGCAGGGCTGGAGGCGGCCTCGGCGACGCCGTCGCGCAGCGTCGCGAGGTATCCGAGGTCATCGATATCCGGTGAGCCGTCCGGTGAGCCGCGGGGCGGCTCCGGCAACCGGGACGCCAGCGCCGCCGCCGCCAGGCACATCCCCACGCTGACCCACCCGACCAGCGGGTATCCGCCGATCGCGAACAGGACGGTCGCCGCGCCCGCCGCAGGGAGCTGGCTGATCAGGCCGGCGGCGGCCACCCGTCCCTGGACGAATGCGTAGTGCCCCGCGGCCCCGACGGCGTCGAGCCCGTCGTAGAGCAGGGCCTCCTGCGCGCCCGAGACGAGCGACCCGCCGAGCCCCCACAGGACGAAACCGGCGGCGAAACCGGCGAAACCGGGAAGGGAGATCCAGAGCGCGTAGCCCGCAGCCTGCAACACGCCGGCGACGACGAGCGAGGCGCGGCGGGAGAACCGGTCGGCGATCGCACCGGACGGCACCTCGGCGACGATCGCGACCGCCGACCAGATCGCGAACAGGGCGGAGATCTGGGCGTCGGACAGGCCCGCGTCGGCGAAGAGCAGCGCGTACAGGGGGTAGAGCGGAATGACGTCGGCGACCACCGCCCAGCCGACGATGCGGTGGGACAGGGGTCGCGCGAGGGGCGGTAAGGGGCGTCAACCGGGCACGGCCGCACCGTATCGCGGTGCGGCCGAGCCGTCACGGGGATTTCGGGGCCGGGCGTCCCCCCGGAAGCACGCCCGGACCCGACGACCTCAGTGGTCGATCGCCTTCTCCACCCCGGCTCCGGTCAGGGACCGGACCTCCATCTCCGCGTACTTGCCCAGGTCGGCCTTCTCCTTCGACAGGACCGTCCCGAGGAAGCCGAGCAGGAACGACAGCGGGATCGAGACGATGCCCGGGTTGTCGAGAGGGAACCAGTGGAAATCGACGCCCTGCAGCATCGACGCGCTCTTGCCGGTCGCGGCGTCCACCGGCTTGCCGGACACCACCGGCGAGAACACGATCAGGATCAGCGTGATCGCGAGCCCGCCGTAGATGCTCCAGAGCGCCCCCTGGGTGTTGAACCGCTTCCAGAACAGCGAGTACAGGATCGTCGGCAGGTTCGCCGACGCGGCGACGGCGAACGCGAGCGCCACGAGGAACGCGATGTTCTGCCCGTTGGCCAGGATGCCGCCGAGGATGGCGACGATCCCGATCACGACGGCGGTGCGCCGCGCGATCTTGACCTCGGTGTGCTGCTCGTCCTGCACCTGGCCGTGTTTGATCACGTTGATGTAGATGTCGTGCGCGAACGACGCCGAGGCCGTGATCGTCAATCCGGCGACGACCGCCAGGATCGTCGCGAACGCCACCGCCGCGATGAGCCCCAGCAGCACCGTCCCGCCCAGCTGGTAGGCCAGCAGCGGGGCCGCCGAGTTGGCCGCGCCGGGTGCCTTCTTGATCGCTTCCGGGCCCACCAGCGCACCGGCGCCGTAGCCGAGCACGAGCGTGAACAGGTAGAACAACCCGATCAGCCAGATCGCCCAGGTCACCGAGCGGCGGGCCTCCTTGGCCGTGGGCACGGTGTAGAACCGCATCAGGATGTGCGGCAGACCTGCGGTGCCGAGCACCAGTGCCAGGCCGAGCGAGAGGAAGTCGAGCTTCGTCGTGCCGGACTTGCCGTACTGGGCGCCCGGGTTGAGCAGCTTCGCGCCGGTGTCGCCGGCCCGCTCGACGGCGCCGCCGAGCACCGCCGAGAGGTTGAACCCGAACAGGGCCAGCACCCACACCGTCATCACGCCGGCGCCGATGATCAGCAGCACCGCCTTGATGATCTGCACCCAGGTGGTGCCGCGCATGCCGCCGATGAGCACGTAGGCGATCATCAGCGCACCGACGATCGCGATCACCACGGACTGTGCGGTCTTGTCGGTGATGTCCAGCAACAGCGCGACGAGGCCACCGGCCCCGGCCATCTGCGCGAGCAGGTAGAAGAACGACACGGCGAGCGTGGACGTCGCGGCCGCGGCGCGTACGGGACGCTGCCGCATCCGGAACGCCAGCACGTCGCCCATCGTGAACTTGCCGGTGTTGCGCAGCAGTTCCGCCACCAGCAGCAGCGCCACCAGCCAGGCGACGAGGAAGCCGATCGAGTAGAGGAAGCCGTCGTAGCCGTTGAGCGCGATCGCGCCCGCGATGCCCAGGAACGACGCCGCCGACAGGTAGTCGCCGGATATCGCGATGCCGTTCTGCGGGCCGGTGAACCCGCCGCCCGCGGTGTAGAAGTCCTTGGCGCCGCTGGTCGCGCGCTTGCTGACGCGGATCACGATGGCCAGCGTCACGATGACGAACACGACGAAGATGCTGATGTTGAGGACGGGGTTGCTGCCCTCCACGCCCGCTGCGAGGGTCATGCCTGCCCTCCCTCGATCTCGTCGCGGATGGCCTTGCTCGCCGGGTCCAGCGTCCGGTCGGCGTAGCGGACGTAGATCGCGGTGATCGCGAACGTCGAGACGAACTGCAGCAGGCCGAACACGAGCCCGACGTTGATGTTCCCGAAGAGCTTGATCGACATGAACGGTGCGGCGTAGGTCGCCAGCAGGACGAAGAGCAGGTACCAGGCCAGGAACAGCGCGGTGACGGGGAAGACGAACCGGCGGAGCCGGTGTCGCAGGTGCTGGAACTCGGGGCTCGCCTGGATCGCGGCCCAGTCGGCGTCCGCCGCCTTCTCCGGGGAGTCCGGCGGCGGTGATTCGGTGGTGCTCACGGGTGCCTCCTCGCACTGGTTCGCAGCACAGGAGAAGGCGCGGCGCGACCGAGCGGAAGTAACCCACGACACACCGCCGGGGCGGACGACGAACGGTCGACGAACGGTCGCCATCCGGGACGAACGGTTCAGACGCTCTCGTCCAGGTGCAGCCGCAACATGGCCGACTCGGCGCCGGGCGGGGGGCGGTCCCGCCAGGACACCGCGACCATCGTGAGGAACGCGAGCGGCACCGACCACAGGGCCGGTTGGCCGAGCAGCACCGCCGCCAGCCCCGGCTCGGGGCGCAGCACCAGGCTCGCGCCCATCACCCCCGCCGACGACGCGAGCCCGACGGCCATTCCCACGAACGCCCCGCGCGTGGTGAGCCCGCGCCACCAGATGCCGAGTACGAGCAGCGGGCAGAACGTCGACGCCGCCACCGCGAACCCGGACGTGACGAGCGCGCCGATGTCGACCCGCGACGCCGGCAGCGCGATGAGCACGACGACCCCGGCCGCGGCCAGGGCGGTGAGGCGCAGCCGGCGCAGGCTGCCGGGCATCAGGTCGTGCGCGACGGCCCCGGCCATGGCCAGCACCAGCCCGAGTGACGTCGCGAGGAAGGCCGCGAACGCCCCCGCGGTGAGCAGCGCGGTGAACAGCACGCCCGCGCCGCCCCCGTCGACCCGCCCGGGCAGCGCGACCACCGCGGTGTCGGTGGCCCCGGAGAGGTACAGCTCCGGCAGCAGCACGCCGCCGAGCAGGCCGTAGACGGCGGTGAACAGGTAGAAGGATCCGAGCAGGGCGATGGTGATCGCGGCGGTGCGCCGGGCGCTGCGCCCGTCGGGGCTGGTGTGGAACCGGACGATGACGTGCGGCAGCCCCATGGTCCCGAGCGCCGTCGCGACCAGCACCGACCACGTCGCGAGCAGCGGGTGGCCGGAGCCGCCGCCGTCGAGCAGCGGGCGCTGCCAGGCCGCGCTGCCGGGCAGTGCGGCCCCGCCGATCCGGGGCACGGCCGCGCCCGCGGGGAACGTCCACGTCGCGTCGGCGGGGGCGACGTGCTCGCCGGGCTCCAACCGCAGCGGCGCCCCGCCGACCAGGACGGTGAGCGGCTCGCTCAGCTCCAGGCGGGTGTCGAGGCGGAACTGCACCTGCGTGGCCGCCGGGAACCGCGCGTACTCCACGGGGTGCAGCGCCGCCGCGCGCGTGTCGGCGCCGACCACGATCAGCAGCCAGATCGCCGGCACGATGAACAGCAGCAGCTTGAGCACGAACTGGAACGCCTGCACGTACGTGGCGGCGCGCATCCCGCCCAGGGCCAGCGTGATGCTCACCGCCGCGCCCGCCACGACGACGCCGACCCAGTAGGGGGTACCGCCGACCACGGTCAGCACCTGCCCGGCCGCGGTGAACTGCGGCACCAGGTACAGCCCGGCGATCACCAGCACCACGACGGCGCTGAAGCGGCGCAGCGCGGGCGAACCCAGGCGGGCCTCGGCGAAGTCCGGGACGGTGAGCGCACCCGTGCGGCGCATCGGCGCCGCCACCAGCACGAGCATCAGCAGGTAGCCCGCGGTGAAGCCGACCGGGTACCAGAGCGCGCCGACGCCGTTCTTCACCACCAGGCCCGCGACCCCGAGGAACGACGCGGCCGAGAGGTACTCGCCGGCGACCGCGGCCGCGTTGAGCGTCGGGGAGATGCGACGCGAGGCGACGAGGAAGTCCGACGTCGAGCGCAGCGCCGCAACCCCCCGAGCCCCGATCAGCAGGGTGGCCAGGACGACGGGCAGCGCAGCAAGAGCGATCACGAAGGCCCACGCAGGGCGTCGCGCGGGCTCGGTGCGGTCACGGGGCGCTCCTGCGGGGCGTCGCGCGGGCTCGATGCGGTCAGGGGGCGCTCGGCCTCCTCGGCGCGGCGCAGCTGCCGGCGGCCCAGCAGCGCGAGCGTCGGGTAGGGCAGCACGGCCACCGCGAGCCAGGCGACGGGGACGTCGAGCAGCCGGCCGGCCAGCAGCACCGGCGCCGCGTCGAGCAGCAGCGGCAACCCGACCAGCAACAACACCCCACCGGCGAGGGTGACCGCGGCGATGCGGAGCTGGGCGCGGCGGATGCTCATCGCCCGCGCCCGCTCGTCGGTCGTCAGCCGCCGCGGTGCCGCCACCACGCCACCGCGGCGGGCCGTGAGGACGACCGCGGTCTGCGGGCTGGTGACCGTCACGCGGCCCCGTCGGGTCACCGGAGGCCCGGCTCGACGGGACGCGGACCGGGCGTCGCGGGGGCCGGGGGCCGGGTCATCGGGCCCGGCCGTCGAGGTCGCCGCGCACGGCGGCCTCCAGCAACAGCTCCCGCAGCTCCCGCGCGTGGCGGCGGCTGACCGGCACGTCGCCGGCGTCGGTGTGGGCGAGCAGCCCGCCGCCGGTGTCGCTGCGCAGCTCCTGCACCGCGTGCACGGCGAGCAGGAAGCCGCGGTGCACCCGCACGTACCCGACGCTCCCCCAGTGCTCCTCCAGCCGGGAGATCGGGATCCGCAGCAGGTGGGAGCCGCCGCGCGTGTGCAGCCGGACGTAGTCGCCGTGCGCCTCGACGAAGCGGACGTCGTCGCGGCGCACCCAGCGGGTCCGCCCGCCGAGCTCGACGGGCACCGCGGCGAGCTGGTCGACGCGCGGCTCCGCGGGCTTGCCGGCCACCCGCCGGACCCGCGCCAGTGCGGCGTCGATGCGCTCCGCGGAGACCGGCTTGAGCACGTAGTCGATCGCCCCGACCCCGTACGCCGACATCGCGTGCTCCTCGAACGCGGTGACGAACACGATCTCCGGCGGGTCGGTCATGCGCAGGAGCACCGACGCGAGCTCGATGCCGTCCATGCCGGGCATGGAGATGTCGAGGAACGCGGCGTCGAACGGCTCGCCCTGGATCAGGCGCAGCGCCGAGACGGCGTCGGCCGCGGGCACGACCTCGCGCACGTCCGACGACTCGGCGAGCAGCCGGCACAGCTCGTCGAGGGCCGGGGCGACGTCGTCGACCGCGAGCACGCGCAGTGTCATCTCGCCGCCTCCCCTGGACGACGCACGTCGGCAGGTGTCATCTCGCCGCCTCCCCTGGACGACCCACGTCGGCAGGTGTCACGTCGCCACCACCCCGGGCTGGAAACGCGGCACCCGCACGACGATCCGCGTCCCCTCGCCCTCGGCCGTCTCGATCACCAGTCCGTACTGCGGCCCGTAGACCGCGCGCAGCCGCCGGTCGACGTTCGCCAGCGCCAGCCCCGAACCGCCGCCCACCCCCGCGAGCACGGCGCGGGCGTGCTCGGGGTCCATGCCCGGCCCGTCGTCCTCCACGGCGATGACGCAGTCGGTGCCCTGCGCCTCGCCGCTGACCAGCACCGCGCCGCCGGTGTCCACGCGCTCGACCCCGTGCTGCACCGCGTTCTCGACGAGCGGTTGCAGGGTCAGGAACGGCAGCGCCACCGCCAGCACCTCGGGCGCCACGCGCACCTGCACCCGCAGCCGGTCGCCCAGCACCGCGCGCGCCAGCGCGAGGTAGGCCTCGATCGCACGGAACTCCCCGGCCAGCGTCGCGTAGTCGCCGCGGCGGGCGAGGTTGTGGCGGATGTACTCCGCGAAGTCGAGGATGAGGTCGCGGGCGCGGTCGGGGTCCGAGCGCACGAACGACGCGATCGTCGTCAGCGCGTTGTAGACGAAGTGCGGCGAGATCTCCGCCCGCAGCGCCCGCAGCTCGGCCTGCTCCGCGGCCTGGGCGGAGGACTCCAGCCTGGTGCGGGTCAGCGCCTCCGCCACCCAGTCGGCGGCCTGCCGGGCGGCGGTGGCCCGCACCTCCCCGACCACCACCAGCACGCCGGCCAGCTCGCCGCGCACCTGCAGCGGCAGGGCCAGCGCCCGCCCGGTGCGGTCGGTGGCCCGATGCCCGTCGCGCCGGACCTGCTCGACGAGCGCCCCGCCGGCCGGCGGGCCCGACCAGACCGGGGAGTCGTGCAGGTCGGCGAGACCGATGGCGTCGGCGTCGAGGAGGCGGCGCAACCGGCCGGCCGCGCGTCCCGTCCGCCCGGATCGCAGGTCGGCGGCGATCTCCCCGCCCGCGGCGAACACGGCCATCGCGTCGTCGGCGCCGCTGCGGCGGTAGCGGCGCCGCGGCATCCACCACGTCCGACGGTCCGGACGCGGCGCAGGCACCTCCGCCTCGGTCGCGACCACCCCCCGACTGTAGTGACCGCCGCCACCCCGCAGCGACGTCCGGACCGGTCGTGATCACGGGCCCGGTGCAGAATCCGCGGCATGAGGTTCCACGCCACGCTCGAGCTCGGCGGCAAGACCGCCACCGGCATCGAGGTCCCGACCGACGTCGTGGCCGGGCTCGGGTCGCACAAGCGCCCACCCGTCACGGTGACGATCAACGGCTACACCTACCGCAGCACCGTCGCCACGATGGGCGGGCGCTTCATGATCCCGGTCAGCGCGGAGGTACGGACGCACGCGGGCGTGGCGGCGGGCGACGAGCTGGACGTCGACGTCGACCTGGACGAGCAGCCGCGCGAGGTGACCGTCCCCGACGACCTGGCCGCGGCGCTGGACGCCGAGCCCGCGGCCCGCGCCGCGTTCGACGCCCTGACCTACAGCAACAAGCGCGCCCACGTGCTGTCCGTCGAGGGCGCGAAGGTGGCAGAGACCCGCACCAGGCGCATCACCAAGATCGTCGAGACGCTCGGCCGGTGATCGTTCCGATATCGCGACGTCTCAAGATTTCACGCCCACCCGAGCCGGAACCTGGTGTGATCTGTGCAACCCGGGGCGTCGAAGGAGACACATGATTCCCGAAGCAGAGCTGTTCCTGAAGGCCGAGCCGATGCTGGTCGAAGTGATCGGCCGCATCCGCTCCGAGCACTGGCGCATCGTCATCCCCGCGATGTTCGACATGCCCGGCGCCGACAAGCCCAGCCCACTGCGACCGCTGGTCAACCACTACGCCTACGACGACGCGTGGGTGCCCGACATGCTGGCCGGCCGCTCCATGGACGAGGTCGGCCGCGACAAGTTCGACGGCGACCTGCTCGGCGAGGACCCGCACGGCAGCGTCGCCCGCATCTCCGAGGCCGCCTGCGCCGCCGCCGGCCAGATCACCGACGGCGACGCGCCCGTGCACTGCGGCTTCGGCGACGTCGCCGCGCGCGAGTACCTCTGGCAGCTCAACATCGCCCGCTGCTTCCTCGCCCACGACATCGCGATGGCGCTGGGCTCGCGAGCCTGCCCGCTGCCCGAGGACCTCGCCCGCGGCATGTTCGAGGGCACCGCGCCCGTTGCGGAGCGGTGGCGGTCGATCGGGATCTTCCGCGAGCCGATCCCCTATCCCGACGGGCACGTGTCGTGGCGCGACCAGTTCCTGCTCACGGCGGGCCGCGACCCGCACCCGTTCCTCGACCACTAGGCCTGCGGCCGTCGCCGGCGGTGACCGCGACTCACCCGCGTCAGGTGAGGACCGCCCGGCCGGAGGACTCGCAGGATCAAGCCCGCGCGTCGCCATCGGCGCCGGATGAGGAGCAAGGACCATGGGGACCCTGAGCGTGTGGCGATTCGACTCGGCGGGGGGCGCGGAGCAGGCGGTCGCGACCCTGCAGGGCCTGTCCAAGCAGCAGCTGGTGACCGTCTACGACGCGGCCACGGTCAGCTGGCCCGAGGGCGCGAAGAAGCCGAAGACACGGCAGCTGCACGACCTGGCCGGCGCGGGCGCGCTCGGCGGCGCCTTCTGGGGGCTGCTGTTCGGGCTGCTGTTCTTCGTGCCGTTGCTCGGTGTGGTGATCGGTGCGGCGGCCGGGGCGTTGAGCGGCTCGCTCACCGACGTCGGCATCGACAACGACTTCATCAAGCGGACCCGTGACGAGATCGTCCCCGGCACGTCGGCGCTGTTCGTGATGACGTCGGGCGCCGTGCTGGACAAGGTGAGCGAGGCCTTCGAGGGGCAGAAGCCGCAGCTGCTGTTCACGAACCTGTCCAACGAGCAGGAGAAGACGCTGCGCGAGGCGTTCGCCGACGAGTAGCACCACCCGGTGGATCCCTCCGATACCGCCCTCCTGCGCACGTACGAGCCCGTCGTCCGCTTCACCGAGGGGGAACTGTTCCTCCCGACGGACGTCGGGCCGTACGTCGCGCGGTGCAGCCTCTGGACCGGCGACCCCGACGCCCGCGACACCACGCTGCTCGTCCCCGTGGGTGAGCGGACGCTGGAGTCGCTGGCCCGGGCGGGACGCGCCCATCGCGACGGCGCGCTGCACCTGCGCTTCGTGACGGGCCCGCTCGACCGGCCCGCGCTGCGCCGGTGGCGCCGGGAGGACCGCACCCGCCTGCGCGGCGGGGACCGGCTCGCGGCCGTCGGCGTCGTCGCCCGGACGGTCGACTCGCTGCTGCGCCTGTCGCTGCTGCTGCGCGGACGGGTGCCCGGCGGGTTGGCCGCCGCCGCCGAGGTCGAGGCCCGCGAGCATCTCGACATCTCCCGCTGCGCCTACCACGGCCGGGTCGTCCGCGACGCCGGCTACGTCGTACTGCAGTACTGGTACTTCTCCGTGTTCAACGACTGGCGCTCCACGTTCTCCGGCGTGAACGACCACGAGGCCGACTGGGAGCTGGTCTGCGTCTACCTCGCCGAGGACGCGGACGGGCCGGGGAACCCCGCTGGGTCGCCGCATCCTGCCACGACCACGCCGGCGACGAGCTGCGCCGCCGCTGGGACGACCCGCACCTGGTCCGCGAGGGAGACCACCCGGTGGTCTTCGCCGGTGCCGGGTCGCACGCGGGCTATTTCACGCCGGGCGACCAGGTCGTCGCCGTGGCACTGCCCGTCCTGCGCCGGACGGTCGATGGCGTGACCCGGGTGTGGCGCACGGTCGCCCCCTGGTCCCGGGCCGCGGTGCCGCGGGACGCGTTCGCGCTGCCCTACCTCGACTACGCCCGGGGTGACGGCGTCGCTGTCGGACCCGGCCACGAGCGGACCTGGGACCTCGTCGCGGCGGACGAGGGACACGCCGTGGGTGCGGGACTTCCGCGGGTTGTGGGGCCTCGACACCCACGACACCTTCGGCGGCGAGCGCGCTCCCGCCGGGCCCCGCTCCGACCGCGGCGGCACCGTGCGCCCGAGCTGGGCCGACCCGGTGGGGTGGGCCGGCCTGCAGAAGGTGTCCCCCTGCGGGCCGGGCGCCGACCTCGCGACGGTCGTCGACGACCTGGCCCGGGCGGGTCGGCCGTCTCGACGAGGACATCACGGCAGGCCGCACCGCGCTGCGCGCCCTGGCGGCCCGCGTGGGATCGCTGGCCGGCCTCGCCGACCTGTCGGCGCCGCGGGACGCGGCCGCCACGGAGCTGGCCCGTCGCGAGCGGGAGCTGGCCGCCGCCGCGGTGGAGCGTTCCCGGCTCGCGGAGGAACTCGCCGCACACCGCGAGCACCTGGTCACGCCGCGGCCCGCCGCGGCCGCCGACGCCCACCTGCGCCGCCCCGCCTCCGCGACCGGTGCGACCGCCGTAAGCCGCGAGCGACGCCGCGTGCTACGCGTCTGGGCGACGGTGAGCACCCCGCTGCTGGTGCTGACGATCGTGGTGCTGCTGCTCGGCCCGCCGCTCGCGTTCCTCACCAGCCTGGTGGTGTTCGTGGTGGCCTTCCTCGCCGTGGAGGCGATCGCCCGCGGCCGGTTGGCGGTCTTCCTGGGCGGGCTCCTGTCCACCGCCGTCGCGGTCGTGGTCGTGGTCGCGCTGGTGACCGGACTGCCCCGCAACTGGCAGCTCGTGCTGGCGGTGCTCCTCGGCGCGGCGGCCCTCATCCTGCTCGTGGTGAACGTCCGCGAGCTGCGGCGCGGCTGACCGGGCCGGCCGGCAGTACCGCCAGGCCGACGAGGAGCGCCGCCACCGCGACCGCGATCGCCGTGCCGTTCACGGCCGCGGTGAGCGCGTCCAGCGTCACCGTCGCTGTCGCGATCGGACCGTCCGGAACACGGCCCAGCACGGCGGCCCGGCCGATCGCCACGGCCACGACCAGCACCGCCATCGCGGCGGCGACGCCGAGCGCCGCGGCGGTCACCGCCCGGCGGCGGTCCCGGCTCAGCACGATCCCGGCGGCGAGTGCCAGCGCCGCGACCCACGGCAGCCATGCCGCTCGCCGGGTGAACGCCATCACGATGCTGTCGACGCCGACCACCACCAGCCACAGACCGATCAGGTTGACGAACAGCAGGACGATGCGCTCGGGCGAGCCGATGGCCCACAACCCCAGCACCAGTTCGACGAGGCCCGCGACGAGGCCCACCCACCACAGCTCCGCACGCGGTCCGGCGAAGGTCCCCACGATCCGCAGGATTCCGCTGACGACCAGCGACCAGGCGGTGAAGACGGCCACTACCGCGATCGTCATCCCGGGCCAGGCGAACGCCGCGATGCCCGCCACGAGGCCGAGCGCGCCACCGATGTACGCGAGGACGCGCCATCCGCCGTCGAGCTCGCGGGCGAGCAGGAACTGGGCCGCGCCGCCGACGAGGAACGACAGACCGGCGAACACCGCGATCGACGCGAGTGCGGCGGGACGCAGGCTCATCACGAGCAGGCCCCACAGGATCGACCCGATCCCCAGCCCCAGCAGGAGCCACAGCTGCGGGGCCGGCCTCGGTCGCCGCGGCGCCGGATCGGTCGCCGGCATGCCCCTGGCCGGCACGACCTCGGCGGCCTCGGTGTGGGACGTGTCGGGCGTCTCCTGAACGGACATGGCTGATGGCCTCCTCGTCGTGGGGGCAAGGCTCCCCTCGCGACCGCGGAGTCGGCCTCATCCGCGGCGGGTGAGGCAGGGCGCCGGCCCCCGCCCTGTTCCACACCCGCAGCAGGGTGACGTTGCTCCGGTTGAGTCGTTGCAGTGTCACCCTGCGGCGACCCGTCGAGCGCTGCGCAGGCGACCAGCCGCCCCGACGTTCGCCTGCTCAGCGAGCGGAAGCGGAGGGATTTGAACCCCCGGACCCTTGCGGGTCTCTCGCTTTCAAGGCGAGTGCATTCGGCCGCTCTGCCACGCTTCCTCGGCGTCCAGCGTAGCCACCCTCCCCGCCGTGGTGGCGCCGACGGGTGATCCGGCCCCGATCGCCGTGGGGTGCCGGTCGACCTGCGGCGACGGCATGTGATGGGATCTCCTCCGTCCGGCACCGGGAGGTATTACCATGCGGTTCGACGAGAGCGCCGATCTCGACACCTCCAACATCAACGACCTGCGAGGCGGGGGCGGGGGCGGAGGCGGAGGTGCGCTCGGCGGCCGCGTCGCCGCCGGCGGCGGCGGGCTGGGGATCGTCGGGTTGATCCTGTACTTCCTGCTCTCCCAGTTCGGCGGGGGCGGTGGCACCGGCGGGGACGGTGGGTTCGGCGGGCTGAGCCAGCTCACCGGCAACCAGATCGCCGACACCTCCGCGGCCGCGTCCAGCTGCCGCACCGGCGCCGACGCCAACAACAAGCTCGACTGCGAGGTCGTCGCCGTCGTCAACTCGTTGGACGGCTACTGGAGCGACACCTTCGCGCGCTCCGGCCAGACCTACACCCCGCCGAAGACGAACTTCTTCAGCGGCAGCGTCAACACCGGCTGCGGCGGGGCGACATCGGACACCGGGCCGTTCTACTGCCCCGCCGACGGGCAGGTCTACATCGACCTCAGCTTCTTCAAGGAGCTGGAGACGCGGTTCGGGGCCCAGGGCGGCCCGTTCGCGCGCGCCTACGTCATCGCCCACGAGTACGGCCACCACATCCAGGACCTGCTCGGCACGTCCAGCCGTGTGCAGAGCGGCGCCGCCGGCCCGACGTCGGGCTCGGTGCGCCTCGAGCTGCAGGCCGACTGCTACGCCGGGGTGTGGGGCAACCACGCCTCCACAGTGCCGACGGCGTCGGGCAAGCCGCTGGTCCAGGGCGTCGACGCCAACGACCTCAAGGCCGCGCTGGACACCGCTTCGCGGATCGGCGACGACTTCATCCAGACCAACCTCGGGGGCGGCCTGGTCGACCAGAGCCAGTTCACCCACGGGTCGTCGGCGCAGCGCGAGAAGTGGTTCACCACCGGGTTCAAGACCGGTGACCCGGCGCGGTGCGACACGTTCGCGCGCGGCGTCGACCTGGGCTGATCACGCGGCACCGAGCAGGCCGAGACACGGCCCCACCCCGTCGACGTCCAGCGGCCGGGGGTGTGCAGCACCAGGTTGCGCAGCGGCCAGTGCTCCATGGCCCGGGAGGATGCCGGACGGGCTACCGTCCGTGCCATGCACGCGATCACGGTCAGCGAGCCCGGTGGGCCGGATTCCCTGCGGTGGACCGAGGTGCCGGACCCCGTCGCCGGGCCCGGCGAGGTCGTCCTCGACGTCGTGGCGAGCGCGGTCAACCGCGCCGACATCATGCAGCGCCAGGGCTTCTACCCGCCGCCACCCGGCGCGTCGGAGATCATCGGCCTGGAGTGCTCGGGACGGATCGCCGCACTCGGCGACGGCGTCACCGGCTGGGCCGTCGGCGACGAGGTGTGCGCGCTGCTCGCGGGCGGCGGCTACGCGGAGCAGGTGG
Organism: Mycobacteriales bacterium; assembly: GCA_038320445.1. Lineage (GTDB taxonomy): Bacteria > Actinomycetota > Actinomycetes > Mycobacteriales > Pseudonocardiaceae > Pseudonocardia. Next base: position 17,934 of record JBBQEF010000065.1, read on the forward strand.
CGGTGCCGGCCGCGCAGCTGCTGCCGGTCCCGGACGGGGTCGACCTCGTCACCGCGGCCGGTCTGCCGGAGGTGGCCTGCACGGTGTGGTCGAACGTGGTGCGGGCCGGGCGGCTCACCTCGGGTGAGACCTTCCTGGTCCAGGGCGGCAGCAGCGGCATCGGCACGCATGCGATCCAGGTGGCGAAGGCGCTCGGCGCGCGGGTCGCCGCCACCGCGGGCGCCCCGGACCGGCTGGAGCGCTGCCGCGAGCTGGGCGCCGACATCCTCGTCGACTACCACGACGACGTCCCCGCCGAGCTGAAGAAGGCCACCGACGGCCACGGCGCCGACGTCATCCTCGACAACATGGGCGCCAAGGGCCTCGCCGCCAACATCGACGCCCTCGCCATGGACGGCCGGCTGGTGATCATCGGGATGCAGGGCGGGGTGAAGGGCGAGCTCGACATCGGGGCGCTGATGGGCAAGCGGGGCAGCGTCATCTCGATGGGCCTGCGCGGGCGGCCGGTGGACGGGCCCCACGGCAAGGGCGCGGTGGTAGCCGGGGTGCGCGAGCAGATCTGGCCGATGATCGCCGACGGGCGGGTGCGGCCGATCGTGCACGGCACCGTCCCGATGGCGGACGCCGCTCGGGCCCACGCGCTGTTCGACGCGAGAGGCGTGATCGGGAAGGTGCTGCTGGTGACCCCCGGCGGCGCTGACCCCACTGCACGGTCGTGAGACCCGTGATCGCGGCGGATGGCACCTGAGAGCCCTGGTCGGGGCCCTACGCTGCCGCTCACGGTGATCGTGCCGCATGCGCGGCGCCTCAGCACACCGACCCGCTGCCCCGGCGGGGCCCGGCGTCCTGCCGATACGGTGGCCGCAGGCGAGTCGAGGGAGTGATGATGGGACCGGAGCAGGGCAACGGCAACGGTGAGCAGCAGGTGATGGTCATCGGGCCGGACGGGCAGCCGGTGGGAGTGGCCACCGTGCCTCAGGCGGGCGAGGACGACGCGCAGGGGGTCGGCGGCATGGTCGAGCAACCGGCCAAGGTCATGCGGATCGGCACGATGATCAAGCAGTTGCTGGAGGAGGTGCGGACGGCTCCGCTCGACGAGGCTTCCCGCGCCCGGTTGCGCGAGATCCACGAGAACTCGATCAAGGAGCTGGAGGAGGGCCTGGCCCCGGAGCTGCGCGACGAGCTCAACCGCCTGAGCCTCCCGTTCACCGAGGACACCATCCCGTCCGACGCCGAGCTGCGCATCGCGCAGGCCCAGCTCGTCGGCTGGCTGGAGGGGCTCTTCCACGGCATCCAGACCGCGCTGTTCGCCCAGCAGATGGCCGCGCGTGCCCAGCTGGAGCAGATGCGCCGCGGCCTGCCGCCGGGCGCGACGCCGCCGCAGGGCCCGGAGGGCGGGCTGGGACGCGGCACCGGTCAGTATCTGTAGGACGCACCGCCCGGGAGAGCTGTCGGTGCCCGTGGGTACCCTCGACCGGTGTCCCAGACCATGACGACCGGTGACGACCGGGCCGACGGCGTGAGCCCCGTCGATCCGTTCGCCGCCGACGCCTCCGGTCCGCGCAGCTGGAAGCGTGCGTTCCGGGATCTCGGCAACGGCTGGAAGCAGCGGCCGCTGTGGGGCTACCTCGGCTGGCAGGACATCAAGCAGCGCTACCGCCGCTCGGTGCTCGGCCCGCTGTGGATCAGCATCAGCATGGGCGTCATCGCCACGGCGATGGGCATCCTCTACGGCACGCTGTTCGGCGAGAACATCGCCACGTTCCTGCCCTACGTGGCCACCGGCCTGCTGATCTGGAACTTCATCAACGGCTGCATCCTCGAGGGCAGCG
>JBBQEF010000066.1:0-19735 GCA_038320445.1 Mycobacteriales bacterium
CGGTGGTTCCTCCGGCCCGACCTCGGTCCGGTTCATGGCCCGCGTGCCACCCGGTCGCGCGGGCGACGGTGCCGCGGACGGGATCGTCTTCTGCTCGGGTGCGGGCCGCGGAGGCGGAGCCGGGGGCAGGACGCGAGGCACCTCGAGCGCCACCGCCACCCGCCGCAGGTCGCCGAGCATCGCGGTGGCGTCGGCCGGTCGGCCTGCCGCATCCCGGAGAGTGGCGCGGCGCACCAGCTCGTCGAGCTCGGGTGGCACGTCACCGGCGATCAGCGACGGCGGTGGGACGTCGGAGTTGACGTGCCGGTAGGCCACGGAGATCGCGGTGTCGCCGCTGTAGGGCGGGACACCCGTCAGCATCTCGTAGAGCATGATCCCGGCCGAGTAGACGTCGCTGCGGGCGTCGGCGGCGCCGGTGGCGACCTGCTCCGGGGAGAGGTACGCGACCGTGCCCATGATCAGGCCGACGTGGCTGGCCCCGGCCTGGGCCGCTGCCACGACCAGGCCGAAGTCCGCGACCTTCACCTCGCGCGCGTCGCTGATCAGCACGTTCTCCGGCTTCACGTCGCGGTGCACCATCCCGAGGCGGTGGGCCTCGGCCAGCCCGAGCAGGACGGCCTCCAGCACGGCGAGGGCAGCGGGCACACCGAGGGCACCACGGGTGCGCAGCACGTCGCGCAACGTGCACCCCTCCACCAGCTCCATGACGAGGAAGAGGGTCTCTCCGGCCGGTCCGGTCTCCGCGCCCTGGTCGAAGACGTCCACGACCGCCGGGTGGTCGATGCGCGCCGCCGAGCGCGCCTCCCGTTCGAACCGGATACGGAACGCGGGGTCGGCGGCCAGCCGCGGATCCATGATCTTCACGGCGACGGGCCGGTCCAGCCTCGTGTCGGTGCCGCGGTAGACGGTGGACATCCCGCCGCGGGCGATGACCTGCCCCACCCGGTAGCGCGCGTCCAGCAGCGCACCGGCCTCGGGTGGGGCGTTCACGTGACGACGGTACCGTCCACCCCAGGGGCTGCCCTGAACCCCCGGTCGTGTGGCATCGTGTCCCGTCGTGAACGACGTGACCGTGCTGTCCGAGGACGTGGCGACCCTGCCAGTCGAGGAAGTCGCCCAGAAGCTGTCCATCCCGGTCTCCCGCGTGCACCAGCTGGTGCGCGACGGCCAGCTGCTGTCGTTCCGGCGCGACAGGAGCGTGGTGGTGCCCGCCGACTTCCTCATCGGCGACGACGTGGTGAAGGGCCTGTCGGGCACCATCATCCTGCTCCGCGACGGCGGCTACACCGACGAGGACATCCTGCGCTGGCTGTTCGCCGACGACGACTCCCTGCCCGGCACCCCGGTGGCGTTCCTGCAGGCCGGACGGCACCGGGAGGTCAAGCGCCGCGCCCAGGCGATGGCGTTCTGAGCCGGCCGGCCCGCGCGGTCATCGGCGGCGGGCCAGCACGGCCCGGGCCAGACCGGGGAGGGCCACGGCAGCGCGTCTGCGCCGCGGGACCGTCACACGCCGGTGCAGCACCGGGTAGTCGGCGGACTCGATCTCGTCCAGGATGTCGCCGTAGAGCGTGAACGCGCAGCTCACGCACGCCTGTGACACCGGTTCCAGCATCGCCAGGCCCGGCTCGGCCGTGCGGTACACCGCCCGGGTGTGTGCCACGAGGTGGGCCAGGGCCCGGCGGACGCGAGGGTCGGTTCGGCCGGTGCTGCGGCCCGCCAGCAGCAGCTCGCGGTCGACGCCGAACGCGGCCAGCTCCTGCGACGGCAGGTACACGCGGCCGCGGTCGAGGTCCTCGCCGACGTCACGCAGGAAGTTCGTCAGCTGGAACGCCACCCCCAGTGCCGCCGCCGGTCCCTCCGCCTCCTCGCGCGGTACGACCGTGCCCAGTACGGGGAGCATCTGCAGCCCGATCACCGACGCCGAGCCGTGCACGTACACGGCGAGGTCCTCGAACGTGGCGTACGCGGTGACGTGGGTGTCCATCCGCATCGAGGTCATGAAGTCGGTGAAGTGGCGGTGGTCGATCGCGTACCGCCGGGCGGTGTCGGCCAGTGCGGCGATCACCGGGTGGGCGGCCGGGGCCCCGGCGAGCGCGGCGGCGAGCGCCGCGTCCAGGTCGTCGAGGCGCGCGATCCGCTCGGCGACCGGGGATTCGTCACCGAGATCGTCGACGATCTCGTCGGTGTACCGGGCGAAACCGTAGAGCGCGTGCACCGCGGGCCTGCGTTCCTGCGGCAGCAGCCGGGTCGCGAGGAAGTAGGTGCGTCCGAACCGCGCGTTCAGCTCACGGCACTCGCGATAGGCGGCTCGAAGCGCCGGGTCGGTGATCCCGGCGGCGTCGAGCTCAGCCGGCCCGCTGCTCGGCAACGGTGGTCTCGACGGACGGCTCGGCGGGAGCGTCGGGAGGCACCACCGCGGCGGGCGTGCCCTCGGTGGTTCGGTGCGCGCCCAGCCGCAGCGGGTCCACGCGCACGAGCGACACCGCGGCGAGGACGGCCAGCGCGGCGCACACGGCCAGGTAGCCCCAGTTGTAGAGGCCGTCCTCACCGTTCGGGTAGTAGACGACGATCAGCATCAGGGAAACGACGATCATGTATTGCAACCCGCGGATGCTCCAGGCTGCGGCGGCGAGCAGCGCCATGCCCCAGCTCAGATACCAGGGCAGCATGGCCGGGGAGAGCACGGCGACGGCCAGCAGCACGACGCCGGCACGCCGCACGGCATCCGGGCCGCCGTCCCGGGCCGCCCACCACTGCCTGCCTGCGACCACCAGCAGGACCGCGATGCCGATGCCGCGGAAGATGTTGATGAACAGCTGCATCGGCGCGCCGAACAGGCTGGCGATGCCGCCCACGATCTGCCCGACGGCGGTCGGGACGGACATCCAGTTCACGATCATCGACGGGGCGCTGAGGGCCGGCAGCCAGCCCAGGTCCACCCGGGCCGCGAACGTGCAGGCCGCGAACACGACGGCGAAGACACCGATGCCCGCGGCGGCCGCTTTCGTGATGCGTACGGCGCGGGTGCCGGTCATGTGGGCGGCCCACACCAGGACGAGGAACGGCAGCGCGACGCCCGCGCTGGCCTTGACCGCCATGGCGAGCGTCACCGTCGCGATGCCCCCGGCGTGGTGACCGCGCAGCGCCAGCAGCGCGCCGGCGGCGAGCAGCCCGACCACGAGCAGGTCGTTGTGGCCACCGCCGATCATGGTGATGACCATCATCGGGTTGGCGACGGCGACCCAGAGCGCCACCGGTACCCGGCCGCCGAGCCGTCGTGTGAGCTCCGGCAGCGCCCAGACCAGCAGCGCGAGCCCCGGCAGCAGCGCCAGCCGCATCAGGATGACGCCGAGGATGATGTTGTTGCCGATCAGCCAGGCCACGCCCTTGGCCAGCAGGATGAACAGCGGGCCGTAGGGCGCCGGTGTGTCCTGCCAGAAGTAGTGGACGTTGTCCGACAGGATGCCGGGCAGCGCCTTCGGGCCGACCGCGTAGGGATCGAAGCCGCTCAACGGCAACGCGCCCTGGGCGAGGTAGCTGAAGATGTCGCGGGTGAACAGCGGCGGCGCGAACAGCATCGGCACGATCCACGTGAACGCCGTGGTGAGCACCTCGCGGCCGCCCACGCGCCGGGCCAGCACCTCGCGTCCCAGCTGGATCCACGCCCACGCCATCAACACCACGCCGGCATACATGAGGAAGGCCGCGAGGTCGTGACCGTGGCCGTAGCGCCAGAACCCGATGGTGGAGTTCGTCATCAGGGGGTCGCGGATCAGGACCCCGCCGGCACCGAAGCCACCGATCAGCAGCATGACGGCCCCGAGCAGGCCCTGGAGCAGGGGCCGCCGGGGCGGCCGGCCCAGCCGGCGACGCCACGTTCCCGCGCGTGCGGCGGGGAGCGTCGGATCGTCGACCGGGGCAGAGGCGCTCATGACACGATCCATGCTCGCACGACCGCCGTCACGGCCGTGTGGGCACCCTGGCAGTGGGTCACCTGGCGGCTCCCGTGACGCGCTGCGCGGCCAGCCGCCCGGAGAGGACCACGGGCGGGATGCCGACACCGGGTGTCGTGCCGCACCCGGCGAGCACCGCGTTCTCCAGGCCGCGGACCAGGTTTCGCGGCCGGAACGGCCCGGTCTGGGCGAACGTGTGCGACACCGAGAACGGCGTGCCCGCCCCCATCCCGTCGGCGGCCCAGTCGGCCGGGGTGATCAGCCGCGACACCTCGATGTCCCCGGCCACGTCGTCGAGGCCGGGGTGGCCGCGGGCCTCCAGGACGGCCAGCAGCTCGTCGCGGTAGGCAGGCCCGAAGCTTTCCCAGTCCCGTGGCCCGGCGTCGAGGTTCGGGCAGGGTGCGAGCACGAACAGCAGGTCGGAGCCTGCCGGCGCCAGGTCGGGGTCGGACGCCGTCGGTCGCGTGATCAGCAGGGACGGGTCGCTCATCGGCCGCCCCTCGTCGATGATCTCGCGGAACGTCGTGTCCCACGCCGCGCCGAACGAGATCGTGTGATGGGCGACCGCGGGGCGTGCGCGGCGCAGCCCGGCGTGCAGCACGACGGCGCTGGGGGAGTACCGCAGCGGCACCGCCCGCCGCGGGGTGCGTCCGACGATCGCGTGCACCAGGGGCAGGTCCGGGGTGAGCACCACGGCGTCACAGGCCAGCCGCTCGGTGTCGCCCGCGGTCCCGGTGGGGCCGTGACGGACCGCGGTGACGCGCCCGGCGCGGCGTTCGAGGCCGGTGACGGTGCGGCCGTAGTGGATCGTGGCGCCGGCGGCCGTGGCCGCGTCGGCCAGCGCCTGGCCGATCGACCGCATCCCGCCGCGCGGGAAGAACACCCCGGCGACGGTGTCCATGTACGCGATCACGCCGTATGCACCGAGCGCCCGTGCGGGCGGCACGCCCGCGTAGAGGGCCTGGAACGAGAAGATGCGCCGCAGGCGCTCGTCGGGCAGGAGGCGGGCCACCTTGGGCCCGAGCCGTCCGAACCCGCCGAGCGCCGCGAGCCGGACGAGGTCGCGGCCGAGCAGGTCGAGCGGGGAGTCGAAGTTGGCGCCGATGAAGGTGTCGATCTCGGCCTGGTAGAGCTTCGTCAACCAGGCCCGCATCCGCACGTAGCCCGCGGCGGCCGCAGGCCCGCAGGTGGCCCGTACCTCCTGCTCCATCGCGTCGGCGTCCGTGTGCACGTCGATGGTGGAGCCGTCCGCGAAGTGGGTGCGGTAGCCGGGATCGAGCTGGATCAGGTCGAGCCGGTCGCCGACCTTCTCGCCGACGGCGGCGAAGGCCTCGTCGAGCAGCGACGGCATGGTCAGCACGGTCGGCCCGGTGTCGATGTGGTACGTGCCGCGCTCGGTGGTGAGATCGAGCCTCCCGGCCCGGCCCCCGGGGTGTTCGGCGCGCTCGACGATCGTGACGCTGCGGCCGGCCCCCAGCAGGTGCAGCGCGGCCGTCAACCCCGCGAACCCCGCCCCGACCACGACGACATGGTCGGTCGGGCCCGGAATCGTCCTGGTCATCGACGGCGCCGGGTGGCGCTGATGGCCAGCTCGGCCAGCCTCGTGGCCGCGGGTTCGGCGACGTCGGCGGTGGCGAGGGCGTCCAGCCCGGAGCCGGTGAGCGCCGCGATGCGCTGCTCCACCGACTGCACGGCCCCCAGCTCGGACAGCAGCCCGCGGACGCGGTCGACGCCGTCGGCGTCCAGGTCGGGGTTGCCGACCGCGGCGGCGATGACGTCGCGGGCCGACGGGTCGCCCCGCTTCTCGGCCCGCTCGACGGCCAGCGCGAGCAGCACCGTCCGCTTGCCCTCGCGCAGGTCGTCGCCCGCGGGCTTGCCGGTCACCTCCGGATCCCCGAACACGCCGAGGAGGTCGTCGCGGAGCTGGAACGCCACGCCGACGTCAGCGCCGAACTTCCGGTACGCGGCCACGAGGTCGGGGCCGGCCCCCGCGATCGCCGCGCCGATGTGCAGCGGGCGCTCCACGGTGTAGGCGGCGGTCTTGAAGCGGTCCACCTGCAGTGCCGCCCGGGTGGAGCTGTCCCGGGTGGACTGGTTGAGCACGTCGAGGAACTGACCCCCGAGCAGCTCCGTGCGCATCGCCTGCCAGGGCGGCGCGGCGCGGTCGAGCGCGTCGTGCGACAGGCCCGAGCTGCGGAACATGTCCTCGGCCCACACCAGCGCGAGGTCCCCGAGCAGGATCGCCGCGGCCGCGCCGAAGCGGGCGGGCCTGCCGTGCCAGCCGGCGTCGGCGTGGCGGCGGGCGAACGCGACGTGCACGGTGGGCCGGCCCCGCCGCGTGGCCGACGCGTCCATCAGGTCGTCGTGGATCAGCGCCGCGCCCTGCAGCAGCTCCAGCGCGCTGACCGCCCGGAGCACGGCGACGGCCTCCGGGGCGTCCACCTCGCCGCCCGCGCCGCGCCACCCCCACCACGCGAACGTCGGACGGATCCGCTTGCCGCCGGTGAGGACGAAATCGGCCAGCGACTCCGTCGCGCGACCGAACGCCGGGTCGACCGTCGTGGCGTCCGCGGCCCGTCCCTCGAGGTAGAAGGCCAGCGCGGTCTCGATCCCGGCGGCCAGCTCCCCGTCGGTCAGACCGAGGCGCGCGCCGTCGTCGCCGGTGGCGCGATGGCCGTTCCCAACGGTGCGGGTCATCCGGAACTCCGTGCGGTGTGCGCTCGTGCGCGGGTGCGGGGCACGGGCCGAGGGTATCGGCGGTGACCGGCCACGGCGCGCTGGCCGTACGCTGGCGCCGGTGAAGGCAGCCCGATGAAGATCACTGAGCGCATCGACCGCGACCATCCCGTGTTCTCCGTCGAGTTCTTCCCCCCGAAGGACGAGAAGGGGGAGGCCGAGCTCTGGCGTGCGATCCGGCGGCTGGAACCGCTGGATCCGGCGTTCGTGTCGGTCACCTACGGCGCGGGCGGTTCCAGCCGCGACCGCACCGTCCGCACGACGGCCCGCATCGCCACGGACACCACTCTCGTCCCCATGGCCCACCTGACGGCGGTGTCGCACACGGTGGCCGAGCTGCGCCAGGTGATCGGCGCCTACGCCGCGGCCGGCATCGCCAACGTCCTCGCCGTGCGCGGCGACCCTCCCGGCGACCCGCTGGGCGAGTGGGTGGCCCACCCCGAAGGCCTGTCCTACGCCGACGAGCTGGTGGCACTGGTGCGCAAGCTCGGCGACTTCTGCGTCGGCGTGGCCGCCTTCCCGTACGGCCACCCGCGCTCGACCGATCCCGACACCGATCTGCGGCTGCTCGTCGCCAAGATCCGGGCGGGCGCCGATTTCGCGATCAGCCAGCTGTTCCTCGAGCCCGAGGGCTTCCTGCGGCTGCGCGACCGGCTCGCCGCCGCCGGCTGCGACGTCCCGCTGCTGCCGGGCATCATGCCGCTCACCACGGTGCGCACGCTGCACCGCGGGCCGGAGCTCTCCGGGGCGCCGTTGCCGCCGGAGCTCGTCGCGCGACTCGAGCCCTACGCCGACGACCCCGCGGCGTTCCGAGCGGCGGGCATCGACGCCACGGCGGAGCTGTGTGCGCGGTTGCTCGCCGAGGGGGTTCGCGGCCTGCACTTCTACACGCTGAACCGGTCGACGGCCACGGCCGAGCTCGTGCAGCGCCTCGGCCTCGGTGCCCGGCGCCTGCAGGGGGTCAGCGGGTCGGCGGGCTGAGCGGTCGCTCGATCGGCGGGTTCCGGTACCGGCGCGCCAGCAGCACGATCAGGGCTCCCACCAGCGCCACGAGCCCGCCGAGCAGGAGCGTCCAGTTCAGGGCCGAGGGCGCGTTCGGGTCGGCGAACCCGACGACGGCCGCGATGTCACCCACCTTGCCTGCCTCGAACGTCCAGCTGACGGTGCGGCCGTCGCTCTCGCCGTTGGTCTCCACGACCTGGCCGGGGAAGCTGACCTTCAACTGGAAGTCCGCCTTGTCGACCGACACGGTGGTGAGGTCGACCGATCCGGCGACCAGCACCCGCCCGCCCGCCCGGCGCATCGTGAAGCGGACCCTGTCGCCGGCCGGGCCCGCTGTCGTGGTCAGGGCCGCCACCTGCTCGAACGTCAGCTTCGAGAACGTGAGCGTGGAGCCGGTGTAGCCCTCCTGACGGTAGGACGCGACATCGACGTGCCGGGCGAGGTCGGGCGACAGGGTGATGACGGGCCCCGTGTCGCCGGGCGCCTTCTCGGGGGTGGCGACGACGATCTCGCCGGTGACGGTGTCGTCGGGTTGCACGGCCAGCGCGGTGCGGACCCGGGCGCAGCCGCCGAGCAGGCCGCCCACCAGCAGCACCGCGACCAGCAGCGCAGAGGCGGCCCGGCTCGGGCGCGGACGCCGTGGGGTGAGGGCGGCGGATCGGGTCGGTGCTGACACGGAGACATCGTGCCATCCGTGCCCGCGCCGGCCGGGAGGACTCGCGGCAGGGACGGCCGTGTCGCCGCGGTCTCCACGCGGCGGCGCTCAGCGCAGCTCCGGCGGCTCCAGCGGGAGCGCCCGGCCGAGGACGGCGAACGGGCGCGAGTCACCGGTGAACCGGTGGTCGCGCAGGACGTCCTGGAAGCCGGTGCGGCGGTACAGCTGCCACGCCCGGCCGGGTGCGCGCGGCCCGTACTCGGGTGTGGAGAGCAGCACGTGCGTGCGGTCGCTACCGGCCAGCAACGCGCGGAGGAGGCCTTCACCGAGCCCGGCGCCCTGGGCGTCCGGGTGCACGTGGAGCTCGGTGAGCTCGAAGTAGTCGGCGAGCCAGCTCTGCGGATCGCCACCCCGGCTGCGCAACCCCCGCCGGACCTCCTCGAACCACCATTGCCCGGGGCCGCCGATGTAGCCGTACGCCACTCCCAACAGGCGATCGGTGGCGTCGATCCAGCCGACGGCCCGCCAGCCCGGACGGCGGATGTGGTCCAGCCAGAGGGTCCGGCGCTGCCGGGCGGTGCCCGGCGGGTAGCCCATCGCCGAGATGTAGACCTCCAGCGCCTCGGTGAGCCGGTCGGTCAGGTCGCCCGGTCCGAGCTGGACGAGATGGCGCGCCGGGGCCGTGGTCATCAGACCATCACACCACGGTTCCTGGCCGGTGCAGAAGTCGACTTGACGGCGGGGCTCCGCCGCGCTGTACTGGATGCAGGTCGAACATGTGTTCGATCACGGTGGGTCCGGTGGACGGGCGGGGGAAGCGCCCGCCACCGGGCACCCCTGCCGCGGGAAGGGAGCGCTGGGATGAGTGCCTTCAGCCGGATGTTCGGGTCGCGCCAGCCGACGCCGATCCAGGTCCGCTGGCAGGACGGCGAGCCCGTCGAGTTCCAGCGCCGGCCGGTGCGCCGCGGCCCGCGCTTCCTGGTCACCGACGTGCGCGAGCGGTGGATCGAGGAGTCGCCCTGGCCGTTCCCCTCCCCGATGCCGGTCGGCGGTGATCGCCTGCGGTGCTGGCGGGTGGTCGCCCGGTCCACCGCCGAACCCGAGGCGGCCGGTCGGGAGTTCGTCCTGCGGATGCGAGCCGGACCGGGCGTCTGGGATCTGGTCAGGGTGCCGGAATGAGCGGCGCCCGGTCGCCCGGCCCACAGCTGCGTCCCCCGAAATTGTCGGTGCCCCGGTGCATGATCCGGGACGAGCGGAAGGAGCCCTCGATGACCGTCACCACCACCGCCCGCGTGCCCGTGCCCCGCACGGCGTCCTGGCCTGAGCGGTCCGGCGCGGTGCCGATGTCGCGGCCCGTCGCGGCACCGACGTCGCGGGCGGCGCTCGGGCTGCTGCGCCAGGCCGCTGAGGGGCTCGCCGATGCCCACCGCCACGAGGATCCGCTGCTCCGCTACCCCGCGGCGTACCTGGCGGCGCTTCGGGCCGCTGCGGCGGTCCTCGCGGTCAGGGCGTCGCCGCAGCCCAAGCGGGGTGCCTCCCGGAGCGCCTGGCAGCTGCTGGGGGATGTCGCTCCCGAGCTGGGGGAGTGGGCGGCGTTCTTCGCGGCCTGCTCCAGCACGCGGGCCGCGGCCGAGGCGGGAATCTCCCGCCTGGTCGGCCAACGGGATGCCGATGATCTGCTGCGGCAGGCCGAGCAGTTCGTGGGCCTGGTCAGCGCCGCGGTGCCGCTGCGGTGAGTGCGGGCCGTCAGCGGGTGGCCGGCGGGGGGCCCTGCTCCGAGCGGGCCCGCCGGGGTCGCTCGCTGCGCAGCACCCGCCCGAGCAGCGTGGTGAACACCGCCGAGATCTCACGGGCCCCGGGCGTGTCCCAGCGCTGGATCGGCAGGCATGCCCCCTGCGCCTGCTGCACGGCCGAGCGGTCGGGCAACACCCCGCTCAGCACCAGCGGTCCGAAGAGGTCCCGCAGCTCGGCGATGCGGAACTCGTGCTCGGTGTTGCGCGGGCGTACCCGGTTGATCAGCACGCCGAGCGGCTGCAGGTCGGGGTTGCCGCGCTGCCGTTCGGTCTGCACGGCGTCGAACGCGCGCTGCACGCCTGCTACGGCGAACATCGTGGGGTCGGTCACCAACACCGCACGGTGGGCGGCCGCCAGCGCGCTGCGGGTGAGCTGGCCGAGCGAGGGCGGGCAGTCGATGATCACGAGCCGGTAGGGCTCGTCCCGGTCGTCCGGTGCGTCGCCGTCCGACGCGTCGCCGCCCGGGTCGGCGGTGTCGCCGTCGTCGACGGTGCCGTTCAGCCGTCCAAGGGCCCGGCCGAGGCGGCTGAGCTGCTTGCCGCTGGGATCGGGATGGTTGTGGCGCTCGGTCTGCTCGGCCCCCACCAGAACGTCCAGGCCTTCACCCCAACCGCTCTGCACGATCGCCCGGCGCACCACGGATCGCCGCGGGTCGTCGAGCACCTCGGCGATGGTGGCGGTCGTCGGACCGACGTCCAACGCGATCGTGGCGTTGGCCTGGGGATCGAGATCCACCACCAGCGCTCGCACGCCGTGCTGCTGAGCGGCGCCGGCCAGTCCGAGCGCGACCGTCGTCTTGCCCACTCCGCCCTTGAGGCTCAACGTGGCCACCACCTGCACGCGATCAACCTACCCTCCGGGTCCGAGCACTACGCTGCCGCTGTGAGCGAGCTGGTGAGCGGAGCGGTCGGTGGATCGCTGTCCCATTGCCTTCCGGATGGCGGGCCGGTGCATCGCGTCCTGGCGGCCGAGGTCGCCGCGGCACGTGCCCGGTCCGGTGGAGCAGCTCCCCGCGTCCTCGACGTCGGCGGCGGCAGCGGGGCGTGGGCCGTGCCGCTGGCTCTGGCCGGCTGTGCGGTCACCGTGGTGGACGCCAGCCCCAACGCGCTCGCCGCCCTGGAACGCCGTGCCCGCGAGGCGGGAGTGCACGGCCTGGTCACCGCGGTGCAGGGCGATGTCGACGCCCTGGCCGACGTCGTGGCCGACGGAGCGTCCGAGCTCGTGCTCGGGCACGGTCTGCTGGAGGTCGTCGACGACGCCGGTCGTGCGCTGGCGGCCCTGCGTGCCGCCACCGCCGTCGGCGGCGCCGTGTCCGTACTGGTGGCCGGGCGCTACGCCGCAGTGCTCGCCCGCACCCTGGCCGGCCGGTTGGGGGAGGCCCGCGCGGTGCTCACCGAGCCGGACGGCCGCTACGGTCCCGGCGACGCCGTCCGCAGGCGGCTCGACGCCGCCGGGCTGCGCGCGCTGCTCGTCGCCGACGGTTCCCTGCACCTGGAGCTGCTGCAGGGTGATGGCGTGCTGGAGTGCTGGGTGCCCGGCGCGGTGCGCGACGGCAGCCCGGTGGCGGGGCGTGCCGTGGCCGAGCTCGAGGCGATCGCCGCGGGCCATCCGGCGCTCCTCGACGCCTCCGCGCGCCTGCACGCACTCGCCCGTCGCACCTGACGGTGCGTGCTGACGGTCACTGAGTCGCAGTTCACACCCGTTTGGGCGCCTCGTCGCGGAAGATCGACCCGTCCGCTCGACGAGTCCGGGTAGTCGTCGGGCCGCGAGACTCGTATCCTGGTGGCAGGCGCCCACTCCCGGGCGGTCGTCGCGTCGTTCCGGCACCATGGATGATGACCCGACAGGAACGAACACAGTGCCGGAGGCGAAGCCATGCCCCTCTCCGAGCACGAGCAGCGGCTGCTCGAACAGATCGAGCGCGCTCTCTACGCCGAGGATCCGAAGTTCGCGTCGACCGTTCGTGGTGGCCGGCTGCGCAAACCCACCCGCCGGCGCCGTGTGCAGGGCGTAGCCCTGTTCATCGTGGGCCTCGTCCTGCTCGTACTGGGCATCGCGGTGCGCGCCCTGTACCTGGGTGAGTTCCCCGTGGTCAGCGTCGTGGGATTCCTGGTGATGCTCGGGGGTGCCGTACTCGCCGTCACGTCCGTCGGGGCGTCCGCCGCGCCCGGCCAGGCCCAGCGGGCCGAACCCGACAAGAACGGTTTCACCGGGCGGATGGAGGAGCGTTTCCGCCGCCGGTTCGACCAGGAATAGTTCGCGGTCGCACCTGCCGCCCGGTGGTCGACCGGGCGGCTTCTGCGTGGGCTGCCGGTCTCAGACGTCCGCGGTCTCGTCCGCCCCGCGGTCAGCCGTTCTGCGCCGGACGACCGAGCGGGGCAGCAGCCGCTCGCGCAGGCTGAGCTTGCGGCTCGCCGCGACGCCGGCAAGCACGGAGCGCACCGGCCCGGCGAGATCGCCCACGGGTCCACCGCCGCCGTACCAGCTCGACTCGACGGAGCCGACGACGTCCCGCAGCGCCTGCTGGGCGCCGTCGTCCAGGTGGTGCTCGCGCACGAGCCGTCGCGCACCGGCGCGCACGGTGTCGGTCGGCGGGTACTCCACGCCACGGTCCTCGGATGCGGCGGACAGCTCCTCCCACGCGGCGCTCGCCGCGTCGGGGCCGCCGCCGTCCACCGTCGCCAGCCGGTGCCGCCGCCTTCGCGACCGCAGCGCCGCGGGGACCAGCGCGGCGAGCACGGCGACGACCACGGCTGCCAGCACCACGAACGGCCAGGCGGCCGGGCCAGGGGCCGGCGGCGCGGGCGCCGCGGCGTCCTGCGTGTCGGGCGGGGGCGCGGCGGGCGCGGTCGTGGGTGCCGCGCCGTTCGGATCGTCCGGGGCAACCGGCGTGTCGGCGCCCGTGCCGTTCGGGTCGGTCGCCGCCGCCTGGGCCTCGGCCACGTACGGGGGTGTGACGGTGCGGCCGTCGGTCAGGGGGGTGGGGTCGAACGTCGTCCAGCCGATGCCGGGGAACCAGGCCTCCACCCAGGCATGTGCGTCGGCCGTGCTGACGGATCGGTAGCCGTTGACGTCACGGCCGCCGGTGAACCCGACGGCGACGCGCGCCGGCACCCCGACGGTCCGCAGCATCACGGCCATCGCCGACGCGAACTGCTCGCAGTACCCGGCCCGGCCGACGGTCAGGAACTCGACGAGGGCGTCGTCGCCGGCACCGGGTGCCGTCCGGAGGCTGTACCGGAACCGGCTCCCGGGTCCGGTGAAGAACTCCTGCAGGGCCATCGTCCGGTCGAAGGCGGTGGCCCGGCCCCGCGTGACCTGCCGGGCGAGCGCGGAGACGCGGGGGTCGACACCGGTCACGGTGAGGTAGTCGGCGCCCGGGCCCTGCCGGCCGGTGGCCGCCCGCAGCTGTTCGGCGCTGGGCGCGGCGAACGAGGCGAGCTGCTCCCACGAGCTGTCCTCGCGGGGGCGGGCCGTGTAGGCCGTGCCGCTGCGGGTGTCGAACGTCCACTGTCCGGTCGGCAGCCCGGTCACCGACAGCGGCCGGCCGTACAGCGGCAGCCAGTAGTCACGGAACGCGACATTGTCGACGTCGACGGTGCTGACCGGCCCGGAGAAGGAGGGGTCGACGGTGCCCGGCAGCGAGGGCCCGGGATCCGGCCGGGTGGCCTGCCATCCGGCGTTGGGGACGTAGTCGCGCAGCGTCAACGCGCGGAGGTAGGTCGGCTGGGGCAGGCCGCGGACGCGGAACAGCTCCGTCGGTTCGGCCTGGTCGAGCTGCCCGCGCAGCGACGTGAACGGGCTCAGCCCGATCGAACCGCCGGCTCCCGCCCCACCGCCGTTGCCGCCGAAGCGGCCGGAGGTGCCCACGAATCCGGTGACCGCCCCGACGCCCAGGGCCAGCGCGACGGCCCCGGCGATCAGCGCCGTGCCGCCCGGTAGCTGCCGACGGGCACCGTTGCGGGCGATGAGGAGGAGGCCGAAACCCGCCGCGGCGCCGACGAGCGCCCACCAGGGCAACAGGTCGTCGGAGAGCGCGGCCGGGACGGCGAACATCGCCAGCAGCGGGACGCCGCCCGCGGCGGGCGCGGCCGCACCGACGGCGGCCAGGTACACGGCCACTGCCACCAGCCCGAACGCCGCCGTCACCAGGAACGTGATCTCCGGTGTGGCGGCCACCGGAGCGATGCCGACGGAGATCTGGTTTCCGGCCCCCGCCACCAGCGTGCCGAACTCGTGCCAGGCTGCCGGCCCGGGGAGCAGACCGAACACCCCGACCTGGGTGCGCAGGGCCGTCAGCAGCACCAGGACGGCCGCACACTGCCCGACCGCGACGGCCGCGACGCCCGCACGGTGCAGCAGCAACCCCACCGCGACGACCGCCACCACGACCGAGCCGGCGTCGCCCAGCCAGCTCCAGCCCTGGACGACGGCGCGGACGGGCAACCCGGCCAGCAGCACCGCGACCCCGGACGCGATCGCCGGGATCCACGGCGGCCGGGGCCCGGCCGGAGGGGCGGCCGGGGGAGCGGCCGGGCGCTGGGCCGTCGCGGTCACGAGGTGGCCTCCCCAGGGGGCAACGGGAGCACGTGCGTGGACAACGTCGCCAGGGCGACGTTGTCCACGCACGGGCGGCGGAGCCGCTTCACGACAGGCCGTCCGGTGCGGCGCCGGAGGTGAGCGCGTCCCACACGCGGTCCGGGCTCGTGCCTGCGGACGCCACCGTGATGTGCCACCCGGCGCGGCGCAGCGCCGCGGCCGTTCCGGAGGCGGTGCCGCCATCGGTACCGGCCGGATCCCAGGTCGCGACGTCGAGCAGCACGGCGTGACCTCCGGTGACGCGGCGCGCCACCAGCGCTTCCAGCTCGCCGGGGCCGACGGCGCCGAGCACTGCCAGCAGGTCGGTGCTGCGGGCGATCTCCGGCCCGGCGAGATCGGCCCGAGCCGAGGGACGCAGGGCGGCGAGCGCGTCGAGCAGCGCGTCGAGCCCGCCGCCCGCCCCCGGCGGGGTCAGGGCGGCCCCCTCCTCGGTGACCAGGGTGACCGGTTCCCCGCGGCCGATCAGGTGCGCGCAGATGCTCGCGGTGAGGCTCACCGCGAACTCGAGGCTGGCGTCGGCGCCGCGGCCGCGGTGGGCGGCGTCGCGCCGGTCCAGCAGCACCGTCATGCCGCCGCGCCACGGGCGCTCCTCCAGCCGCACCATCAGCTCGTCGTAGCGGGCGGTGCTGCGCCAGTGCACCCGTCGTAGCTCGTCGCCGTAACGGTAGGGCCTGGTCAGAACGTCGGAGCTGCCCTGGCCCTGGTGGGCGAGCGCCGCACCGGGCGTCCCGTCGCCGGACCCGACGGCCGGTGGCAGCCCGCGCAGCCCGACGACGCGGGGCAGCACCAGCAGCCGGTCCGGGCCGGTGATCTGGCGCTCGAACTCGGCCAGGCCGAGCGGGTCGGTGGCGCTTGCGGTGAGCGGGCCCACGGAGTGCACCCCGCGCAGGACCGGGCGCAGGGGATAGGTGAGCAGCGCACCGCGCGGAGCGTGGGCGGAGCGCGCATCGGCCCGGCCCCGACCGGAGAGCCGGTGCACGGTGAACCGCGGCGGTGCGGCGGCCTGCGGGCCTGCGGCATCGGGGACGGTGTCGACGAGCCGTACGGACCCGAGCAGTGCCGAACCCGTGAGGTGGAGCGTCGCGGTGACCTCCGAGCCCACCGTCGCCCGGGCCGGGGTGAGCTGCCGACGTACCCGCACGGTGCGCCGGGTGCGGGCTGCGAGCAGCAGGGCCAGCAGCGGCAGCAGCGCCACGAACGCCCCGACGCGCAGGAGGTCGCGCTCGTTGAGCAGCACGGAGCAGGCTGCGGTCGCCAGGCCGCCGGCCAGCAGGCAGCGGCCGCGGGTGGTGAGGCCGGAGAACCGGCCGTCGGCCGCCACGGCTCTCAGGCGCCCGGCCGGCCGGGCGCGGGGACAGCGTGCCGGCCGAGCAGGCCGCGGACGAGATCGGTGGCGGAGCGGCGCGAGGCCACGGCCTCGGGCGCGAGCAGCAGCCGGTGGGCCAGCACCGGCACGGCGACGGCCTGCACGTCGTCGGGCACCACGAAGCCGCGGCCGGCCAGCGCGGCCTGTGCCTTGGCTGCGCGAACGAGCTGGAGGGTGGCGCGGGGCGACGCGCCGAGGCGCAGCTCCGGCAGTCGTCGCGTCGCTGCCGCGAGATCCACGCAGTACTGCCGGACCTCCGGGCCGACGTGCACCCGGCGCACGGTCTCCACCACCGCGCGGACCAGCCTGGCGTCGGAGACGGACCGCAGCTGCTCGAGCGGGTCGGCCGCGGCGTGCTCGTCGATCATCGCCAGCTCCGCCGCAGTGTCCGGGTAGCCGACGCTGACGCGCGCCGTGAACCGGTCGCGCTGGGCCTCGGGCAGGGGGTAGGTGCCGTCCATCTCGATGGGGTTCTGCGTCGCGACCACCATGAACGGCGCCGCCAGCGCGTACGTGGTGCCGTCGACGGTCACCTGGTGTTCGGCCATGCACTCGAGCAGTGCGGACTGCGTCTTGGGCGACGCGCGGTTGATCTCGTCGGCGATCACGATGTTGGCGAACACGGGCCCCGGGCGGAACTCGAACTCCGCGGTCTGCCGGTTGAAGACGGACATGCCGGTGATGTCGCCGGGCAGCAGATCGGGAGTGAACTGCACGCGGCTGACCGAGCAGTCGATGGACCGCGCGAGCGCCTTGGCGAGCGAGGTCTTGCCGACGCCCGGCACGTCCTCGACGAGCAGGTGGCCCTCGGCGAGCAGAGTGACCAGCGCGATGCGCACGACATCGGGTTTGCCCACGATGACGCGCTGGATGTTGGCCGCGATACGACCGGCCAGATCGGCCACCTCGGCCGGGCCGACGGCACCGTCCATGCCCTCCGTCCCGGTGCGGCTGCTCGTCGCGGTCACCCGATCTCCTTGCGGTCGTGGCGTGTCCCCGCAGAGCGGGGGACGGGCCCAGTCTGCCAAACCGCGGCGGCGGGCTTCCCCGGTCGGGTACCGGACGTGTTCCCCACTGTGCCCCACCCGGTCGTCCGGCGCCCCCCACCCCGCCCCCCACGATCGGTCACCGTGCGCTCCGAGACGCAGATCGACGCATTGCGTAGCCGATTCCGGTCGATCCGTGTCTCTCCGCCATCGTCGTCGTGTCACGCGAGTGGGTGGAGACCGCGCGCCCCCCACTTTCCTCCACAGCCTCTGACCTGCAGCGATCGCGCCCGACCTCGAACGATGCCGGCATCGTTGCGGTTGACGGTGGTGGGAAGTGGGGTAGTGTGGTGATCGCTGGGGCACAGAGGCGCTCCCAGCCCAGCCCGCAGGGTGGAGGTGGAGCCGGTGTTCCTCGGCACCTACACCCCCAAGTTGGACGACAAGGGGCGGCTGACGCTGCCTGCGAAGTTCCGTGACGAGCTGCGAGGCGGTCTGATGATCACGAAGGGGCAGGACCACTGCCTGTACGTGTTCACCAAGGACGCCTTCGGCGAGCTCGCCCGGAAGGTGGCGTCCGCGCCGCTCACGAGCGAGTCGGCACGGGTCTTCCAGCGCAACCTGTTCTCCGGCACCGACGAGCAGAACCCCGACGGCCAAGGTCGCATCGCCATCACCCCCGAGCTGCGGCGCTACGCCGGGCTCACCAAGGACTGTGTGGTGATCGGCGCGTTCACGCGCGCCGAGATCTGGGACGCCGAGGCCTGGCAGCGGTACCAGGACGAGCACGAGGACACCTACGCGCAAGCGCAGGAGGAGGTGCTCCCCGGCCTGATCTAGGCCGGTGGGCACCCGTAGTACCCGCCGGTGCCCCCCCCCGGCAGCCCTGGCGCCCCTTCCCCCGGGCCAGGCCGGCCGGGTGGGGGCATCGGCGGCGGCCCGGCTGGGTGCACGGGCCGGTGCGGGGCAGCTCGGCGACACGTGGCAGGGAGGTGGGTTGCTGTGGGGCAGCACCCCGGAGGAAGCGGGCCGGCTGGGGCCAGGCACGTTCCGGTTGCCCTGTCCCGCGTCGCCGAGCTGCTCCACCCCGCCCTGTACGGCCGCCCCGCGGTTCTCGTGGACGCCACGCTCGGGCTCGGCGGTCACGCCGCGGCGCTGCTCGCCGCCCACCCCCAGCTCACGCTCGTCGGGCTGGACCGTGATCCGGACGCCCTCGCGCTCGCCGGGCGGCGGCTCGCCGCCCACGCCGGGCGCATGCACCTCGTGCACAGCGTCTACGACCGCATCGCCGACGTCCTCGCCGAGCTGGGTCTGCCCCGCGTCGACGGCGTGCTGTTCGATCTCGGGGTCTCGTCGCTGCAGCTCGACGCGGACGAGCGCGGGTTCTCCTACTCCCGTGACGCCGATCTCGACATGCGGATGGACCCCACCACGGGCCCCACCGCGGCCGAGGTCCTCAACTCCTACCCGGTCCCGGAGCTGGCCCGGATCCTGCGCGAGTACGGCGAGGAGCGATTCGCGAGCCGCATCGCCGCCGCCGTCGGACGGCGCCGGGAGCGGCAGCCGTTCCGTCGCAGTGCCGAGCTCGTGGAGCTGCTGTACGACGCCGTTCCGGCGGCGTCGCGCCGCACCGGCGGCCACCCGGCCAAGCGGACGTTCCAGGCGTTGCGGATCGAGGTCAACGGCGAGCTGGACGCGCTGGCCGCGGCGATGCCCGCCGCCGTGGACGCGCTCGCGGTCGGCGGCCGGATCGTCGTGCTGGCCTACCACTCGCTCGAGGACCGCATCGTCAAGCGGGTGCTGGCGCCGCGGGCCGTGTCGACCTCGCCGGTGGACCTGCCGGTGGAGCTGCCGGGCCACGGCCCGGAGCTCCGCCTGCTCGTCCGCGGGTCGGAACAGGCGAGCGACGACGAGATCGCCGACAACCCGCGCGCCGCGTCCGTCCGCCTGCGGGCGGCGGAGCGGATCCGGGAGGCGGCGTGACGATGCACAGCACGAGCAGGGGGAGAACCAGATGAGCGCGCCGGTCACCGAACGCACGCGGACGCGTGCCCGCACGGCCCCGATCCCGGCGCAGCGCACCGCGTCCCCGCGGGAGTCGACCAGAACGTCGGCGCCGAGGGGCAGCGGGCAGAAGCGCACGGCCCAGAAGGCGTACGCCAGGCGCGACGACCGGCTCCGCAGGCTCGTCGGTGGACCGCGGACGGCGCGCACCGGCGCACCGTCCGGGCGAGCGCAGTTCGTGCTGCTGGTGATGGTGTTGCTGGCGGTCGGGCTGGTGGCGACGCTGTGGTTGTCGACGGCCGCCGCGGCCGACTCCTACCGCCTGCAGGACGCGCGGTCGGCGGCCCAGGCCCTCACTGCGCAGAGCGAGCGGCTCCACCGTGAGGTGGCGGCCATGAACTCGGCGCCCGCGCTCGCCCTGCGGGCGTCCCAGCTCGGGATGGTGCCGGTGCAGGACCCGGCCCGCATCGTCGTCGCAGCCGACGGCACGGTGGCGGTCGTCGGCCGGCCGAAGGCCGCCACGGTGCCCGCGCCGCCCGTGCCCCCGGTCGTTCCGGTGCCGGGCCCGACCGCCGCGCCTGCCGTGACCGCCGACGCAGCGACCCAGGGCGGTGCTCCCGTGGCTGCGGGCGGTGCCGAT
>JBBQEF010000067.1:0-19621 GCA_038320445.1 Mycobacteriales bacterium
GGCCATCGCGGCGGCCTTCAGCAGCGCTACCCCGCATGGATCCTGCGGCGGGACGGTGCGGATGTTGACCGGGCCCGCGCGGCCGTGGTGATCGCCAGGGCCGTCGTTGGTCTCCAACCGCGTGATCAGCGGCCAGCACTCCGCCGAGCTCCAGCCCTCACAGCCGTTCGCGGCCCACTCGTCGAGGTCCTCCTTGGGCGTCCAGAACGCGATGCACGAGTTGTGCGACGAGCACCCGCCGAGCACCTTCGCCCGCGCGTGGCGCAGGAAGGAGTTGCCGCGCTCCTGCGGCTCGACGAGGTAGTCCCAGTCGTAGCCGGAGTCGAGCAGCCCCATCCAGTCCTCGAGCCGCAGGATCGCCGGGTCGTCCACCTCGGACGGGCCGGCCTCGAGCAGGCACACGGTGACGGCCGGATCCTCCGACAGCCGTGCGGCGAGCGCGCAGCCCGACGAGCCTCCGCCGACGACGACGTAGTCGAAGGTGCCGGTCATGTGCACCTCCGGTACCCGTGCGCGGAAAGTGTTGCCCTGGCGACGTTGTCCGCGCACGGGCGGCGGAGCCGCTTCACGGTGCCTCCTCCAGGTTCTCCCGGACGTGCTCGGGCAGCGTGCCGAGGTGGTGGCGGCCGCGCAGCAGGAACCAGGCCAGCCCGATCACCACGACGGAGCCGATGAAGATGAACGCGATGTAGGGCAGGTTGCCGTAGACGTCCGTGCGCGGCCACGCCAGGTTGATCGCCATCGACGCGCCCCAGAGCACCGCGATGATGTTGACGGGGATCCCCAGCTTGCCGAGCGAGAAGTAGCCCGTGGGGGCGTCGGCGGTGGGCCATTCCCCCTTGATCCGCTTGACCAGCATCGGCACCGTGACCAGCAGGTACGCCACATAGATCATGATGACGGCCACGCTCGTGACGGCCGTGAAGATCTCCGGCGTGCCGATGTTGACCGCGAGGATGAGCACCGAGACCACCCCGATGACCACCGCAGGGACGACGGGCGTCTTGCGCTTGGGGTCGATCTTCGCCAGCGTCGCGCCTGCGGGCAGCGCGTTGTCGCGCGCCATCGCGAACATCAGGCGGATTCCGGCGGTGTGGACGGCCAGCGCGCAGACCGTGATGGCGACGACGATGCAGACCAGGAACACCTTGCCCAGCGGCCCGCCCAGCACCTGCAGCACGACCAGCTGCAGCCCGCCCGTGCTCTTGCCCAGTTCCGGATCGGCCAGGTTGGGCGCGGCCAGGATGCCGAACAGCAGGATGAGCCCGCCGATGACGAACGACGCGATCACCGCGCGCAGGATCGCGGTCGGGCCGGTGCGCCGCGGGTCGACGGTCTCCTCGCCGAGCGAGCTGGCGGTGTCGAAGCCGTACATCACGTACGCCGAAGCGATCGCCGCGATCAGGAAGGCCCCGAAGTAGCCGCCGGGCTGACCCTCGCCGTAGCCGGTCGTGTCGACGATGACGCTCGGCGGGTTCACGATGTTGAAGGCCAGGATGACCGCCAGCAGGATCGCCGCGATCAGCTCGATGAACACGCCGGTGCTGTTGATCCGGGACATCAGCTTGACGCCGAACGCGTTGACGGTGGTGGTGAAGACCACCAGGATCGCGCCCCAGATCACGGCGCTGACCGCGAAGTCGGTGGCCCCGGTGCCGTCACCGACCAGCTGGAACCCCGACCAGATCTGCGGCAGCGTCACCTGGTAGGCGAGCACCACGGCGGCCAGCGTCACCACCGACGCGGTGAACATCATCCAGCCCGCCAGCCAGGAGACCGTGGGCCCGGCGAGGCGCTTGGACCAGTTGTAGACCGACCCGGCCACCGGGTAACGGCCCGCCAGCTCGGCGAAGCACAGCGCCACCATCAGCTGCCCGACGAACACCATCGGCCAGGACCACCAGTAGGTGGGCCCGCCGAACGCGAAGCCGAAGTAGAACAGCTGGAACGTGCCGGTCAGGATCGAGATGTAGCTGACGCCGGCCGCGAAGCTGGCGAACTTGCCGATGCTGCGTTCCAACGACTGGTTGTAGCCGAACTCGGCCATCCCGTCGTCGGTTCCCCTGTCCTCGGTGGTACTCACGGGCGCTCCTTTCCAGAGAACCACCGCGACGGCGCGGGGTCGGTGTTGTGCCAGATGTGTTTGTGCTCCTGGTATTCGGCCAGTCCGGTCGGGCCCAGCTCGCGCCCGTTGCCCGACCGCTTCATCCCGCCCCACTCGGCTGCGGGGACGTAGGGGTGGTAATCGTTGATCCACACCGTGCCGTGACGCAGTGCCGACGCCACGCGGTGCGCCTTGGCCATGTCCGGTGTCCAGACCGCGCCGGCGAGGCCGTACTCGGTGTCGTTGCCGATCGCGATCGCCTCCTCCTCGGTGCGGAACGTCTCGACGGTGAGGATCGGCCCGAACGTCTCCTCACGGATCACGCGCATGTCGCGGCGGACGCCGGTGAACATCGTGGGCGGGTAGAAGTAGCCGCGTCGCAGGTCAGGGCCCTCCGGCCGGGCCCCGCCGGTGACGAGCGTGGCGCCCTCGGCCTGCGCGGAGGCCACGAAGTCCTCGATCTTGGCGCGGTGGGCGGCGGACACGAGCGGCCCCACCTCGCTGGTCTCGTCGAGGCCGTTGCCCAGCCGGATCAGCTCCGCCCGCTTCTTGATCTCGGCCACCAGCTCGTCGTGCATCGACTCCTCGACGATCAGCCGCGCGCCCGCCGAACACACCTGCCCGGAGTGCAGGAACACCGCCGTCATGGCCCAGTCGGCGGCCAGGTCGAGGTCCGTGTCGGCGAAGACGATGTTGGGGTTCTTGCCCCCCAGCTCCACGGCCACGCGCTTCACGGTGGCGGCGCTCGCACGGATGATCGCCTGGCCGGTGGCCAGGCCGCCGGTGAAGCTGACCATGTCCACGTCGTCGTGCTCGGTGAGCGGGGCACCGACGCTGCGGCCGTCGCCGAGCACGATGTTGACCACCCCCGGCGGCACGCCCGCCTCCTCGCACAGCCGCACCAGCAGCACGCTGGAGAGCGGCGTGACCTCGCTCGGCTTGATCACCATCGTGTTGCCGGCGGCCAGGGCGGGCGCGACCTTCCACGACAGCTGGAGCAGCGGGTAGTTCCACGGCGTGATCAGCGCGCAGACGCCGACGGGCTCGTGCACCACGCGGGAGAGCACGTTGGCCATGCCGGTGTCGACGACGCGGCCCGGCTCCTTGTCGGCCTGGTCGGCGTAATAGCGGAAGACCGCGGTGACGTCGTCGACGTCGATGCGGCTCTCCTTGAGCGTCTTGCCGGTGTCGAGGGTCTCGGTGTGGGCGATCGACTCCTTGTCCCGCACCAGCAGCTCCGCGACGCGGCGCAGCAGGGCGCCCCGCTCCGGTGCCGGGGTCGAGCGCCAGGGGCCGGTGTCGAACGCGGCCCGGGCGGCGGCGACGGCGCGCGCGACGTCGTCGGGACCGGCCTGGTCGACCTGCTCGACCACGCTCGCGTCGAACGGGTTGAGCACATCGGCAGTGCCGGCGGACCCCGCGGTCCACTTTCCGTCGATGAAGAGGCTGTGCACGGGGGTGATCGTGCTCGGAATTATCCGCACGTCAAGCATTGCGTTCGGATTGGTGCATATAGTTTCGCCATGAGCAACACGCCGCCCGCCGACGTGCTCGTTCCCGCGGACGCGGCGTGAGCACCGCGCGGGACGGTGGAGTCCAATCCGTCGATCGGGCGATCAGCGTCCTGGAGATCCTCGCCCGGCGCGGCGAGGCCGGCGTCAGCGAGGTGGCGTCCGAGATCGACGTGCACAAGTCCACGGCGTTCCGGCTGCTCGGTGCGCTGGAGGGCCGCGGGCTCGTGGAGCAGTCCGCCGACCGCGGCAAGTACCGCCTCGGCTTCGGGCTCATCCCGCTCGCGGGCGCCGTCTCCGACCGGCTCGACGTCACCCAGCAGGGCCGCGTCGTGCTCCACCGCCTCGCCGCCGAGATGGGCGAGACGATCAACCTCGCCGTGCTGCAGGAGCACTGGGCGGTCAACGTCGACCAGGCCCGAGGCCCGTCGACGGTGGCGACGCACAACTGGATCGGCCGGCTCACGCCGCTGCACTGCACGTCGAGCGGGAAGGTGTTGCTCGCGCACGTCCCGGAGGACCGCCGCGCCGCGCTGCTCGCCGCGTCGGGGATGGAGCGGTTCACCGCGAACACGGTGACGGTGGCGGGCGATCTCGACGCCGAGCTGGCCCGCGTCCGCGAGGACGGCTACGCGGTGGCGGCCGAGGAGTACGAGACGGGCCTCAACGCGCTGGCCACGCCGGTGGTGGACCGCGCGGGCGCGGTGATCGCGGCGCTGAGCGTCAGCGGCCCCACCTACCGCCTGGACGAGCCGAGAATCGTGGAGCTGGCCGCGCCGCTGCAGGCGGGAGCAGCGGAGATCAGCAGGAGAATGGGCTGGTTCGGCGCGTGAGATCGCGCTGAGTCCGGCCCGGCGTCCTCTCACGCCAGGCGGGCGGCCACCCAGGCGTGGAACTCGGCGATGTGGTGCTCGCTCGGGACCAGCACCCCCCCGTCGCGGTACGCGCGGCTCGCCATACCGGGCTGGGTGCGCTCGCACGCGGCGAAGTCCTGGCTGTTGACCCGGTGGAACAGCTCCACGCTCGCGTCGATGTCCGCCACGCCCGGCGCGAAGAGCCAGTCGCACTCCACCACCGTGCGGTCGGGGGCCAGTGGCGTCAGGCGGTGGACGATCACGTGATCGGGCACCAGGTTCACGAACACCTGCGGCTTGATCGTGATCGCGTAGTAGCGCCTGTCCTGGCCGTCGGTGACGCCGGGAAGGCGCTCGGCCCCGGCACGCCCGTCCACGGTGAAGCCCTCCGCGCCGGGAGCGAACTCGGCGCCGTGCCCCACCCAGTACTGCGCCGCGTAGCCGTCGGCGAACTCCGGAAGCACCTCGGTCAGCTCCGGATGGATCGTGGCGCAGTGGTAGCACTCCATGAAGTTCTCGACGACGAGCTTCCAGTTGGCCGCCACGTCGTAGGTGATGCGGCGGCCCAGCGTCAGGTGCTCGACCCCGTAGCGCTCGACGGACGCGACGTCGCCCAGGCGCGTCACCACCTCGCCGAGCACGTCGGCCTCGAACGACGGCGGGTCGTCGCCGAGGCAGATCCACACGTAGCCGAGCCATTCGCGCAGGTGGACGGGCAGCAGGCCGTACTCGACGCGGTCGACGTCGGGCATCGACGTCAGGTTCGGAGCGGCGATGAGCCGGCCCGTGAAGTCGTAGGTCCAGGCGTGGTACGGGCACTGCAGGCTGCGGCGCGCCTGTCCCTCGGGTTCGGTGCAGATCCGCGCCCCGCGGTGGCGGCAGACGTTGAGGAAGCCGCGCACGGCCCCGTCCCGCCCGCGGACGAGCACCACCGACTCCCGCCCGACCGTGACGGTGCGGAAGGCGCCCGGCCCGGTCAGGTCCGCGGCCAGCGCCACGCAGGTCCAGGTGCGCTCGAAGATCCGCTCCTGCTCTGTTGCGAACACACCCGCGTCGGTGTAGGCCGATCCGGGCAGGGTGCGCACGAGGCTGGGCTCGACGACGGTCACGTCCCCCACGTCCTCGCGTGTGCGGTCATGCCCGGATCCGCTTCATCTCGGGGTCGAACAGGGGCTCGGCCGCCACCACCGCGGCGAGCCGCTCGCCGAAGTACTCCACCTGCACGGGCGTGCCCGGCTCGGCGACCGCGGCGGGCAGCCAGGCGTACGCGATGGCGGCGTCGATCGTGTAGCCGTACGCCGCACTCGTCACGTACCCGACGCAGGTGCCCTCGTGGAACACCGGTTCCCGGCCCGTCACGACCTGTTCGTCGAGAAGCAGCGGCACCAGCCGCCGGGCGGGCGTGACGTCGCGCGCCGGCTTCACCGCCCACCCCAACCCGGCTTCCCACGGGTCGTGCTCGGTGGTCATGTCGGTGCCGGAGCGGCGATAGCCCTTCTCCAGCCGCAGCGAGTCGAACGCGCTGCGCCCGGCTGCGATCACGCCGTGGTGCTGTCCTGCGTCCCAGAGGACGTCCCAGAGCGTGAGACCCAGCTCGGCGCCCGTGTAGAGCTCCCAGCCCAGCTCGCCCACGTAGGACAGACGCATCGCCGTCACCGGAACGCCGCCGACGTGGATCGGCCGGGTGCGGAAGTAGCCGAACCCGGCGTGCGAGACGTCGTCACGGGTCACCGACTCCAGCACGTCGCGCGCCCGCGGGCCCCACAGCCCGATGCAGCAGGTGCCCCCGGTGACGTCGGCGATGTGCACGTCCGGCCCGGCCTCGCGCCGCAGCCGGTCGAGGTCCAGGTTCCCGTTGGCGCCGACCTGGAACCGCTGGTCCCCGAGCCGGGCGACGGTGAGGTCGCTGCGGACGCCACCGTGCGCGTCCAGCAGGAGCGTGTAGGTGACCGCGCCCGGCTTGCGCGAGACGTCGTTGGAGGTGACGCGCTGCAGCAGCTCCAGCGCGCCAGGGCCGCTGACCTCCAGGCGCTTGAGCGGCGTCATGTCGTACATCGCCACGCGCTCGCGCGTCACCAGCGCCTCGGCGCCCGCGATCGGCGACCAGAACCGCGCGGCCCACTCCCCCCGGCCGGGGATGCGCCCGACCTCCGCCAGCCCGGCGTTGGCCTCGTACCAGTGCGGCCGCTCCCAGCCCGACGCCTCGCCGAACACCGCGCCGAGCTCCACCTGCCGGCTGTGGAACGGGCTGACCCGCAGCGGCCGGGCCGTGACGGGCGGGTCGAGGGGATGCAGGATGTCGTAGACCTCGACGAAGGCGCGCGCGCTGCGCGATTCCACATAGGATGGTACGAGCTGCGCGTCCTCGAAGCGGTTGAGGTCGCATTCGTGCACGTCGACGCCCGGCTCACCGTCGACGAGCCATTCGGCGACGGCCCGGCCCACGCCCGCCGAGTGCGTGACCCACACGGCCTCGGCCACCCAGAAGCCACGCAGCGAGGGGTGCTCGCCGATCAGCGGCATCCCGTCCGCGGTGAAGGAGAAGACCCCGTTGAAGCCCTCGGCGATCCCGGATGCCGCGAGACCGGGCAGGAGCGCCGTCGAGTCGTCCCACGAGGGAACGAAGTCATCGGGGGTGAAGGGCAGCATGCCGGGCCGGCCCTCGACGGGCAGGTCGTCCAGATCGACCGGCATCGGCCGGTGGGCGTAGGAGCCGATCCCGATGCGGTCGCCGTGCTCGCGGAAGTACAGGTCCCGGTCCTGGTGGCGCAGGATCACCGACGTCGCGTCGGCGGTGGCACCGGTGAGCGGGCCGACGGGGCCGGTGCGCACGTACTGGTGGGCCATCGGCAGCAGCGGGATCGTGAGGTCCACCAGCGCGCAGGTCCGCGGGCCCCAGAACCCGGTGGCCGAGACGACGAGCTCGCACGGCACGTCTCCGCGGTCGGTGCGCACACCGGTGACCCGCCCGCGCTCGGACAGGACCTCCAGCACGCGGTGCTCCCCCAGCACCCGTGCGCCGCGGTCGGTGGCGCGGGCGAGTTGGGCGGCGACCGCGCGAGGGGCGGCGGCGAGGCCGTCGGTGGGGGTGTGCAGGCCGGCGAGCACGCGGTCCGCCGGGAGCAGCGGATGCAGCGCCGCGCACTCGTCGGCGTCGACCAGCCGGGAGGGGATGCCCCAGCTCGTCGCGAAGCCGTGGCGGCGCTTGAGCTCCTGCGCGCGTTGCGGGGTGGTGGCGATCTCCAGGCCACCGACCTGGTTGAACACGTCGAGCCCGACGAACTTCTCGACGGTGTAGCGGGCGAACCCGGCCATCGTCTTCGACGGGTTGGTCTGGAACACCAGGCCGGGCGCGTGCGACGACGACCCGCCCGGCAGCGGGAGGGCACCCCGGTCGAGAACGGTGACGTCGGTCCAGCCGCGGGCGGTCAGCTCGTCGGCGACGGCGGCCCCGACCACGCCCGCTCCGATGACGACCGTCCGCGGGCTGCGCGGGCGCGTCACGACGCGGCTTCGAGCGCCTCGTCGAGCACGACGTAGACGGCGTCACCCTCGAGGACGACGGTGTGGGTGCGCACGGGTTCGCGGGCCAGCAGGCCGTCGGGTTCGCCGGTGCGCAGGTCGAAGATCGCCGCGTGGAGCGGGCACTCCACCTCGCACCCCTCCAGCCACCCGTCGGCCAGGGAGGCGTCCTGGTGGGTGCAGGTGTCGTCGATGGCGTAGAGCTCGCCGCCCTCGGTGTGGAACACCGAGACCGGCGGGCTGAGCGGGAGGCGGCGGGCACTGCCGCAGGGCAGGTCGGCGAGGGCGCAGACGTGGATCATTCGAGTTCTCCGGAGCGCAATGCGGAACGGCGTGCACGACGCGCAACAGCGTCGCTGGCCGGGAAGGGCGCTGTCAAGGGGCGCACACTGCCCGTAACCTGCGGCGGGCTCAGCCGCCACCACTCCCGTACCGCCGGGCGGGCTGCACGGCTGACGGCGACCACTCCCGAGGGCTCCGTCCATGGTCGCCACCGTCCGAGCTCCGCGCCCCGGCCCGGGCCGTGTCGTTCGACACACATCGATCACGCCGGGCGTGGTCCGCCGCGTCGCCGGCCGCTCAGCGGCGCGCGTCCTCGGACGCGACCGACGGCCGCGCTGCGCCGGCCGCGAGCAGGCCCAGCACCAGCGCCCCGAGCACCACGAACAACGCGCGCAGGATGCCCGCGTGCTCGGCGAGCAGCCCGATCAGGGGCGGACCGGCCAGGAACGCCGTGTAGCCGATCGAGCTGACCACCGAGACGCGGCCCGCGGCCCGCGCCGGGTCGTCGGCGGCCGCGCTCATGCCGACCGGGAAGCCCAGCGACGCGCCGATCCCCCACAGCAGCGCACCGCCGAGCGCCACCGGGGTGGAGCCGCCGAGCAGCACGAGCAGCAGTCCGGCCACCCCGAACCCGGCCATCGTCCGCAGGATCGCGACGCGGCCGAAGCGCTCCAGCGCCGCCCCGCCGAACAGGCGTCCGATCGTCATCGCGACCACGAAGAACCCGAAGCCGACGGCGCCGAGGGTCTCGCTGGTGCGGTACCCGTCGACGAACGCGATCGCGAGCCAGTCGTTGGCGGAGCCCTCGGTGAACGCGAAACCGAGGACCATCAGCCCGATCACCAGCGTGCGTGGCTCCCGCCAGGCCGCGAGCGCGCTGCCACCACCCGACTGCCTCTGCGGCGACGCCTCGCCGGGCGGCAGGAAGCGGCGCGTGGCCACCGTCGCGACGACGGGGAGCAGGGCCGCCACCACCGCGACCTGCACGACCAGGGATATTCCCGCGGCGGCGGTCAGCGCCCCGACCCCGGCGCCGGCGACCGTGCCGAGGCTGAACGCCGCGTGCAGCTGCGGCATCAGCGACCGGCCCAGGCGCCGCTCGACCTCCGCGCCCTCGACGTTCATCGCCACGTCCCAGGTACCGCTGCCCAGCCCGCAGAACACGAACCCGGCGGCCACCGGGAGCACGGTGCCGGCGAGCAGACCCGACGCGAGCAGGACGAGCCCCAGCGTCACCGACAGCGCACCGGCCAGCACCGTGCGGCCGGGACCCCAGCGCTGGACGGCCGGGCCCGACGCCGGCAGGCCCGCGATCGACCCTCCGGACAGGCAGAGCAGGAGCAGCCCGAGCTGCGCCGAGGACAGCCCCAGCCCGTCGCGGATCGCCGGGGTGCGCGCGACGAAGGAGGCGAAGGCCAGCCCGTTGGCGGCGAACACGACGACCACGGCCGTGCGGGCGCGGGCGGTCTCGAGGGCGGGCTGGGCCCGGAAGGTGGTCACGCGACATCTCCATCGTGGTATCGAATCGATTCGACGATACGTGACACCCCGGTGGGCCACAACCGATACCGTCTGACCGTGTCCGGACGCCCGACGCTCGCCACCGTCGCCACGCGCGCCGGCGTTTCGCCGTCCACGGCCTCCCTCGCGTTCTCCGGCAGCCCCCGCGTCACCGCCGCCACCCGCGAGCGCGTGCTCACCGCGGCCGCCGCACTCGGTTACGCCGGGCCCGACCCGATCGCCGCGTCCCTGCGCCGCGGTCGCAGCGGCGTGATCGGGGCCGTGGTGGGCGAACGGCTGCTGTACGCGTTCCGCGATCCCGTGGCCATCCAGCTGCTCGACGGCATCACCGAGGTGCTCGGCTCGCACGGCGTCGGCCTGCTGCTGCTCGCCGGCGACACCGGCCGCCCGTCCACCGAGCAGATCGCCCGCATCCCGCTCGACGCCGCGATCTTCGCCACCTGCGGCCAGGAGGACGACCCGGCGCTGGAGACGCTGCGGGCCCGCGGCGTGCCCGTCGTCGTGGTCGAGGGCCCAGTGGTCGACGGCGTCACGCTGATCGACATCGACGACCGCCGCGGCGTCGCCGAGGTCGCCCGCCTCCTGCACGACCTCGGCCACCGCCGGGTCGAGACCGTGGCCATGCCGCTGCGCCTCGACGGCACGCGCGGCCCGGTGGACGCCTCCCGCCGCGCCCGGGCGCACTACCGCGACGTCCGGCACCGCATCGAGGGCGTCGAGGACGTCTTCGGCCCGGTGCCGATCTTCGAGACGGCCAGCAACGCCGTCGCCGAGGGCATCACGGCCGGCCGCGCCCTGCTCGACGTGCCCGCTCACCGCCGTCCCACCGCCCTGGTCGCGCAGAGCGACGTGCTCGCCGCCGGCATCCTCCAGGCCGCCGCCGAGCTGGGCCTCGACGTCCCCGGCGACCTCTCCGTGGCCGGGTTCGACGGTGCCGACCTGCACTGGCTCGGCCATGTCCGGCTCACCACCGTCGTCCAGCCCACCGAGGTGAAGGGCCGCGCGGCCGCCACGGCCGCGATGGCACTGGTGGCGGGCGACCACCCGCCGGACGTGATGCTGCCGGTGCACCTGCGGATCGGCACCACCACAGCTGTCGCGCCCTGACCCGCCCGCCCTGAACCGCAGTGGGGCGGAGCGGGAAGCGGTCAGGGGTGACCGGCCGGGTCTACGCTGCACCCGTGAGCACCCCCGGCCCCCGGCCGGCCGGCCGGCGCGAGGAGCGCACGGCCACCAGCCGGGCCCGCATCCTCGACGCCGCGGTCGCCTGCCTGGTCGAGTCCGGTTACGCCGGTGCCACCACGCTGCGCATCCAGGCCCGCGCCGGGGTCTCCCGGGGGCGGCTGCTGCACCACTTCCCGTCCCGCGACCAGCTGCTCGTCGCGGCATCGCGGCACCTGGCCACCGAGCGGCTGCGCGACACCGGCGCGCGGGTCGCAGGCCTCGGTGACGAGCTGACGCCGGAGCAGCGGCTCGACCGCGCCATCGAGCTGATGTGGGAGACGTTCTCGGAGCCGCACTTCTGGGCCGCCGTCGAACTCTGGACGGCCGCCCGCACCAACGGGGAGCTGCGCTCCGCGCTGCTGCCCGAGGAGCGCGAGGTGGGCGCCGCCGTCCGTGCCGGGATGGACCGCTTCTACGGACCGGAGCTCACCACCCGACCCCGGTACCCCCACGTGCGCGACCTGCTGTTCACGAGCATGCGCGGTGTCGGCCTGACCTACGCCCTGGAGCACCGCGACCCGCGCACCGATCCGCACCTCCCGCTCTGGAAGGACGTCGCGCACACCTTGCTGCGATAGTGGGAGGCATGTCGAACGGGATCGATCCCGGCGTCGCGCCCAGCGGCCCCGGCTGCGTGGACTGTGACGCCGCCGGTGGCTGGTGGGTGCACCTGCGGCGCTGCGCGCAGTGCGGCCACGTCGGGTGTTGCGACTCCTCCCCCGCACAGCACGCCACCGCGCACTTCGCCGCCACCGGTCACCCGGTGGTGCAGAGCTTCGAGCCCGGAGAGGACTGGTTCTGGGACTACGCCCTTTCCGACGCTCTCGACGGCCCCGAGCTCGCCGCGCCGCACCACCACCCGCTGGACCAGCCCGTGCCCGGCCCAGCGGGCCGCGTCCCCGCGGACTGGCAGAGCCAGGTCCACTGAGCGGATGTCCCGTGCCGGTGGCAGCGTCGGCGGGACCGGGAGTCAGGAGCCGCGCATGTCCGTGGTCGACAACGCGATCTACATCGACGGCAGGCGCGCGATCGTGCCCGACTCGCTGGACCACACGTTCGAGGCGCTCCGCGCGTGCCCCGACGGGGGGCACAGCTTCTGCTGGATCGGGATGCTGCGCCCGGACGAGGCCGAGATCAAGGCCGTCGCCGCCGAGTTCGACCTGCACGGCCTCGCCGTCGAGGACACCATCAACGCGCACCAGCGCCCCAAGCTGGAGCGCTACGGCGACGTCCTGTTCGTCGTGCTGCGGCCCGCCCGCTACGTCGACCCGGGCGAGATCGTCGAGATCGGGGAGCTGCATCTGTTCCTCGGTCCGGATTTCGTCATCACCGTCCGCCACGCCGAGGAGCCCGATATCAAGGCCGTGCGCCACCGGCTGGAAAACGATCCGGAGCTGCTCCGCCGGGGCCCGTTCGCCGTCCTCTACGCGGTGCTCGACAAGATCGTCGACGACTACGGCCCGGTGCTCGACGGGCTGCAGAACGACATCGACGAGATCGAGGTGCAGGTCTTCGGGAACGATCCCGGCGCGTCGCGGCGGATCTACACGCTGACCCGCGAGGTGATCGAGTTCCAGCGGGCGGTGGAGCCCCTGGAGCAGCTGTTCATCGAGTTGCGGGACCGGCTCAAGGAACAGGCGACCGAGGCCGACCTCGAGTTGCGCCGATCGTTGCGCGACGTCGCCGACCACGCCACCCGGGTCCTCGAACGCACCGACGGGTTCCGCCAGCTGCTGACCAACATCCTGCAGGTCAACTCCGCACTCGTCGGGCAACGGCAGAACGAGCAGATGACGGAGATGACCCGGGCGGGCTACGAGCAGAACGAGCAGGTCAAGCGGATCTCGTCGTGGGCGGCGATCTTCTTCGCCCCGTCGTTCGTGGCGTCGGTGTACGGCATGAACTTCGACATCATGCCCGAGCTGCACTGGACGCTGGGCTACCCGTTCGCGATCCTGCTCATGCTGCTGCTCGGGCTGGCGCTGTACGGCGCGTTCAAACGCAAGGGCTGGCTCTAGCGGTGCGACCGCCGCTGTCCCCCCGCGATCTCGAGGCGGTGGTGTCCGGCACGGGGACGTTCAGGGGTGCGGGCGGCGGGGCCGGGGCTGGCAGCGGGGGCAGCTGAAGCTGCTGCGGTTCATGAACGCGTCGCGGCGGATCGGGGTGCCGCAGCGGCGGCAGGGACGGTCGGCCCGGCCGTAGGCGTCCAGGGAGCGGTCGAAGTAGCCCGACGCGCCGTTGACGTTGACGTAGAGCGCGTCGAAGGACGTGCCGCCCGCCGCCAGCGCCGCGTCCATCACGTCGGTGGCGGCCGCCAGCACCGCGCGCCCCTGCTTCCGCGTGATCATCTCGGTGGGCCGCGCCCCGTGCAGCCGGGCCCGCCACAGCGCCTCGTCGGCGTAGATGTTGCCGATCCCGGACACCACGGTCTGGTCGAGCAGCGCCCGCTTGAGCCCCGTCCGGCGGCGCCGGATGCCGGCCACGGCGGCGTCGAGATCGAAGGCGGGATCCATCGGGTCGCGGGCGATATGGGCGACCGGTTCCGGCAGCAGACCCCCGCCGACCGCGGGCACGAGCGGGTGCACCGACAGTCCACCGAACGTGCGCTGGTCGACGAACCTCAGCTCGGGGCCGCCGTCGGCGAAGCGGACACGGATCCGGAGGTGCTTCTCGTCCGGCCGCTGCGCAGCCGCCACCAGCATCTGCCCGCTCATGCCGAGGTGGGCGAGCACGGCGTCGTCGCCGGCCGCTCCCCCGTCGAGGTCGAGCCAGAGGTACTTGCCGCGGCGCCGGGCGCCGGTGATCGTGCGGCCGGCCAGGCGGGCCGCGAAGTCGTCGCCACCCTCGGGGTGCCGCCGGACCGAGCGGGGATGCCCGACCTCGACGGCCACGATCTTCCGGTCGATGACGTGATCGGCCAGGCCGCGCCGGACGACCTCGACCTCGGGAAGCTCAGGCACGGGTGACCCCTATCTGGTCGTGCGTGGAAAACGCTGTCGGAGCGACGTTTCCCGCGCACGGGCGGCGAAGCCGCCTACGAAGCGGCGGCGGTGTTTCCGGACGCGGCCTCGGCCGTCAGCGTGCGCCACGCGAGCTCGGCCGCCTTCTGCTCGGCCTCCTTCTTGGTGCGCCCCTCGCCGGTGCCCAGATCCCGGCCGCTGATCACGGCGGTGGCGGTGAAGACCTTGAGGTGGTCCGGGCCCTCCTCCGCGATGCGGTACTCGGGCACGCCCAGCTCGGCAGCCGCGGTGAGCTCCTGCAGGCTCGTCTTCCAGTCCAGCCCGGCGCCGAGCAGCGGCGCGCCCTGCATCAGCGCACCGAACAGGC
This sequence comes from Mycobacteriales bacterium, assembly GCA_038320445.1. Lineage (GTDB taxonomy): Bacteria > Actinomycetota > Actinomycetes > Mycobacteriales > Pseudonocardiaceae > Pseudonocardia. Next base: position 14,346 of record JBBQEF010000067.1, read on the forward strand.
GATGCACGAGGCCGCGGGCGGTCTCCAGGCCGTGCTCCAGGAACACGGCGCCGATCAGGGCCTCCATCGCGTCGGCCAGGATGCTCGCCTTGCTGCGGCCGCCCGTCATCTCCTCGCCGCGCCCGAGGTGGAGGAACTGGCCGAGACCCTCGGGCCCGCCGAGGACGGCGGCGACGCCCGCGAGGGCGTGCATGTTGACGACGCTCGCGCGCAGCTTCGCCAGTTGCCCCTCGGGCAGGGCCGGGTGATCGCGGTACAGCCGCTCGGTGACGATGATGCCCAGCACCGAATCACCCAGGAACTCCAGGCGTTCGTTGGTGGGCAGTCCGCCGTTCTCGTAGGCGTAGGAGCGGTGGGTCAGCGCGAGGGTGAGGAGCTCCTCCTCGAGCTCGACACCGAGTGACGAGACGAGGGCCCCGCGATCGTCCACGGGGCCCGATGAGCCGCGCTCCGCCATGCGTCGACCAGCGATCAGGCCGGGCTGATGACCTGGCGGCCGTTGTACGTGCCGCACGTCGGGCAGGCGAGGTGCGGGGGCTTGGTGGCCCGGCAGGCGCGGTTCGAACAGGCCACGAGCGTGGGAGCAGTGGCCTTCCACTGCGACCGACGTGAGCGCGTGTTCGAGCGCGACATCCGGCGCTTCGGGACAGCCACGGTAGATCTCCTAGCAGTATGCGGAATCGGTCAATCGGCAGCGAGCCGCTCACGGAGAGCGGCCCAGCGAGGGTCCACTATCTCATGCCCGTGGTCGGGCGCGAGGTCGGCCCACTTCTCGCCGCAGTCCGGGCACAGTCCGGGGCAGTCCGCCCGGCACAGCGGCGACAGCGGCAGCTCCAGCACCAGCGCGTCGCGGACGGTCTGCTCGACGTCGACGTAGTCGTCGACCACCCGTGGCAGCTCGTCGGACTCGGTGGTCTCGTCGGTGACGCTGTCCGGGTAGGCGAACAGCTCGCCGATCTCCACCTCGATCTCGTCGGTCACCGGGTCGAGGCAGCGGGCGCACTCGCCCTCCAGGGCGGCGTGCGCCGTGCCGGAGACGTAGACGCCCTCGGTGACCGACTCCAGCCGGACGCTCAGCTCGACCGGCGAGCCGGTGGGGACCCGGATGGTGTCCAGGCCGAGCTGAGCCGGTTCCGCCGGGGCGGGGATGGTTCGCGAGTAGGGCTTCATGGCGCCGGGGCGCCTGCCGAGCTCCCGGGTGCCGAAGACCCACGGGCTCGACGGATCGGGATGGCCGGGGAGGCGGTGGTGCGTGCTCACGCCGTCCAGAGTAGGCACCCGGCGCGGCGGAGCGGCAACCCGAGCCGGGACGGGGGTCGCCCTCGGGTGTGACGCGGAGCGCGTCACGGACCGAAACGGTCCGCCATGTGCGCCGCGAGCTCGTAGGCGGCGTCGAGCGTGGCCGGGCGGAGCCGGGCCAGGTCGACCCGGCTGCCGGTGGCGAGGTGCGGATCGTGCGGTATCTCCACCACGGCGCGGCAGCGCGCCCGGAAATGCTGACGGATGCGGACGAGGTCGACGTCGTCGCTGGTGCGGTCGCACGAGAGCACCGCCACCGAGTTCGCCGCGAGCGCCCCGTGGCCGTGCGCGAGCAGCCAGTCGAGGGTCTTGCTGGCGCGGCCTGCGGCGTCGACGGTCGGGGCGCCGACGATGATCACGCTGTCGGCCGTCGAGAGGGTGCCCTCCATCGCCGAGTGCACCAGCCCGGTGCCGGAATCGGTGACGATGATGTTGAAGAAGCGGTCGAGCAGGCGGCAGATGTGCTCGTACTCCTCGCGGCTGAAGGAGGCCCCCGCCGCCGGGTCCTGTTCCGACGCCAGCACCTGAAGGCGGCCGGCGAGGCTCGTGTAGCGCGACACCTCGGCCCACGTGTGGATGCGGCCGAGATCACGGAGCAGCTCGCGGACCGTCACCGTGGACTCGCCGGTGAGCCGGTCGGCCAGCGTGCCCGCGTCCGGGTTGGCGTCCAGCACCATCACGCGGTCACCCCGGTGCTCGGCCATCACGAGGCCCAGCAACGTGGCGACCGTCGTCTTCCCGACCCCGCCCTTGATCGACGTCACCGCGACGTGGTGCGGCCGCAGCAGCGGGCGGCGGATGCGGTGCAGCACCGCGCGCCTGCGCTGTTCCTCGGGGCTCGGCCCGGGGTTGACCGCACCGCCCGAGGCCCGCAACATGGCCCGTCGCCAGCCGGAGCCCGGCTCGTCGGGGCGGGCGCGCAGGATCGACTCGGTGCTCAGCTCCGTCGACTGGTTCGGGCCCGGTTCGGGCGCCGGGTCGGTCGGGATCATCGGACCGCCCACGGCGGCGCCTCCCCCCGTCACGTCCTCGGGTGGTTCGAGCCGGTGGCCGTACCTCGCCCACCACGTATCGGGATCGGGCTCGACCCGGCGCAGCACCACCATCGGACAGCACCCCGAACCGTGATCAACCGACCACGGCTCGGGGAGCTCGGCCGGCCGAGGAGGGTGCGCGTCGATTCATGTGAGGGAACACGGCCGCCGCGCCGGGGCGGTTCACATGGATCAGTCGACCAGGTCCATCCCGGTGCCCGTGCGGCCGTTGACGGCGCCGGCGGGTGCGCCGCGCCACAGCCGGCTGCGGCCGCGGGTGACGGTGGTCAACGCCTTGGAGAGCGTGTCCTCGAACTCGGCGAGCTTGGCGTCGACGTAGCTGTCGCACTCGCGGCGCAGCCGGTCGGCGTCGTTCGTGGCGGCGTCGACGATCCGCGCCGACTCGTGCCGGGCGGCGTGCACCACCTCGGTCTGCGACACGAGCCGGGCCTGCTCGGCCTGGCCGTCGGCCACGTAGCGGTCGTGCGCGGACCGGCCGGCCTGCGTGAGCCGTTCCGCCTCAGCGCGGGCACGGTCGACGAGGTCGGTGGACTGGGCGCGGGCGTCGGCCAGCGCCCGCTCGGACTCGTGGCGGGCCTGGGCCACGGCCTGCTCGGCCTCCGCCCTGGCCTCCGACACCAGCCGCTGTGTCTCCTCGCGCGCCCGGGCCAGCGTCTCGTCGGCGTCGGACCGGGCGGTGGAGCGGGTCTGCTCGGCCTCCTGCGTGGCGTCGTCGACCAGCTCGTCGCGGCGGTCGAGCACGTCCTGGGCGTCGTCGAGCTCGCCGGGCAGCGCCTCGCGCACGTCGTCCAGCAGGTCGAGCACGTCCCCACGCGGGACCACACAGTTCGAGGTCATCGGGACGCCCCGTGCCTCCTCGACGACGGTGACCAGCGCGTCGAGCGATTCGAAGACCCGGTACACAGCGGTGATCCTCTCACCCCGTTCCCCCCGAACGGCGTATTGAGCGGCCGCCGCGCGTGTCTAAGCGCGCTCTGCGATCCGCTCCAGCAGCCGGTGGTGCACCGACGCGGGCAGCAGGTGGGCCACGTCCCCCCCGTAGGTGGCGACCTCCTTCACCAGCGAGCTGGCGACGAAGCTCCACTCCGGGCTGGTGGACATGAACAGCGTGTCGACGCCCGAGAGCTGCTTGTTCATCTGCGCCATCTGCAGCTCGTAGTCGAAGTCGGTCACCGCCCGCAGCCCCTTCACGATGGCGCGCACGTCGTTCGCCCGGCAGTAGTCCACGAGCAGGCCGTGGAAGGAGTCGACCGTCACGTTGGGATAGGGCGCGACGACCTCCGTGAGCATCGCGATCCGTTCCTCGACGGAGAACAGGCTCTTCTTGTTCTTGTTCACGAGCACCCCGACGACCACCTCGTCGAACAGCCCCGAGGCCCGCTCGACGACGTCCAGGTGGCCGTTGGTCGGGGGGTCGAAGGAGCCGGGGCACACCGCACGTCTCACGGGGCGGGACCCTACCCGCCGCCGGTGTGCAGCACCGTGTCGCCGTAACGACGCTCACGGACGCTGCGCAGCGGCTCCGGCCACGGGAACGCGCCGTTGCCCGACCTCCGCTCGACGACGACGACGACGTCGGGCGCGAGCCATCCGTTCCCCGCGGCCGCGGTCAGCCAGCCGGCGATCTCGGCGTCGGGCAGGTCGTAGGGCGGGTCGGCGAGGACCACGTCATAGGCCCGGTCGGCCGTCCCCGCCAGCACCGCGGCGGCCGGTGCCGACCTGACCCGGCCGCCCAGGCCGAGCGCGATCACGTTGCGCCGCACCACCTCCGCAGCCCGCCGGTCGGACTCGACGAACAACGCGTGCCCGGCACCCCGCGACAGCGCCTCGAGCCCGAGCGCCCCCGACCCGGCGCAGAGGTCGAGGACCGCGGCGCCGTCGAGCCCCGGGTCGTGGTCGAGCGCCGCGAACAGCGCCTCCCGTACCCGGTCGGACGTGGGCCGCGTGCCCTTCGGTGGCACCGCGATCCGCCGCCCGCCCGCCGCACCGGCGATGATCCGGGTCATGCGGCGTCGCCGCCTGTGCGCGGAAAGCGTCGCCAGGGCGACGTTTTCCGCGCACGACACCTCACTCCAGCTCCAGGAGCAGGTCGCCGCCCTCCACCTGCTGGACCGTGCCGATCGCAGCGCGGCCCACGCGCCCGGCCTGCTGCGCCGTGATGCTGGCCTCCATCTTCATCGCCTCGATCGTCGCGACCGTCTGCCCGGCGTCCACCGCGTCACCCTCCCCGACCTGCAGCGTCACCACGCCGGCGAAGGGGGCGGCGACGTGCTTCGGGTCGGAGCGGTCGGCCCGCTCGGCTGCCTTGACGTCCGTTATCACCGACGTGTCGCGCACCGAGACGGGACGCATCTGCCCGTTGAGGGTGGCCAGTACGTTGCGGTAGCCGCGCTCGTCGGCGTCGGAGATGGCCTCCAGCTCGATCAGCAGCGTGACGCCCTGCTCCAGCGTGACGGTGTGCTCGACGTCGGGTTCGAGGCCGTAGAGGAAGTCCTTCGTGGTCAGGACCGAGGTGTCGCCGTAGGACTCGAGGTGCGCCTCGTACTCCCGGGTGGGCGCGGGGAACAGCAGCCGGTTGAGCGTCGCGCGGCGGTCCTCGCGCAGCCCGCGCCGGTCGTCGACGGTGAGCTCCACGCCCGCCTTCGCCGGCGCGCGGCCCTCCAGCGCGCGGGTGCGGAAGGGCTCCGGCCACCCGCCGGGCGGGTCGCCCAGCTCGCCGCGCAGGAAGCCGATCACCGAGTCGGGCACGTCGAAGCGCCCGGGCTCGGCCTCGAAGTCCTTCGCCTCGACCCCGGCCCCGACGAGGTGCAGGGCGAGGTCACCCACCACCTTCGACGACGGCGTGACCTTCACCAGCCGCCCGAGCATCCGGTCGGCCGCGGCGTACAGGTCCTCGATGAGCTCGAAGCGGTCGCCGAGGCC
>JBBQEF010000068.1:0-19583 GCA_038320445.1 Mycobacteriales bacterium
CTCGGCCGGTCTGCCCCTCACCTCGCACAGCGCGCGGGCCCGCGCGCAGGCCGCCTGGACCGGCTCGTGACCGTATCCGGCGGTGGTCGAGAGGCTGGCCCCCAGCCCGAGCTGGAGCTGGAGCTCCAGGGGAGCGGCGACGGCCCGGTCCTCGATCCGACCCACGAGCCCGAGCCCCCGCGCGAACTGGGAGATGGCCTCGACGTGCGCACCGCCGTTCGCCGTGGCGAACCCGGACGCCGCCCATCCGCCGACCGCCGCGGGTACCCGGGAGGGGCCCGCGTTCTCGAGATGGTGCGCGACCGTGGCGAGGCCGCCCGCCGTTGCGGTCGCGCCCCGCTCGACCAGCACGTCGGCGAGACGCCCGTGCACGTCGTGCTTGCGTCCCCGGATCTGCGAGTCGTAGGAGGCATCCTGGAGCAGGGCGTGCCGGAACGTGAACGCCACCTTGCCGTGCAGCCGCCCCCGCTCCCAGATCCGTGCGGACTCGAGGACCCGGGCGTGGTCGAGGACGGTGGCCGGTGGCAGTCCGGTGGCCGCCACCAGCAGGTCGAGCTCGAACTCCCGGCCGATCGAGGCGCCGACCTGGGCCAGGATCTTGGCATCGGGACTGCGGTCCAGCCGCGACACCACCAGGTCGTGAAGGGTGCTCGGGAAGGAGCCGAACTCGTGCAGCTCGCCGCTCCCGAGGGTGCGTCCGAGCTCTTCGGCGAAGAGCGGGACGCCGTCGGAGCGGGCGGCCGCCTCGGCCACGTGCCGCTCGTCGCCGTCGACGACGTGGCCGATCAGGTCGACGCACTCGGCCTGGCTGAGCGGCCGCAGCTCGAGGCCCGCGCCGCACATCGACGTGATCCACTCGGTGCCCGGATCGGGCCGGTGCGCCAGCACGATGCGCAGTGCCGCCTGCTGGTCGGGCAGGTGGGAGAGGAGGTCACGACTCGTGGGGTCGAGCCACTGGGCGTCGTCGACGAGCAGGACGGGGCGCCCGCGTTCACCGCGGCCGTACAGCCAGGCGCGTACGGCGTCGGACGTTTCCTGCAGTCTCCGCTCCGGGGTGACGTCCGGCGGGATGAGCTCGGCAGGCGGCTCGATCCCGGCCAGCACCGCGAGGCGCGCCACCGCGGTCCGGTCCGGGAGATCCGGTTCGATGTGCCCGGCGAACGAGGCGAAGGTGACGTCGGAGGACTGGTCCGAGGGCCGTAGCAGCTCGCGGACAAGCTGTGCGAAAGGGTGCAGCGGCGACGTCGTCTCGCGCGGTGAACAGGCGCAGTAAAGGATCTCCGTGTTCGGTTCCGCACGGTGGACGAGCTCGTCCAGGAGTCGGGTCTTGCCCATTCCCGCTTCGCCCGCGAGCCCGAAGAACTCACTCCGGCCGCCGAGATCCCGTTCGACGAACTCGAGCAGCTCGCGTACCGCGTCCGCCCGGCCGACCAGTGGTGTCAACCGACCGCTGCGCGCGAAGTAGCGTGATGTCGCGGAAGTCCGTTCACGCACGCGGAGGGTGTTGACTCTGCGCGTGAGCCCGCGCAGCTTCTGCGGTCCGAGCGCATCGACGTCGAAATAGCCGCGAACGAGCTCCCACGTCGCTTCGCTGATGGACACGCTGTCGGGTCGCGCCGTGGATTCGATGCGCGCCGCGATATTTGTCGTTTCCCCGATGAAGAAGACCGCATTCGGGTCGTCGTGCCGACCTGGTGTCTCGCTGACCACGACCAGCCCGGTGTGGATGCCGACACGCAGGGCGACCTTGACCCCGAAACGCCTCATCAGCTCCGGTGTGAGCGCACGGACCCCGCCCACCAGGGCGAGGCCCCCCTCGACGGCCCGCACCGCGGCATCCTCGTGCTGCGACGGATAGCCGAAGTAGGCCATGAACCCGTCGCCCATCCAGCTCGACAGGACGCCGCCGTTGTCGATGACCACTTGTGTGCACGTGCTTTGGTAGAGCTTGAGCAACTCGTGCATCGAATCGGCGCCGATGATCTCGCTGAGGTGAGTCGAGCCGACCATGTCGCCGAACATGATCGTGAGTAGTCGGCGCTCCTCCAGGTCGGAGCTCGGTCTCCTCGGCCGCTGCTCCATCCTCGCCTCCCGCAGAAGTGTGGACACCGGGGACCGAACGCCTGCATTCACGAAACTGGACAGGACCCTAACACCGGGTTCGACGCCGCGGTGGTTCTTTTTCGCCAACCAGAATGATCGAGAAGATCCGTGGTGTGCGGCCGACTTTCGATCATGATTGCGGTCGGTGGGTGGCAGCCGGCCGGCACTACGTCACACCCGATGACGCGTGATCGCGAACCGCCATCGCGGCCCACGCCGCGCCAGTGGCGGCCGGCTCGGTTTCCGGTGGGCGGGAGGTGTTCGACCGCAGCGCCGAGGTGGTCGCCCGCTCAGGTCAGCCGGTCCTCTTGCGTGGCTGGTCGAGCATCGGCTGGATCGGGAGCACGAGTGTGCGGGTGAGGTCGGCCGACATGTGCAGCATCGCCCGAGCCAGCCGCGGGACGAGGACGCACCGGGTTGCGGCGATGGTGTGCAGCAGGGATCTGGCGCCTGCGTGCGGGGCCGGCTGTTCCTGGCCGATGTCGATGTGGGCTGTCGTCGTCGGCCCGTGCTGGGTCGTGTCCGTGTCGTCGAACTGCTGCACCAGTGCGAGCGTCGGGGTGTTCTCGGACAAGATCTCGGCCGTGAACTGGCTGATGCCGACCTGGGCGGCCTGGCGAGCGAGCTCGCCGATCAGCAGGGTGGCCAGACCGCGGCGCTGCCAGCCGTCGACGACCAGGACGGCCAGCTCCGCCGTGTCCGGATGGTCGGCGTCCCGGACGAACCGGGCGACACCCACGATCGTCGTCGACCCGGGTGTCGTGGCGACGAGCGCCTGATGGTCGTGGTGGTCGATGTCGGTCAGGTACCCGAGCATCTGCTCGGGCAATCGGGGGACCGCCGAGTGGAACCGGCGATAGCGCGACTGCTCGCTGAGCTGCTCGACCGCCTCGGCCAGTGCCGCCGCGTCGTCGCGGCGTATCGGCCGGACCGACACCTGCTCACCCGACCGCAGCCGAACTGTTCGCTTCCTCATCTGGCACACCTCCGGTGGACCGGGACCAGTCCGCTTGCAATAGTTTGCGCATCTGCTTGGTATGTCAAGCCCGGGTGATGTGCGACATGACGGCAGGCCTCGGCATCCGCCGAGCGTCTGAAGCCGAACCGCGAACGGTTCGGAGCGGTAGGTTCAGCGGGTAGATCCGACGGCACTCACAACTCACCCAAGGAGCGCGACCGAGTGGGACGCAGTGTGGCGATCACCGGCACCCGCAGCATCGGAGATGCTCACGTCGACGAGCTCGCCGAGGCCTTCGAGGCCTATCTCAGGCCGTTCTCCGACTCCACGGCCCACTTCTACGTCGGCGGGGCCTCCGGCGTCGACACCGCCGCTCTCGTGTGGCTGGCGAAGAACTCCACCGCTGCGCTGACCGTGGTCGTGCCGTGCCGGATCGTCGATCAGCCATCCGGTTCCGCCGAGGTCATCGAGCGGCTCCGCGGCGAGGACCGCCTCGCCGGCGTCGTCGAGATGGGTGCCACGCTCCTGGGCAAGCCCGCCTACCACGCACGCAACCGGTGGATGGTGGATCACTCCGACCTCGTGATCGGGTTCCCGCGTGGTGACGAGTCCGCTGGCGGCGGTACGTGGTACACGCTGAACTACGCCGCCGAGCAGGGGAAGGTTCGGCTGGTCGTCCCGCTCTGAGGGCGGTATCGGCCCTGCTCGGTCGCACCGGACGCGTCGATCACGGCGACATGGTCGCTTGTCGACCCTCGTGGAACGACCTTCCGGCCGGGACCGCCGAAGCGGCCACGCCTCGCGGCCACGTGCCTCGAGAGAGGTTTGCGAGTGATGCCGAACAGGCTGTAATAATGAGCCTACAAATGGCTCGATTATGACAATGTCGAAAGCATACGTGTCGGCAACTGAGATCATTCTCAGTTGCCGACTTCTGATGCACCGATATTTCGATAGTGTTACCTTCTCGCGCCCTGCAGGGCGCTGAGCTGCAGGTTCGCGCTAGGGGAGGCGGACATGATCTTCAACACAGCGCTATCCAGAAGATCTCGCTGGTATCCGTGGTTTCACGAACGAGTAGTGGCGAGATGCGCGCCGGCGCACTCGCCCACAGTCGCGAGACCAGGGATGTGATCATGGTGCAGGGTGGCAGTGAGGCGGCACGAATCGTCGTCATCGGGTCGGGCGTTGTCGGGGCGGCGACCGGGCGGGGGTTTCGGACCGCCGGGCACGAGGTGACGTTCATCGACACCTCAGCGGCTCGGGTGCGGGAGTTGCGTCGGACCGGCCTGGACGCCCGCGAGGAACTGGATCTGTCGGGCGAGCGGGAGGGGTTCGTTCTCCTGACCCTCCCGACACCGAACGTGGGGGCGGCCTACGACCTGGCCGCGTTCGGTTTCGCCGCCGAGCTGGGTATGGAGATGCCGCTGCTGCAGGCGGTGGTCGACACCGACGATCGGCTGGAGCAGCTGGTCGCCGGCGCCCGACCTGCTGACGTGCCGGACGTGGCATGACTCTCCCGGTCTACTACTACGTACTCGCCACGCCGCTCGGCCTGCTCGGCCTCGTGCGCTGGTCGTTCTGGCTGGTGCGGCGCATCCCGGCAGTGCTCTACACCTCCGTCGCGGGCACCTACCGGGCGCCGTTGAGTGTGGTGGTGCCGGTGTACCAGGAGGACCCGGAGGTGTTCGCGACCGCGATCGAGTCGTGGCTCGCCAACCGTGTCGACGAGGTGGTGCTCGTCATCGACTCGTCCGACGTGACCTGTCGGGAGATCGCCGAGCGCTACCCGGTGACCGTCGTGACGACCGACGTGCCCGGCAAGCGCGACGCGCTGCGCAAGGGCTGGAACGCCACCTCCACCGAGCTCGTGGCGCTCGTCGACTCCGACACCATCTGGGCCGACGACGTGGCGTCGGAGGTGTGCAAGCCGTTCGCCGACCCGCGCATCGGCGGCGTCGGCACCCGGCAGCAGGTCTACCGGCCGCACGGCTTCATCGCCCGGATCACCGACATGTTCCTCGATCACCGCTACTTCGACGAGAACGCCAGCCAGACCTACCTCGGGGAGGCGGTGTCGTGCCTGTCCGGGCGCACCGCGGTCTACCGGCGCGAACTCCTGCTGGAGATCGAGGACGAGTTCATGGACGAGACGTTCTGGGGTGTCCCCTGCCTGTCCGGTGACGACAAGCGCCTCACGAGTCTCGTCCTCGAACGCGGCCACCTGACCCGTCTGCAACGCACCGCCGTGGTGTGGTCGACGTTCCCGACCACCTGGCGCGTCTTCGCCCGGCAGCGGCTGCGCTGGGCTCGCAACACGTGGCGTTCCGACCTGCGGGCGCTGTCGAAGCCGTGGGTCTACCGACACCCGTTCCTCGCGTTCACCATGGTCGACAAGGCCATCAGCGCGTTCACCCTCCTCGCCGGGCCCTACTTCATGATCTACTCGTTGTTCGTGCAGAACTGGACGTTCTGCATCGTGCTGGCCCTGTGGTGGCAGGTCAGCCGGTCGGCGAAGCTGTTGCCGCACCTGCGGCGTCGCCCGGCCTCGTTCTTCCTCATCCCCGGCTACGTCGTGGTGTCGTGGCTGATGGCGCTGATCAAGCTGCAAGCTCTGATCACCATCCGCAGGCAGCGCTGGCTCACCCGCGAGGTCGCCGTCGAGCACGGCCAGGTCGTACGGACCTCGGCCGCCATCGAGCCGGGGGCGTCGGCATGAGGCCGGTACGCTCGGTGCTGGCCGTCGTTGCACTGGCGATCGGGCTGCTGACGGTGGGCGGGTCCGTCGCCGTGGCCGAGCCGGTGGTGGCCGTGCAGAACCAGAATCCGGACCCCGGTGTGCCGCAGCCGCCGCCCAACGGTGACGGCACCGCCCAGATCGGCTCGGTCTCGGTGATCGCCCAGGGCCTGGCCGGCGAGGACCAGCCCTCCGCCCGGGGCACCCGCCCGACCGTCGGGCCGTACGCCGGCCCGTCGGCGAAGTCCGCGGCGATCTGGGACTCGCGCGGTCGCCCCGACCGGTTGGTCATCGTCCGCCGTGGTGGCATCGACACCGTCGCGAACGGGCGGTTGCAACGGCACGTGGTGCGTCCCGTCGGCAGCATCACGCTGGGCGGTCTCGCCCCCTACGTACCCTCCGCGTGGCTGTCGGTCGACGGTCCCACCGCCCGGCTCTCGGCCGCTCTGGTCCTCAGTACAGGAGTGACGCTCGACGCCGGAGCACCTGTCACCACCCTGGTCCTCACCGGTGGCGCCGCGGCTCCCGCGGCCGCATCGGTGTTCACCGGCGGCGGTGCGCTCACGCTGCGCGGCGTCCGGGTGACCTCGGCCGACCCCGTCACCGGCGCCCCCCTGCCCGACGGGCCGGGCCGGCCGTACATCCTGGTCTCGGGCGGTGGACGGCTCGACGCGGCCGATGCCGTGATCGGCGACCTCGGGGCCACGGTCGGGCCCAAGACCTACCCCGCAGTGGCGTTCAACGCCGGCAGTGGCGGCTCCGTCGTGCGGACGGCGCTGCAGCGCAACACCGTCGGGCTCCGGCTGGAACAGTCGAACGGGGTGCGGCTGGAGGACGTGACGGTGTCGCAGTCCGCGACCGAGGGCCTCGTGCTGTCCGGCGACACCGGCACCGTCCTGCGCGACGTCACGGCTGACGGCAACGGCACGAACGGGGTCGTCGTCTCGGGCAAGAGCTCCCCTCGTCCGATCACCGGCATCACCACGCGCGGCAACCGCGGCTTCGGCCTCGTCGTCGTCGGCCAGGCCCGGCCGCAGATCTCGTCGATCGTCACGACGGGCGACGGCGTGGGCGGGGTGGAGATCAACCATTCCACCGACGTCGCCCTCACCGGCCTGACCGCCACCGATGAGCCGCTGGGCGTCTACACCCACGTCAGCAGCGCTCGCCTCGCGCTCGCGCAGGTGGGCATCACCGGCGGCCGGCGTGGCGTGGTGGCCGAGAAGACCACCACCGACCTGACGCTGGCCGGTTCGCGGCTGGACGGCGCCGAGCTGGGCGTCTCGCTCGGCGGACACCAGATGCGGATGACCGACGTCACCGTGGTCGACTCGCAGACCGCTGCGGTCGTCGAGCGTGGGGCGGCCGACGTCACCGTGGACCGACTGAGGATCAGCGGTGGCAAGGACGGCTTCATCGCCAACCCCGGCACGACCGGCGTGGTCGTGCGCGATCTGGCTGCCGAGGGTGTCTCCGACACCGCGGTGCGGGCTCTGAGCCCGGGTGAGCAGATCCTCGGCGGGCGGATCGCGGGGTCCGTGACGGGGATCGACGTCCAGGCACCCGTGACCCTGTCCGAGGTCGGGATCGTCGGCGCCGACACCGGTGTGCGCGCACGGACGGCGATGAACGTCGACGCTCGTCAGGTCGACATCGCGGCGGTCTCGGTGGGGATCGACATCGCCGACGGGACCCCGTTGCTGCTCTCGGACTCCCGGGTGCACGCGGTCGAATCGATACGCGGCACCGTCGTGGAGAAGGGCCGCAACGACCTCAGCCTGCCTGCACTGCCGGTACTGAGTGTGATCGGCGTGCCGCTGATCCTGCTGGCCGCCCTGCTCGAGGTGTTCGCCGTGCTGCGGCAGCGGCGCTGGAGGCGCCGGCACACGAGCGTGCGCCGGCTCGCGGAGCGCTCGGTCTCCGCGATCCGCCCGGATTCCGCCACCGCGGCCTGATGACCCCCCGTTCCGGCACCGAGGAGCAATCATGATCAGGATCGGGCGAGTGGCGGGCGTGGCGGCGGCTGCGGCCGTCGCGCTCGGGTTGGTAGCAGGCTGTGGCCGTGCCGAGCCGCCGCCGCTGGTGCCCCACCCGGTCGCCGCGACCACGACGACGGACCCGGCCGCGCCCTGCAGCCGGGAGACGCCGGTCGGGGCCCCGGACACCGTGGCTGCCCCCGCGGGAACCGCGGCGGTGTTCGACCGCGCCGCCCAGAAGATCGTCCTCAGCTCGGGCACCGGGGTGTCGTTGCCCGCGTTGAGCCGTGTCGTGAACGACCCGGCCGCGTTGAGCGAGACGGCGCCGGGGGAATGGCTTCTGAACGTCGACCTGGAGATCGGGCCGGGAGCGTCGCTCGACGTGACCGCGCCCGCTGTGCGCAGGCTCGCGCTCAGCAGCGCGCCCGGCCGCTTCGTCGCGATCCGGGTGCACGGCGGGAAGCTGGCCGTGACCGGTTCGTGCGTCACCTCGTGGAACGTCGCGCAGCGTCAGGCCGACACCGCCTACGCCGACGGGCGCAGTTTCATCCTGGCCCGGGACGGCGCCACGATGACGATCGACCACGCCGAGGTGCGCTACCTCGGCTACGCCGACGTGGAGGACTACGGCCTGGCCTGGCGCACCGCAGGCACCACCGGCCGGGTGGCCGACAGCATCATCTCGAACCTGTACTTCGGTGTGTACGGCTACGAGATCGGCGGTCTGGTGGTCACCGGCAACGAGGTGTACGACAACATCGTCTACGGCATCGACCCGCACACCGGATCGCACAACATGACGATCACGCACAACGTCGTGCACGACAACGGCAAACACGGGATCATCCTCGCCGAGGACTGCGTCGACAGCGTGATCAGCGACAACATTGTCTACGCCAACCTGCAGCACGGCATCGTGTTGTATCAGAGGTCCGACCGCAACGTGGTGGCGGGCAACGACTCGTTCGACAACGGTGCGCAAGGCATCAACGTGAACCAGGCCGCGACCAACACGATCCGTGACAACCGCGTCTACGGCAACGGCGAGTCGGGTATCGGCATCGGCAACGACTCGCACGGCAACGCCGTGGAGGGCAACGACCTCCGCTCCAACCAGCAGGACGGTCTCCGGCTGGTGACCCGGTCCGCGGACACCACCGTCCGCAACAACATCATCGGCCAGAACGCCCGCTACGGCGTCTACGCCGACGTCACGTCACCGTTCACCCTCACCGGAAACACGATCTACGCGAGCCGCTCCGGCGTCGTGCTGTCGGGCGGGGCAGTGGCGCCGCCCGAGACGTCGAACACGATGTTCGGGAATGTCGAGCAGAACGTCCGGGATGCCGGACCATGAGGTGGGGACGGGCCTGACGTTCTGGAACACGACGCCGATCCGGGTGCGCCGGGCCGCGGACCCGGCGGTCAGCGCGGGCCGGGAGGCCCGGCCGGGCTCGACGCCGCCGCCGCGTGACGCCGGAACCAGGCGACGGTGGCCGGGACGGCGCGGGCGTGCGGAGTCGGTTCCCAGGCGGGGAAGCGGGTGTCGAATGCCGTGTGGTCGACCGTGTACGGGATCTCCCACTGGTAGGCCATCTCGGCGAGCTCCCGCAGCACCGGGACCACCGGGCCGAGGCCGCGCAGGACCCACGTCGGCGCCGCCTGGGGCCGCGGCGGGCCGCCGGCCGCGCCGGCGATGAGCGCGATCATCTCGCGCTGGGTCAGCGGTGGCGGGCAGGGCAGGTGCCAGACGCGTCCCCACGTGGTGGGGGTGCCGGCCAGCGCGACCATCGCGCGACCGAAGTCCGCGACGTCGACCCAGCTGTGCGGGACATCCAGCCGCCCGAACACCTGGGGCCGCTGACCGCGCAGCAGCCGCCCGAACACCCGGTCACCGTAGACGGTCGTCGCGGTGGCCGCGGCGCCGTAGAAGTCGGGCGCCCGCAGCGTCACGGTCTGCGTCCGGCCTTCCCGGTGGGCGAGCTCGGCGGCGTGGTCGAGGTCGCGGCGGATCGCGCCCTTGCGGCTGATCGGCCGCTGCGGCGTGTGCTCGTCCATCGGCGCGGAGACCCGCCCGTACCCGTAGAGGTTGCTGGAGTTGACCAGGACCGCACCGGCCGCGCCCGCTGCGGTGAGCAGGCTCGCCATGAGCGGTGGATGGTGCGCAGCCCAGTCCGTGTACGGCGGTGCGGCGCAGTGGTGCACGGCCACGGCCCCCTGGACGGCCCTGGTCGCGGCCGCGGGATCTGCCGCGTCGGCGGTGACGATCTCGGCGTCCTCGGGCGCTCCCGCGGCACGGCCGGAGCGGCTTACGATGCGGACGGCATGCCCCGCCTGCGCGGCCGCGGAAGCGGTGGCCATGCCCAGCGCTCCGGCGCCGATGATCACATGAACATCTATCGGTGACATACCGGTACAGTACCGCAAAGGTGGGGTGAGTGGCCGACGACCCGGTCCAGGAGGTGGTCGACGCCGTGTTCCGGGCCGGGGCACTGCTCACCGCCGAGTTCGAGGCCGCCGCGCGGTCGGTGGCGCTGACCAAGCAGCAGGCCGCCGTGCTGCGCGCCCTGGCGGCGCCGCAGCCGATCGCCGCGCTCGCCACCCGCACCGGTGTCGACCCCAGCAACCTCACCGCCGTGCTGCGCCGCCTGGCCGACGCCGGTCTGGTCGAGATCGGCCCGGACCCCGCGGACCGGCGCGCGAAGGTCGTCGCACGGACCCCGGACGGGAACGCGACGGCGGGCCGCTTCGAGGCCGAGTTGCGGGCGGCGACGGTAGCCGTGACGCGCCTCGACCCCCGCGACCGCGCCAGCCTGCGCGATCTCCTCCACAAGTTGACCGCCGGCGGCGGGTGATCAGCTGACGGGGCCCGCACGCGGCCGCGTTCGACGAGCACGGCACCCGCCGCGCAGCCCACGGCGGTGCCGACGACGAATGCCCAGGAGAAGGGGTGCGAGGTCACACCCCAGCCCTGCAGCCACCGACGAGGGCCGCACCCTGCTGCACCACGTCGAGGCGGCGTCCGCCCGCATGGACGCCCGCCTGGCCGGGGTCGGGACCGACGACCAGCGGGCCACCGTGCTCCGCTTCCTGCGGGCGGCGGCCGACTCGGAGGCCCTGGGTGAGCCGGTGGAGCTGCTGCCCCGCCGGCACCGCTCCGACCTGTCGTGACCAGGCCGCCACCAGTGCGGCGGACCTCGGCGAGGCGATGGTGCCCGTCACCCACACACCGGCCGGACGGCCGGCGGTGACGGGACGAAGGACCCTGTCTATCGAGCAGGAGCAGGCACCACCGTGAAGCGAGAAGGTGACGCCGTCTCCGTTTCCCCCGCACACCGACTCGTCGACAGGCGCTCCACCCCGGACCAGGCCGTCACCGCCGACCAGCCGACGCCCGCTCGCCGCACGTGCCGTGAAAGGGCCGCTCCTGTGACACCGCCTGCTGATCGGTCCCGGGCCGACCGATCCCTGTGCATCCTGATCGGTGCCGAGACCTACCCGCCTGACATCAACGGCGCCGCGCGATTCTCCGAGCGCCTGGCCATCGGTCTGGCCGGCCGCGGTCACCGGGTGCACGTCGTGGCCCCGTCCGCGACGGGGTCGCCGGACACCGTGGTGAGCGACGGCGTCTCGGTGCACGGCATCCGCTCGCACCGCTACTTCATGCGTCGGGACTTCCCTGTCTGCATGCCGTGGGACGCCCGGGCGGCCGTAGCGGCGCTGATGGAGCAGGTCGATCCCGACGTCGTGCACACGCAGGGCCACATGGTGGTCGGCCGCTACGTGGTGCGCGCGGCCTGCCGGAGTGGGCGCCCACTCGTGGCGACCAACCACCTCATGCCCGAGAACCTCGCTACCTACCTGCCGCTGCCGCGCGCACTGCGGGCCCTCGCCTCCTGGATCGCCTGGAAGGATCTCGGACACGTGCTGGGTCATGCCGATGCCGTCACCGCGCCGACGCCGCATGCCGCGCAACTGCTGGTCCGCTACGCCGGTCTGGGCAACGCCGTCCCGGTGTCGTGCGGCATCGACGCCGGCCAGTACCGCGTCGCAGAACCCGACGACGACGCGGTGCCCATGGTTCTCTTCGTGGGCAGGCTCGACGTGGAGAAACACGTCGACGAACTGATCAGAGCGGTCGCGGCGCTGCCGGCGTCCGTCCCCGTCGAGCTGGAGATCATCGGTGACGGCCCGAGGCGCACCGCCTGGACGGCGCTGGCCGCAGCCCTCGGCGTCGCCGACCGGGTGTGGTTCCGCGGGTTCGTCACCGAGGAGGAGCTGCGGGAGGCCTACGCCCGGGCCGCCGTGTTCTGTATTCCGAGCATCGCCGAGCTGCAGAGTCTCGCGACACTCGAGGCCATGGCCTCGAGCACTCCCGTGATCGCCGCCGACGCGGTGGCGCTGCCGCACCTCGTCCGGGCCGGTCGCAACGGCTGGCTCTACACCCCGGGTGACATCGCCGGGTTGACCGCGCGCCTCTCCACGCTGCTGCGCGACCCCGCGCTGCGCCGCCGGATGGGCCAGGTCAGCCTCGACATGGTGGCCGAGCACGCCTTCGACGCGACCCTCGACACGTTCGAGAACCTCTATCGGGACCTGGCCCGGCCCGCCGGCGGCAGAATCGCCCGGATACCGCTCCGGTCCGGGCGGACCGACACAGGATGATCGGGACGAGACCTGCCATCGTCACGACACCATCCAGCTCGCGGCCGTTCCGAGCGCAGGTGACCCGGGCCGACTGACGACAGCGATGGCCCCAGGTCGTCCCTGGGGCCATCGGGGTGGAGCTGGGTGTTGCCGGACGCGAGGCCAGCAGGTCAGCGGAGCCAGCTGTCGCCGACCTTCCCGCCCCACCAGCGGCCCAGGCCGATGGTGTCTCCGGCCCGTGAGAACCAGAAGACGATGACGAGGACCGCGTCGATCCAGTGATCGTCGAACAGGGGGTTGTTGTAGGTGCCGGCCTTGGCGCCGAGCGGGAACTCCGCGAGGTACATCAGGGCGAGCAGGGTCGCGGCGGCGATCGCGGTGATCTTCAGCCCGCAGCCCGTGATCAGGGCTACGCCGATGGCCAGCAGCGCGAACATGAAGCCGTAGTCGGCCCATCGTCCGGAGATCGAGCTGAAGAAGCCTGCGAACGGGCCTTCCGCGTGCGACATGAAGCCCTGGGCAGGCTTGCCGCCGTCGAGCATTCCCTTGCCGGGGGCGGTCGCGTAGCCGAGCCCGAAGAGCTTGTCGATGAAGGCCCAGAGGAAGGACCAGCCGATCAGGATGCGCAGCACCCCGAGGAGCATCCGGACCGGGCTCGATCGGATGATGTCGATCTGCCAGGTGGCGGAGGTGGTGCCGATGTCGTCGCCGACGACGTTCGGAGGAGTCTTGCTGGTGGTCACGATGGTTCCCTTCTGTACCGAGGTCGTATCAGGAGGGCACCGCGGTGGAACCCTGCGGACGACGATGCTCTGGACCAGAGGGTCACGCCATGGTCCTTGGTCCCCCGGTAGGGTGCCGTCCGGCGGTCGGCACCTGATCGTTCCCGGGGATCGGCGACATCCCCGGTGGCTCGAGCTCGATGCCGAGCTCGGGTGCTCACCTCCGCGGACGTCGACGTCCGGGCCTGCTGAGCCCGACCGGCGCCTCCGCGATCTCCCCGCTTCGGTCAGGTGCGGTGATCGGACCGTGGCGTAACCGTCCAGGTGTTCGGGCGGCGGCCTGGGTGCGCGGTGAGGGCGACCAGGTGCAGGGCGGCATGGAAGGCGGTATCGGCAGGGGTGCCGGTGCCGTCGCGGTACACGGTGAGCGGGCCCTTCATCCGTCCGTCGGGGGTGAAGCAGGCGTCGTCGTCGGGGCCGGTCCAGAACAGGTAGGCGCCGCTGTCGTCGGGGAGGCCCGTCAGGATGGCCGCCCGCAGTCGCTCGGCGGTCGTCTCCGGGTCCTCGCCGAGGGCCGGGTAGACGCTGATCGCGTAGTGGCGCAGAACGGCACAGGCGTACTCGAGGCGCTGCCGATCCGTCGCGGCGGCGACCCAGCACGGCGGCGGAGCGCCGTGGGCGGGGTTGGGCTGCCAACTGCAGGCCACCGTCGTCGGGACGAACCCGACTCCCCGCCCGGCCCCGTCGGTATGGCCCAGCTGCGCCACCGGTTCCTTCACACGACGCTCCTGTCACGAACCCTCTGAACGTACGTCGCACATTACACGATATATATAGCACGTCTAGCTCGTCGCGGATCACGTTGCGTGTTATTCCTGTCGGGTCTTGCTAGGCTCGGACCGTGGCCGACTGGACGTTCTTCACCAACCACGCACATGTGCTGGTGTGCATCGCTCGTGATCCCGGCATCCGGTTACGCGATGTGGCCGACCGTGTCGGGGTCACTGAGCGTGCTGCGCAGCGGATGGTCGCCGACCTGGTCGAGGCCGGGTACCTGCAGCGCACCCGCGACGGTCGGCGCAATCGCTACCAGGTGCGCCTCGATCTGCCGCTGCGGCATCCGGTGGAACGGGAACACCGCATCGGGGAGATTCTGTCGGTGCTGCACCCACCGGTCGGCGCCAACGGCGCCGCCTGATGCGCCCAGTTGTGGCGCCTACCGAGGCGTATCGCGGAACGGTGATCGTGTTCGGCACGATGCACGGCAAAGAGCGGCAGGCAGCGCCGGTGTTCGCGGAGCTGCTCGGCGCCCGGGTCGTCGCCCCGTCCGGGCTCGACACCGACCAGTTCGGCACCTTCTCCGGCGACATCGCCCGCACTCTGAGCCCCATCGATACCGCTCGTGCCAAGGCCCGGCTGGCCATGACCGCGACCGACAGTCGGTACGGACTGGCCAGCGAGGCCAGCTATGGCTCGCTACCTGGAGTCGGATGGCCCGGACACGAGGAGATCCTGCTGTTCCTCGACGACACCCGCGGCATCGAGATCCTCGAAGGCAACCGCACCCTCGCCACTCCCGGCTCTCGGCAGCGAGTCAGGTGTTCGAGCGAGCTTCGCGATCTGCCACCCGCACTCGGCTGGCCTGCTCAGGCGCTGCTCGTCCGACCCGCTGCCGGCGGCCACGGCCATGACATCGTCAAAGGCATCACCCGCGCAGACCAGCTCGCGGACGCGGCACGCACCGCCGCCGCCCGGTCCGACGACGGTCACGCCCTGGTCGAACCCGATCTGCGGGCTCACTGCAACCCCACACGCCGCGCCGTGCTCACCCGGCTTGCCCGCACGCTGGCCACCCGTCTGGCCACCGGTTGCCCGGCCTGCGGTAGCCCCGGCTACGGTCGCACTGACGTTGACACCGGCCTGCCCTGCGCCGCCTGTGGCACCCCCACCGAGCTCGCCGTCGCCGACGTACATACCTGCCCCGCCTGCCCTCACCAGCACCGCAAGCCCTACCCCGCCTGCACCGCCGACCCCCGCTGGTGTCCCGATTGCAATCCCTGAGCGGAGCCGGGAAGCGCTCGGGTGAGCGTGGCTTCCAGGACGCCGTCGCGGTGCTCACCGGAAGTAGTCAGGGCGGCTGACGTAGGTCTCGGAGAGGAACATGACGCCGGACGACGTGTCGAGCAGGGGGCGCAGCCCGGCGACGAGGTCCTCGACCCGCTCGTCGGGGACGACGGTGATCAGGAGTTCGAGGGAGGCCTGCTGGTTGAACAGCAGCCGTCCCTGGTGGTAGCCGTGATGCCCGAGACCGGACACTCCGGAGACGCTGGTGTAGCCGGTGGCGCCCACACTGGAGAACAGGTCACGCACCGTGTGGCTGTCGCTGCCGGCTACCACGACTTCGATCTTGGTCATTCTCGTCAGCCCGTCGCGGCTCATCGGGCACTCACCTCCACCTCGTCGGACAGGGAATGGGGCACCGGCTGGGGTCGCTGTTCGGACGGCGCGTGGGGAACCCGACCGGTCCAGGGCAGCCATCCCGGTGTTGTTGCAGTCGCATCCGGCTGGGAAGCGACCGTGGCCGCAGGTGTGTAGCGGAGCCACATCCGGCCGGGCGCCTCGCGGGTGACGAGCGGCACCCAGCCGTTGCCGAACAGCCGCTGCAGCACAGGGTTGCGGCCGATCACGTCGTCGAGTCGGGTCAACGGTGCCTGGACGACCGCGAGCAGCCGCATCGGCTCGTGAACGAGTCGGTCGCCGACCGCGACCGACTGCCACGGTAGGCCGAGGCGCAGGTCGCCTGCTTGTCCGGCGACCACGCCGACGCTGCCGACGACGTTGTGCACCGTCTTGGTTCCGGCGCCGAAGACCTCCGGGGCAACGGTGGAGAAGTAGTACTGGCAGTTGATCCACTGTGCGACGACCAGCGGCGCGGTGAGGATCGTTTCCAGTGCGGTGCCGTCCGGGTCGTGGTCGGCGTCGTAGGAGTGCAAGAACGTGCGCCGGCTGAGGTCGAGGCCGGCGGTCATCTCGCGCGGGCCGACGATGAACGCGGCGTTGCCCGCCAGCCCCCACTCCGGGAACACCTGGGCCCAGTCGGCGGCACGGCGACGCACGTGTCCGGCCGCGGCGCGGGCGTCGCGGACCGCCCGTGCGCCGGCGCCCGGCAGCAGGGCGCAGCGTTCGGCGGCCAGTTCACGACCGACGGTCGCCAGCTGCCTGGCCAGCCGCTCCAGCTCCGCGCCGTGCGAGGCCGGCACCAGGTGCCGGTCGAGCAGCTCGACGTCGTCGATGGCGGTGTCGTGCTCGGCGGCCACGAACCATGTGTCGGGGGCGATGTCGATGCCGCGCTGACGCAGCCCGGTACGCACGTCGACGCTGTTGAGGATGGCGGCCGCGGTGCGTGCGGTGGGGGCACCACGCTGACCGCCACACGCGCCGCAGTCCAGCGCCGCCTGATACGGATTGTTCTCAGTGGTGCTGCCATGGGCGCAGAGCACGACCAGTCGCGCGAAGCGGTGGTGCAGGCCGATGGTGCGCAGCGTGACCTCGGCGTAGAGCACCTGGTCGTCCACGGTGAACCGGCGGCCCAGCTCCAGCATCATGGGGGCATCGGGAGCAACCCGCTGCTGACCACGCCGGCGCAGCCCGGCGCCGAGGCTCGGAGCAAGCGTCTTGACCGCGGCGAACGGCGCAGCTACCGCCCCCCCGACCTCGGCCAGCGCGAACGTGCTGGCGACGCCGTCCTTCGCGGCGTGGAAGGCGTGTTCGGCCGCGGCAAGCGTGGCGAGCCCGGCGAGGCGGCGCCCGGCGGCTGCGTCGCTTCCGGTCGACGGGATCTCGTGCACGTCGTAGGCCGGGTCGATGAGTACGGGACAGAGGTCGGCGGGCGCGCCGCCGGCGAGGTCGGTGTAGCGGATGGGGACGGCGAAGAAGCCGGCGAATCCGAACGTCTCGTACGCGCCGAGCGTCTCGAGTCGGCGCCGCAGTCCCTCGGACCGGGCGTCGATGCAGCAGATCACCTGCGCCACCGGCCGGTCGGCCGCGGACGGCGAGTGCAGAGCGGCGGCGGGACGGTCGAGCGCGCGCAGCAGCCCGTCCTGGTAGTGGCCTTCGAAGGCCTCCAGCCAGATCTCGTCGCGTTGTTCATCGGGTAGGCGAGCGACCAGCTGCGCGAGTGCGGTCAGCTCCTGGTCGGTCGCTCGGACTGCGCCCAGGTGGCCGGCCACTCGCCGGGCCCGCTGCTCCGGCGGGTCGGATGCGCCATCGCCCGTCCGTGGGTGGTCGGGAAGGCGTTCGGCGCGACGCGGCAGGAGTTCGGCGAGCAGAGCCGTCTCGTAGGTCAGGCGCACCGCGAGGTAGTCGACGAGATCGAGTTCGCCTGTCCGGCCCGCGCTCCATCGCGCGTGTGCAGCCCAGCCGGGCAACGCGGTCAGGTGGGCCTCGAGACAGCCACGCTGGCCGTCGCGGTCGACTCCGAGCGCGCGCAAGGCGAGCAGGGCAGCGTCCTCGGCGCGGCGCGGCAACAGCTGCAGCCGGCGACGCACGCGGCGTGGCAGCGAGCGATCTTCCGTCACGAGCCGGCGCCACGCGGGATAGAAGCCGGCCGTCCAGCCGGGCATCGGAAACGCGGCCTCCGGCGCGCCTGCGTACGCCGCGCACCACGCGGCCGTCAGCTCGTCGACACGGCGTGCGAGTCGAGGCGCGAGCTGCTCGCTGCGGGTGCCGTGCCGCTGCGGAGCGGTGGGTTCGGGTGCGGTGAGCAGGTCGGCGCGCCACGCGGCGAAAGCGGTCACAACCCGGTCGCCGACCACCAGCGCCGGCAGGTCCGCCGCAGTGCCGCAGCGCCGGACGAGCACGGCGTCGATGTCGTCGTCGGTGATGCGGCCGGCTGCGTACGCCGACCGCATCGCCGACCGCGGCAGCCGCATGGGGCGGCCGTAGAGCTGTTCGGCCATGCGCGCCGCCTCACCGAACGGCCGTTCCTCGAACCCGGCGAGCGGGTTGACGGCGATGAACGTGCGCAGCGGGTAGTGCACGGGCAGCACCCGCGCGGCCAGCGCCACGTCGCTGCGCAGGCGAATCCGCTCCCGCTCCGCGACGTCGCGGTTCTCGGTCACGAGCGCGCTCCGCTCGGCACGGGGATGGAGCGGAAGGCGTCCGCGGTGACTGCGGGCTCGGCCGGGGGCGGCGCGCACCCCGGAGGTGCTGCTGCCGAGCGCACGGGCATAGACCGCTGCGCGCAGGCGGGACGGAGCGTTCGGCGACCGCAAGACACGGCCGCCAACCACGAACGCGAGCGCCGCTGCGGCGGCAAGGACCGTCGCGTCGGCGGGCGCCGCGCCACTCGTCAGCGACGGTGCCAGCAGCGTCGACGCGCCGTGCACCGCCACCACATAACCGGCTGCGGCCGCCGACACGCCGCCGACGCCGAGCACAGCACCTGCACCGGACGGGCGGCACCGCAGCCAGCCCAGCGCGGCCGCCGCCGCGGTCGCCCACGCGAACATCAGCAGGGCGCCGGTTGCGGGCGCGGTCAGTGGAACCCCGACCGCTGCGGCGGTAGCGACGAGCGCCACCGCCGGCACGCCCACACCGGCGGCCTGGCCCACTCGGCTCGCGCCCGGAGCACACGGAACCGCCGCGTGTCGGCGGGCACGGGAGATCGCCGATCCTGACGACAGGAACAGCATCGCCTTGTAGCAGCCGTGCAACACCAGGTGCGTGATCGCGGCCGCATACAGCCCCAGCCCGCACGTCATGATCATGAAGCCCATCTGACCGGCCGTCGACTGCGCCAGCGAACCCTTGATGTCTGGACGGGCGAGCATCGCCAGCGTGGCGTAGCCGGCGGTGAGTACACCCGCGACGAACGCCAGGTGCATCGCCACGCCGGACGCGCCGACCACTGGCCCGAGCCGTGTCAGCAGTACGCCTCCGGCGTTGACCACGCCGGCGTGCAGCAGCGCCGACACCGGGGTGGGTGCGGTGAGGGTGGTCGGCAGCCAGCGGTGGAAGGGCACCTGTGCCGACCGGGCCAACGCCGCCACCACCAGCAGCAGCGCGACCGCAACCGACGCGGTGCGATGGCCGGCGAGATCGAGCGCGCCCAGTCGTTGCAGATCGACGGTGTGCCACGTCGCCGTCGCGATCGCCACCGCTGCCCAGAGCGCTGCGTCACCGATCGCGAAGCTCGCGGCGGTGCGCGTGATGCCGGCACGGGCGCCGGGCAGCGACGGGTAGGTGGCGAGCAGAAGGCAGAGCGCAAGGCCCGCCATCGTCCAACAGAGCGCGAAGCTCAGCAGTGTCGCTGCCTGCACGAGCCCGGCCGACGCGGCGGTGAGCAGCCCGGCACACGCGCTGAACCACCACGCCCGGGTATCGCCCGCGAGGTAGCGGCGGGCAAAGAGCTGGACGACGGCGCTGACTCCGAACACGAG
>JBBQEF010000069.1:0-19283 GCA_038320445.1 Mycobacteriales bacterium
GCGGAGATCGAAAGCTTGTGTGTGACGGCACAGGCTCGTGGGGCCGGGCTCGGATCGTTGCTGCTGGAGCGTGTCGACACCGAGCTTGCCGCCGCAGGCATCGACGACGTGATCATCGGCGCACTCAACGGCAACGATGACGCCATCCGCCTCTACCAGCGCCGCGGATTCCGGCCGGCCATGACCTACTTGACGCGCCTCGCCGGCCGGACGCGCCCCGACAGAGCCTGATCCTTGGCAACTGCACGCCCCGGGTGACGGCGGCCGATCGCGACGATGTAGCGAACCAGCTCGAGCTGATACACGAAGCCGCCCCCCGCAGAGGAGTCTCGGGCAGATCTACTACCAGCGCAGAGGCGGTAACGGAGATTCCGAAATGGAAGCTCTACGCGCCACGAACGCCGCCTCGCCTGTTCCTTCCCCACCCGTCCGCGAGCGGCGGTTCGTCAAGACGATCAGGGCGCCGGCGATTCCGGCCAGGATGCCGGTGCCGTGTCCGTCCTGCTGCCAGGCCATGAGCAAGCCGACCACGCATACGAGCACACAGCACGCACGAGCGAACGTGGCCGGGGTCGACGCTCGACGCTCGACGGGCCACGAATACGGCCGGGATGGACACGTTCCCGATGATGATGGACCACCACAGGCCTCCGGCGTCGAAAGCGGCGAGGTAGCCGGCAATGAAGACCGCGTACACCTGCGCAGGCCGGTCAGCGCGGTGGGGGTGGGTGGGGGCGTTGGCGGCGAGCAGGACGGCCAGGGCGCCGACGAGACCTGCCACCGCGTCGGAGGAGCCGCCTCCGGTCTGTTCCGGGTGCCAGAGACTGACCAGCGCGAGGCTTCCGATACCTGCCAACGCGTAGATCATCGTCCAGGCTCGCCGCGTGACCCGACGCTCCAGCGCAGCCCCCACAACCACGATGCCCATGTTGAACGCCAACTGGCCCCAGCCGTCGGACTGCACGAACGGTGGCGTGATAGCGCGCCACCACTCCCCCGACCGCTGACGCGGCAGGTCGCGTGTCAGCAGGCGCATCAGGGCGGGCCTGGCCAGCGCAGTGACGCTGACAGCGAACGTCCCGGCGAACACGGCCCCGGTCAACCACGGGGCGCTGCGACTCGGACACATGCGGTGAACGCTCGGCTCTTGCTGTGGCGCGACCGGCCGGTCGGTCATGATCGGTGCCCGCCGTCGACCGGCCGCCGGCTTGCGGTGTGACGTAGGCGCGCGATCAGCACTGCGGCGACGGTCAGGTGGAGGGCGGCCAGGGCCGTCGTCGCGGCGGCGGCGGTGGCGGCGAGCAGGCCGACCAGGGACGCCACCAGCGCCGCCAGGGCGGTGGTGGTCCAGGCGGTGCGGGCGCGGATGGTGAGCCGCTCGAGGATCGCGAGCAGCGCCCACCCGGCCCGGCCGACGACCCCGGCGACCGCGACGACCGCGACGGGCCCGACCCGCGTGATGCCTCGGCCCCCGCCGACCGACACCGCCTGGTCGAAACCGAGCAGCGGTCCGGCGATGGCCTGTAGCGAAGCTCGCCCTGTTGGTCCTGCCGCGTGGTAGCGCCCAAGATCGGAGAGCGTCACGATCCCCTCGTGGTGCTCCGCGAGGACGCCGAGCACCAACAGCATTCGCTGCATGCTTTCCCGATCATCACGGATCAGCCGGCGGAGACCGGACCGGGCTCCACACGATCCCGCTCTACACCGAGACCACCGTGGCCGTCGTCCCGAAGGAAGAAGAGCGTCGCCCGGCACCGTCCAGCCCGGCGAGGTACGCACCATCGTTGAGATCACCCACCGACCCGGTACGGGGCGGGCTGGCCCACCGCGACCTCGGTGATCTTCTGGATCGGGCCCAGCGCCACCCCCGCCGTCTCCCGGTGTCAGGCCGACCCGTCACCTGGAGGACCGATGCCCACCCGAACCCATCGCGCGCCGCTGGTGCGCACCGGCCACCCCGCGCCCGCCGGCGCGGCGAGGCGTTCGGCGAGCTGGCCGTGCTGACCGGCGGCCGGCGCATCGCGACCATCCGCACCCGCTGGGACAGCGAGTTGCCGCACTACCCGAGGTGATCGATCGTTGTCGGAGCGGCTGTTGCCGCCTTTGTGCATTATTACCGGTCCGGGCCGGGTAGGAAGGCGTCCACCCGGAGTCGGCGATCTAGCACGGTTGTCCCATGAGCAGCGTGATCCCCCCGCAACACGTCATCCGGCCGGCCACCGAGGCAGACCGGGGAGATCTGCGGCGGTTCTTCGCCGGGCTGTCCGCGATGAGCTCGTTCCGCCGGTTCTTCGGCGGCGGGTTCCGGGCGACCGATCCGATGCTCGACATCCTGCTCCGCAAGGGCCTCTCCGGCGGCGCCCGGGTGGCCGCCGGGCCGGGCGGGATCGTCGGGCACGCGCTGTGGACACCGATCCGCTCGCGGCCCGGAGCGGCGGAGGTGGCCTTCGTCGTGGCCGACGACCTGCAGGGCACCGGGCTCGGGACCCGGCTTGCCTGCGCGGCCGTCGGCGACGCCGCCCGGCTCGGCGTCGAGGAGATCGAGTTCTTGGTGCTGGCCGACAACGAACCGGCGAACCGGCTGGTCCAGCGCCAGTGGCCGGGTGCGCAGCGCACCGTGGCCGACGGCGAGGTCGAGTACCGGGTCGCGCTGGGTCCCGCGGCTGTCCAGGCCGTCGAGCTGCGCCGCGGGCTGCGCCCGTTCGCCCGGCCGGCGTGGCAGTCCCGTTCGGCCTGATCCCGACCACCGCTGGGTGGCCCGTGCAGACCGGGTCCCCGACCGTTCCTGCAAGACGAGACTTCGGAGAAGTTGTGAACACCGCCGCCACGACGGACCGAGCACCGCTGCGGGCCGGCCCCCGGATCGGCGCAATGATGTTCGGGCTGATGCTCGGCGTGTCGCTGGCCGCGCTGGACATGACGATCGTCGCCACGTCGGTGCGCACCATCGCCGACGACCTCGGCGATGCCGGGCTGCAGGCCTCGGTCACCACCGCCTACCTGATCACGAGCGCGATCACCACGCCGCTCTACGGCCGGCTGTCGGACGTGCACGGCCGCAAGCCGATGTTCCTCGTCGCCATCACGATCTTCGTGCTGGGTTCGCTGGCCTGCGCGGGAGCCGGCTCGATGTACGAGCTCGCCGTGTTCCGGGCCGTGCAGGGGTTGGGTGCCGGTGGGCTCTTCTCGCTGTCGGTGACCATGGTGGGGGACGCCGTCGCGCCGCGGTTGCGGGCCCGCTACACCGGGCGCCTGATCGCGGTGTACGGCCTGTTCGGCGTGCTGGGTCCGGTGCTGGGGGGTCTGCTGGCCGACAGTCCGGAGCTGCTGGGCATCACCGGCTGGCGCTGGGTCTTCGCGCTCAACGTGCCGATCGGAGCGCTGGCGCTGTTGGTCGTCGCCGCCTCGGTCCGGCTGCCCCGCCAGCGCGGTCACCACCGGGTGGACTGGTGGGGAGCACTGCTGCTGGCGGGAGCGCTGACCCCGCTGCTGGTCGTCGCCGAGGAGGGCCGGAACTGGGGCTGGGGCTCCTACCCGGCGCTGCTGTGCTACATCGTCGGAGTCGGGCTGCTGGGCGCGTTCCTCCTGGTCGAGCAGGTGATGGGCGACGCAGCTCTGCTGCCGGCGCAGCTGGTGCGGGTGCCGACCGCCCGGCTCGGCGGGCTGGTCGGCGTGGTGGTCGGGTTCGCGATGTTCGGGGTCATCTCCACGCTGCCGCTGTACCTGCAGATCGTGGGTGGATCGAGCCCGACCGGCGCCGGGCTGCTGATGTTGCCCATGGTGGCCGGGATCGTGGTGACCACGGCGGTGTCCGCCCGCGTCATCGAGCGCACCGCGCGGTACCGGATCTGGGTGCTGCTGGGCTGCTCGATGATGACCCTGGGCCTGCTGGGTCTGTCGACGCTGGACGCCGACACCCCGTTCCCGATCACAGCGGTGTGCATGGTGGTGTTCGGGATCGGCCTGGGCGCCAACCTGCAGTCGCTCACCCTCGCGGTGCAGAACGCCCTCCCGGCCGCCGACACCGGGGTCGCCACCGCAGCCACCACCTTCGGCCGCCAGCTCGGCGGCAGCCTCGGTGCTGCCGTGTGCCTGTCGATCCTGTTCTCCGCGGTGCCCGAGCGGATCACCCGGGCGGTTGCCGACGCCTCGCAGACCCCGCAGTTCCGGGCCGTCCTCACCGACCCGGCGGTGCTGGCCGAACCGGCCAACCGCACCCTCGCAGCCAGCCTGCAGGGCAGCGGTGACGTCGGCGCGTCGATCCTCGCGGACTCGTCGTTCCTCGGCCGGCTCCACCCCGTGCTCGCCCGGCCGTTCTTGGTGGGGTTCGCCGAGTCGTTGAGCCCGGTCTTCATCGTCGTCGCCGTGGTCATGGTCCTGGGCCTGGTGGCCACCCTGGCGATGCCCGACGTCGTGCTGCGGGGCGCGGACGCCGACCACCACCGACCGAGCACCGCGCCGGTCCCGCGGATGAAGCTCCCGCACGCGCCCCCACCGCCCATCCCCGCGCCGCACGTCCACTACTCCGACCCGACGATGCTCTCCCACCCTCCGGCGGCGCCGACCCGCGACCGGCACCACAACGCCCATCCGGACGTCGGCCCGACGGTGCCGGGCTCGGGAGCCTCCGCGAGGCGCTTCCTCGGATGAGGCGCGGGCTGCCCTGCGCTCGAACGCTGCCGCTGCCCGGCACACAGCCTGCGGGCCGGGGTGGGGCCGGCGATCGTCAAATGGCCACTCCTGATCCAGAACCCCGCATCCCTTCCGGTGTCCGAAGGAGTGGTCACCTGCCTGCTCACAGCCATGTCGCTCCTGGCGCTTCTGGGGCTCAGATACCCCGTTCGGATGCTGCCGATCCTGCTGTTCGAGGTGACCTGGAAGCTCATCTGGATCGCCGCGGTCGCCGTTCCCCACCTGATCGCCGACGACATCGACGCTGCAACGAGCAGCGTGCTGTTCAACTGTTCCCTCGTCGTCGTCATCATCGCCGTCATCCCGTGGCGACACGTCTGGAGGCAATACGTCCGGACGCCGACCAATGCGTGGCGCTGACGAGCGGCGCCCAGTCATCGCCTGCGCGGCATGAGCTGGACCAGGACCCGGCCGCGATCACGTCGACCTCGGTTGTCCGCCGTGGCGGCGGAGACAGCGCAGGCGCCGTGCGCTCGTTACGGGCGGCAGTCAGCGCGGCGCTGAAACCCGAAGAGCCACCCTGTCTGAGTGATCACCCTGGTCCGGCGCTACCTGGCCGAGGGCGAACCCGGCCTGGCGCCCCGGTCCCGGCGGCCGTTGACCAGTCCACAACGCACGGTTCAGACGCACGCCGGCACCGACATCCTCGTCCTGGTCCACGACCGGCACATCCGGGTCCTGACCGCCGACGGAGAACTCCCGCGCGAGCTCCATCTCGACCCGAGCAAGGACTACCAGCCACAGCCCACACCGTGAACGATGTCGCGGGACACCTGTGCACGATGTCCCGCGACATGACAGCCGTCGGGACGACAGGATTTGAACCTGCGACCCCTTGACCCCCAGACATGCCCGACAAGTGCCCTGACCTGCGAAAATAGCCCCCGCGCAGGTCATCGCGGTGCAGTTCGGTGCGGTTCGGACCCGTTCAGGCACGTTCAGGTCATACGGGTGCTCCACATTTGCTCCACCCAGGCCAGTCAAAGAGTTCGAGTCTGAGCATTCGACTCACCGTCAAGTAGTCACCCGCCTCTGCGCGGCGAACACCTTCCGCTTATCTGGTCGGCGCCGGCAACAACCGCGCCGAGCAAAGCGGCCAAGACGAGGGGCGCCGGGGGTAATGGGAGATGACTCAGCCACCGATGCGTCCGGTGAGGGTCGCGACACCGGGCCCGGACAGCTCGCGCGTGATGTGCCTGCGGCCGGCAATCACCATCAGGAGCGCCTCTCCCGGCCCCTCGACCAGGGGGCCGTCTCCGGTGCTCCAGTCGAGGTCGGTTGCGGTCAGGGTGAGCCCGCGGATGCGCTTGGCCGCGCCGATCGTGGGAGCCGTGCGGGCGGTGTCCAGGGCGGCGGTGAGCCGATCGGTGGGGATCTCGCGTGCCATCCCGAGGGGGCGGCCGATGTCCTGGCGATGGATCATCCCGTCGGCAAGCGCGATCCGGCCGCCCATCATCGCAGTCAGGCCTCGGGGCTGGACATGCTCGCGCGCCATCGCCACCAGCTCGTCCGGGGTCTTGTGGGCGTACTCGGCGACGCCGGCGGCGTTGGCGCGGTCGATATTCAGACCGGCCTTGAGCATTCGGGCAGCGAGCCGACCGAAGCCGAGATCCTCGTAGCTGTACACGTGCGCGACCAGGTCCCGGACCCGCCACTGCTCGCACAGTGTCGGAGCGTTCCACTGCGACGGGGTCAGGGTGGCGAGGAGCTCGGTGAGGGCGGCGCGTTCCTGGCGTGCGAGGTGCATGGTGTCCACGATGGCGTTCATCGCTGCTCGGCCAGGCTCTTGGCGAACGCGTCGAGCAGGAACGCCCAGCCGCCGCCACCGGTGATCCCGTCGTGAATGCTCTGCCCACCGACGAGGCGCTCGAAGTGGCGGTGTTCGACCTCGACAACGGTCTGGTCCGGGCCCTCGGCACGGAACCGGGCCTCTATCTCGCTGGCATGGTCGGGGTCCGGGTCGAACTGCCACATGCCGTTAATCTGCCAGGTGAACAGCACCCGGCGCGGCGGCTCCCACGCCAGGACCCGGCCCCAGTCGCATTCGCTGCCGTCCACGCCGCGCTCGTACCAGCGACCGCCGACCTGCAGTTCCAGGATCACCTCCTCGACTGCGACCTGGCCAATGTGGAACTCGTGCGGCCACCACAAGTTGACCTTGCTGGTGAACAGCTCGAACGCCCGCGTGATCGGCACGGACACGGTGACGGTGCCGGTGATGGGCGGGATCGGGGCCGCGCTGGTCATGGTCTCTCCTGTGGGGTATCAGGCTCGGTTACGGGGTCGGCGTCGGCGTGTTTCTGAAAGGCGGTCAGGGCGTCGCTCCACACACCGTCGAGCCACGACCGCAACGCGGTCACGCCGTCGGGGTTGAGCCGGTAGATCCGGCGCGTGCCCTGGGCGCTGCTCACCACCAGGCCCTCGTCGCGAAGGACCTTCAGGTGTTGAGACACCGCAGGTCGGCTGATCGGGAGGCGGTCGGCGAGCTCCTGCACCGACGAGGGACGGCGCGCGAGCATCTCGAAGATCGCGCGACGGCTCGGGTCACCCAGCACACCCAGTCCCGCATCTCCGTAAGCTGACACAAACCGTAAGTCTATACGCACGTAGGTCGGAAGACAACGCCGGCTGCTGGCCCGAGCACGACCTCCGTCCGGCCACTCCAGCAGTCGTGACCTCAAACGAGACAGGCACCCCCACGGGAGTGGGGTACAGCGCTTACCACGCCATGTCGTCGAGATCGTCTATGCACTCCACCTTCTCCAGTGCATCCCCGCGCTGATCGAGGCGTCGACCGATCCCCGGCCGCATCGTCACCACCCTCAGACCTCAGCGCCCACCACCGGCATAGCGGTCAGCGGTGGACGGTCCTCGTGCTGCGTGATCTGCTCGTCGGGAGGCAGCGCTACTCCGACCTGCTCGCCGGGCTGCCCGGCATCCCGACCGATGTGCTGGCCAACCGGCTCAAGGAGCTGGAGGCCGACGGCCTTGTGCTCCGCGAGGCACGAGGCGGTTCTGCCCGATCGGTGGTGTACAGGACGACTCCACGGGCCGAGGAGCTCCGGCCCGCCCTCGACGGCCTGGCACGCTGGGGAGCCGCAGGGATGCGGGAACCGCGCGAGGGCGAGGTCGTCACCGATGCCTCGCTGGTGGGCTCCCTGCGTGTCGCCGCCCAGGGCGGCACGCCGCCCCGCCGGCCCGGCCCGGTGACCTACGAGGTCAGGGTCGGCCCGGCCGCCGCCCACGCGACGGTCACCGGGGCGCCGGACGGCCCGGACGTCACGCCGCGACCGGGCAGCCGGCCAGCCGCCACTCCAGCATGCCGTCGGCGAGCCGGACGGCGTGCCGCCCGGCCGCGACGAGCAGGCGGACCGCGTCGTGGGAGAACACGCAGTAGGCGCCGCGGCAGTAGGCGACCACCTCGATGTCGGCCGGGAGCTCGGTGAGCCGCGCGGCGAGCTCGTCGATCGGGATCGACACCGCACCGGCGATGTGGCCCGCGGCGTACTCGCGGGACGGGCGCACGTCGAGCACGACGACATCGCCGGCACCGGCCCGGCGCAGCAGCTCGGCGCGGCCGATCGCCTCGGTGTCCTCGCCCGCCCCGGTGCCCAGGTAGTCGCGGCGGGCGATGTCGACGTCGGGCAGGTGCGCGGCCGCGACGGTACGCAGCTGCAGGTAGAGCGCGGCGACGTCGTCATCGGCGAGGGCGTACCGGATCGACGTGCCGAACCGGAGGGAGCTGACCAGTCCGGCCTGCTTGAGCGTCTGCAGATGCGCCGAGGCGGTGGTCAGCCGCAGGCCTGCGGCATCGGCCAGATCAGCGACTGCGCGCGGCCCCTGGGCGAGCAGATCCAGCAGCTCCAGGCGACGCCCGCTGCCCAGCGCCTGACCGACCCGCGCGAGCTGGTCGTACAGCTCGGTCTTCCGTAGCTTGTCACCCACGGGGACATCCTCCAATGATCGTCGGACAATTGTACGATGCCCGGGACGGGACTCCCCAGCTCCGTCCGAGGAGGGCTGCAACCGTGCCGGACACGGCGGATGTCGACCGGGCTGAGCACTGGGCGCAGGTGTACGGCCGCCGGGGCGACACGCAGGTCAGCTGGTTCGCCGCCGAGCCGGCCCAGTCGCTGGCGTTGCTGGACGCCTGCGGCGTGGATCCGCGGATGCCGGCGATCGACGTCGGCGCCGGTGCCGCCCGTATGGTCGACGCGCTGCTCACTCGCGGGTTCGCCGATGTGACAGCCCTGGACGTGGCCGACGACGGTCTGTCGTACGCCCGGGAGCGGCTCGGGGCTGCGGCCGGGCAGGTGCGGTGGGTCGTCACTGACCTGCTCGACTGGGTGCCCGACCGCCGGTTCGGGTTCTGGCACGACCGGGCGGTGTTCCACTTCCTCACCGATCCGGCCGACCGCCGTCGCTACCGCGAGCTCCTCGCTGCCGCCCTCGCGCCCGGCGCGCTGGTCGTGATCGGGACCTTCGCCGCTGACGGCCCGCCGTCCTGCTCGGGGCTGCCCACGGCCCGCTACTCGCCGGGGGAGCTGGCCGCCGAGCTCGGCGATGGCCTGCGTGTCGTTGCGGCGCGCAGGGAGGAGCACCGCACGCCCACGGGTGCGGTGCAGCCGTTCACCTGGCTCGCGCTGGAGCGACGGCCATGAGCCGGGCCCGGCGTGGTCATCGGCCGCCCGGGCCGTCTCCGGCCAGATCCTTGTCGGGCCGGCGCGCGCGCCGGACCAGCACTGTGGTGCCGAGCAACGCTGCCAGGCAGAGGGCCGCGACGATGAGCCCACCGGCACCGAGGTCGGCCAGCGACCGCGTGACGGCCTGCTGGAACCCGACGGCCACGGAGACGACCGGGTCGAAGGTCACCTCCCCCGCGAGCACCCGGATCTCGAACCAGCCATACCAGGCCACGTACGCACCCGCAGCCAGCAGCAACGCGCCGCTGACCCGACTGATCACCGCCCCGGTCCGGCGCATCGCTCCGACCACCGACGCCCGGGCGGTCGCCACGGCCAGCGCCAGCGCGAGGACCACGATGCCCATCCCGAGGGCGTAGGCGACGAACGTGGCGGCCACCGCGAACGCGCCGCCGGCCGCAAGTGCCCCCGCCGTGACGGCCAGGAAAGGGGCGATGGTGCACGACAGCGACGCCAGCGCGAACGACGCGCCGTAGCCGATCTGCGACCACCAGCTCGCCGTCGGCGCGTTCCCGTGCCCGGCCAGGCCGGGGATCGCCAGGTGCCGCCCCGCGAGCAGCCAACCACCCAGCCCGACCAACACGATCCCGATCACGACGGTGACGATCGGGAGGTACCGCTCGAACGTCACCGCCAGCGGCACCAGCACCGCCGCGGCGACGCCGAACACGGCGACGAACCCGACCGTCATGCCGGCTGCGAAGCGCACGGCCCGGCCCACCGCGGCGGCCCGCCCGGACCCCCCGTCCCCGGCGACCAGCAGTCCGAGATAGGCCGGCAGGAGGGCGAACCCGCACGGGTTGAACGCCGCGACACCCCCCGCTACCAGCGCGAACGCGAAGGCGCCTGAGCTCACCAGCTCACCTCGCCAGCAGTTCGTCGACGGAGTGGCGCAGCTCATCCGCGCTCATGCTGCCGGCGAAGGTCCGGGAGGTTCCGTTGCGGCCGACGAAAGCGAAGGCGGGTTGGGCGACTACCCCGAACCGCTGCCACCGCGAGCCGTCGTCGTCCACGACGTGGGTGAACGCGCCGGTGCCGGTGTCGGCCACGAACGTCCTCATCTCCCCGATCTGTCCCAGACCGGGGATCCCCAGGAACGTGACCCGGCCCTGATACTGGGCAGCGACCGCCGCCACGCCAGGCCCCTCGGCCCGGCACGCCGGTCAAAACGGCGCCCAGAACCACAGCACGACCGGGGTGCCGGCCAGCGTCGCGGCGTCGAGAGTGGAGCCGACGAGGGTGGTGCCGGTGAAGTCGAGGGCGCCGGCCGCGGCGGGCGCTGCCGACGCGGAGTCCTCGACGGGGCTCCCAGCTGGCGCTGACGGTGAGGCCGCTCCGCGCGGTGAGGAGCAGGCCGTCAAGCCCAGAACCAGAGCGGCGGCGGCTGCGGCCACACCGCGGGCGGCCCGCATCGATAGAGTCGTCATGTGTTCCGGGCCCTTTCCAGGCAGGCATAGTGCCGACCGTCGCTGACGGTATCGGTGACCTCGCTGGCGCCACCCCAGATCGAGGCCATGTCCGGGTTTCGTAATCTCTCGGTGGTTTCGTTCGAGTTCACGGGCGACGTAGTGTGCGCCCCCATGCAGGTACGGGTCGGGGACGCCGGTGATCTCCTGATCCGTCCTGATCAGGCACCGCTGATGGCGCGCCCGTACTTCGCCGGTGGTGATCCCGGTCCGATCGTGGCCGCGTTGGCGCAGGTGCCCGAACTGCTGGACGTGGCGATGCCATTCCTCGCCACGGTGCTGGGGCCATCGGGGATCGACTGGCGCACCAAGGAGATCGTGATCGTACGGACCTCGGCGCTGGCCGGGTGCCGGTACTGCGTCCAGGCCCACACCGTGGTGGCGCTGGACGCCGGGTTGCGCCGCGACGAGGTGCGGGCACTGCGCGCCGAGGTGGCCGTGGCCGCCGCGTTCACCGACCGCCGCGAGCTGGCGCTGCTGGCCTGGGTCGACCTGGTGGCGGGCAGCGGGCCGGTGACCGACGAGGCCCGGGCGGCGGTACGCAGCGTGTGGGCCGATCACGAGGTGGTCGAGCTGACCGCGCTCGTGGGCGCCACCCTGCTGCTCAACCGGTTCGCTACCGCGCTGGCTCTGCCGACCGGCGCCGACACTGCCACCCGACTCGCCTCGGAGGGCATGTCGTGACCATCGCGGCCGCGGTGGCGGAGGGCAGGTTGCCCGGCCGGGTGTGGATGTATGCCAACTACCACTGCAACATCGCCTGCACGTACTGCCTCACCGAGTCCGGCCCCCGCGTCCAGCCCCGGGTGCTCGATGCCGACGCGATGACTACCGTCGCCCGGCAGGCCGCCGAGCTGGGCTTCACCGACATCGGCGTGACCGGCGGTGAGATCTTCCTCCGTCCCGAGATGCCCGATCTGCTCGCGGAGATGTCGCGGTACCTGCCGGTGATCGCGTTGACCAACGCCACGCTGTTCCAGCGCAGGCTGCTGAGCCGGATCGAGGTGCTGGCCGGCTTACCGGTGGCGTTGCAGATCTCGCTGGACCGCCCCGACGCCGACGCCAACGACGCCATGCGGGCCCCGGACAACTTCGCCAAGGTCGTGGCCGCGATCCCGGAGCTGGTGGAGCGTGGGATCGCGGTGCGGATCGCGACCACGGTCTCCGCGATCGAGGACGCCGAGCTGGACCGGCTGTGCGCGTTGCACCGGGGCCTCGGCGTGCCCGACTCCGACCACGTGATCCGGCCGATCGTGGCGCGGGGCCGCGCGATCGATCACGGGCTCGGTGTGCATGCGGCGGTGACCGACCTGCCTGCGGAGCTGACGATCACTGCCGACGGGGCGTTCTGGAGCCCGTTCGGCCCGACCGTGCACGGCGGCATGCTCGACACCGACCTGCTGATCACCCGCACCACAGCGCCGCTGTCGGTGCCGGCGCAGGCGCTGCTGCGCCTCGTCGACGGCCAACCTCGCGGGTCGGACTCCACCCTCAACATCAGATGAGCGTGACCCATCGTGCCCGGTCCGGGCACTCCGACATCTGTTCCGCCGCCTCACCACCAGAAGGGTTTCCTTCATGTCCGACGCTCCCACCACCGAGGGCGCGACCACCGGTCGGCCGGTCGCGATCGGGGCCTCGTACCAGGCGCTCGCCCGGGGCTTCGCGCTGCTGCGGATCTTCTTCGGCGTGATCTACCTGAGCAACGCGCTCGCCAAGATCATCGGGGTCGGGGCGTACGACCTCGGGGTGGCGTCGTTCGGGCTGCTGTGGCTACCGCAGGCCGAGTTCATCCTCAACGACGCCTCGACAAACACCGGCTTCGGCCTGCTCGGCGGGATGTATCAGAGCCTGGTACTGCCCAACTTCGGCTTCTTCGGGGCGTTCCTCACCGTCGCGGAGCTCGCCGCGGGGCTCGGGCTGCTGTTCGGGGTGCTCAGCCGGGCCGCGGCGGTGGGCAACCTGTTGCTGATCGCCCCGATCTGGGTCATGTACCTGTTCTCCGACGCCACCCAGTACCTGTGGACCTACCCGGTCGACCTGCTTCCGCTGCTGCTGCTCGCCATCGTCCCGACCGGCCGCACCGCAGGCTTCGACGGCCGGCTCGCAGCCCGGTTCGGTGACCACTGGCCGTTTTGACGCCCCGTCCCCGAACGAGCCGAGCAGTTCCGCGCAACTGACCCTTCGCCGAGCTGCGCCCGCGCTTGGACGGGCGCGGCATCGCCGTCGGCGGATACGCGCTTGGCAGCACGAACCAAGCCCCGAGCCGTCAACAGTTCGTCTCCGACCGCGGCGCGGACGTCATGCCCTTCGACCAGGGCGCGGCCACACATACCGACACCGCAAACGACAACGCCAACGGCGGAGCCGAGACCGTCCGTGCCAACAATCCCGGTGACACCGCCCAGATCGAGCTGGTCCGCGGACACCTGCGCCAGATCGCCGCGGCATTCGCCGCCGGCGACTTCAGCGACCCGCCGCAATCCACGCGGCCGATATGCCCGGCCTTACCGCATTTGTCGGCGTCCGCCAGCAAGCTCAGCATCGTCTACGGCGATGTCTACGCCGGTGGACGCATCACCTACAGCAGCGTCGACCCCACGCTCGTAGCCGCCCTGCACGACTGGTTCGCCGCACAAGCCAGCGACCACCGCATGAGCAACGGACCGCGCCACCTCGGCCTGCGACCCGACCGACCGAGCATCGGCACACCACCATCACTGCCGCGGCCTGAGGAGTCGAGGGCGGCGGCCCGGACCCCGGCGAAGGCGGGACGCTTGTGGAAACTCGCTTCCACCCTCACGCACCCAACGACAGCTACAACTGAATACAGTCGCCGATGTAGTGTCCCAGCGGTGGAGACGCTGACGCACGGCCAGGTCCTCGCCCGGTTCGGGCACGCCTTGTCCGACCCCACCCGGGCGCGGCTGCTGCTCGCGCTGCAGGAGGCGCCGGGCTATCCCGCCCAGCTGGCCGACCTGCTCGGCGTGACCCGCCAGAACCTGTCCAATCACCTCGCCTGTCTGCGCGGGTGCGGGCTCGTCGTCACGGTCCCCGAGGGCCGCCGTGCCCGCTACGAGCTGGCCGACCCCCGTCTCGGTCACGCCCTGAGCGACCTGCTCGAGCTGGTGTTGGTCACCGACCCGAGTGTGTGCCCCTCTGCCCCCGCCGACGACTGCTGCTGAGGATGACCACGATGACCACACCCGGACCCGAACCACTGCGACTCACCGGTGCGGACACCCCGGCCGGCGACACCTGCCTCGACGGCTGCTGTGCCGCGGACTCGGGTGCATCCCTGGTCTTGTCGACAGTGAAGCCGGTGCCCTCCGAGGACCGCCGGACGGTGCTGACCCGGCGCGTGCGGCTGCTCGTCGCGGCCACGATCACCTACAACATCATCGAAGCCGTCGTCGCGATCAGCGCGGGCACCGTGGCTTCCTCGGCGGCGCTGATCGGGTTCGGGCTCGACTCGGTCATCGAAGTCGCCTCCGCCGCCGCAGTGGCCTGGCAGTTCTCCGGCCGCGACCCGCACGCCCGCGAACGCGCGGCCCTGCGGGTCATTGCCCTGTCGTTCTTCGCCCTCGCCGCCTACGTCACCGCTGAATCAATCCGCGCACTGTTCGAAGCAGCCGAGGCCGCACCGTCCACCGTCGGGATCGTGCTCGCCGCGCTATCGCTGCTGGTGATGCCCTTCCTGTCCTGCGCCCAACGCCGCGCCGGCCGCGAGCTGGGATCCACCAGCGCCGTCGCGGACTCCAAGCAGACCCTGCTGTGCACCTACCTGTCCGCCGTCCTGCTCGTCGGATTGATCCTCAACAGCCTGCTGGGCTGGTCCTCGGCCGACCCTCTCGTCGCCCTGATCATCGCGGCCGTCGCCGTCCGCGAAGGCCGCGAAGCATGGCGGGGCCACCACTGCTGCTGAACCGGCACGCCCCTCACGCGAGGGGGTGCGGAGGCTCAAGCCTCCAGATGTCACATCCGTCGGTTGCCGCGTTCCGTGCGGGCGCGGCGTTCGCACGCAGCCAGCCCGCGAGCGCGCCTCCGGCGGGCACCAGGTCCGGGGTCGGGGCAACGAACCAGCGGGCGCCCTTTCGCCGGTCGGCCGCCAGCTCGGCGGGGTTGTGTCGGTCGGCGGCCAGGCTCCAGCCGCGCCGGTCGGCGAGCAAGTAGACGATCGGTTCCTGCGGACAGCACCACGACAACCGCGCCGAGCGCCGTAGCCCGCACGGCCGGCGGGTGGGATCGGCCGCCCAGTTAGCGCACGCTGAGGAACCGCGGCGCCGGCGCAGTCGGGTGACGTGGGCCGGCCCGCGGCCGGCCCACGTCGCGATGGCTCACGTGGACGCGAGCAGCCCCTTCATGGTGGCGATCTCGGCCTGCTGGGCGTCGATGATCTTCCGTGCGAGGGCCTTGGCCTCGGGGTTCCGGCCGTCGCGGAGTTCGGTCTGGGCCATGGTGATGGCGCCGTTGTGGTGTTCGGTCATCATCTGCAGGAACATCCGGTCGAACGCGGCACCCTTCGCGGCACCGAGTTGCTGCATCTGCTGGTCGGTCATCATCCCGGCCATCCCGCCCCCGCTGCCGCCCATCCCGGCCATGCCGCCCGTGTCGCCGGTCGCCGCGGCTGGGGCGCTCCAGCTCTGCAGGAACCCCTGCATCCGGATGATCTCCGGATCCTGGGCCTGGGCGATCTGTGTGGCCAGCTCGACGACCTCCGGGGTCGTGGTGCGGCCCGCGACGAGCCGCGCCATCGCGACGGCCTGCGTGTGGTGCGGGACCATCCCCTGCGCGAAGGCGATGTCGGCCTCGTCGTGTGCGGCCGAGACCTGCGCCGAGCCGGCTGCGGCAGAGGATGCCGGGGCGGCGGCGGGCGTGGAGGCGGCGGCGCAGCCGGTCAGGACGGCGGCGGCGATCACGGCGGCGAGGGCGCCGCCGAGGTGGGTTCGGTTCATGAGTGGTAGTCCTCTGTGAGCGTGCGGACATGGATCGGGTCAGCGGGTGGCGCTGACCGATCAGTTCCGCAGCACGCAGAGTCGGGCGAGCCGGACCGCGGTGCGCGGTGGCGGCCGTGGCCAGAGAGCCCGGTTCCGGGCGTCATGCTGCACGGGGGGCGGGATCACCCGGTTACGGACCAGGTAGGCGACCGCGCACAGCACGATCACGGTGAGGGCGGCGAGCACACCCAGGCACAGATGCAGCAGCCCGTGCGATTCCGGCGCGGGCCCCGACGGATGTGGCGAGGTCGGCGCGGCACCGACCGCCATCGGCCCAGCGGCCAACCCGACAGCAGCGCCGGCGCTGATGCCGGCCGGGTTCACACCGTCGAGGCCGGTAGCGGACACGCCGGCACCGGCGTGGCCCATCGCGGCCGGGCTGAACAGGGGCGGCACCGGATGATCAGCAGTCATCGGTGTGACCATCGCGTGCATCGCGACCACGCCCGCGAGCAGTGCGAGCACCACGAGCGCGCGCTCCCATCGCCACCGGCCGGTCAGCTGCACTACCTCACCTTAGCCACTGGGCGGGTATGCCGAGTCCGGTCGGGGAGGCGGCCGGGGGGCTTGAACACCGACAGAACCGGCGCGAGCACCAGCAGCACGACGGCCGGGGCGGCGTGCACGACCGGCGCGACACGACCGGGTCCGCACCGCGGACGCGGCGATGACCGCGACCAGTAGCGCAAGGTCGACTTCCCCATGGCCATGGACAACGTCGGCGCGGTACCTGCTGCGCGCCCAGCCCGTCGACAGCGGCGTTGGATCGGTTCTCTCGGCGCGATGAGCAGGACCGCGGGGTTGATCGTCCGCGCCTGGCGTCACGTTCGAAGCCGGACAGCTCCTCGAACGACCGACGAGCACCACCACCCGGATGCCGCCTGCAGATCCCTTCCTCCACATGTTCTTGAAAGGGGCTACTTTCGCGGCGGCGACACATGCCATGAGTGCAGTTGGCTGTACTCGCGCGACGCCGGCTGTGCATGGAATGGAGTCCGTGGTGACTATCAAGCCCGCGACGCCCGCCCCCAGCCCCGACGACCAGGACCGTCCGTTCGGTCCTGGTTCTGGTCCGAGGGGACACATTGGTCGGATCGTGGCCGGCTCATTGGCCACCGGACTCGTCGCCGCGCTACTCCTCGTCGCCGCCCCGTTCTTCCCGGCCGAGGAGAATGCGGTCACGGGCGCGATCCTGTGCGGATTCGCGCTGGGCTGGGCGATCTTGGCCGCGCTCTCGGTGCGGTTCACCGACCAACCTCAACGATGGGCCGCGGCTCCTGCACTGCTCATGGGACTGGGCGGCCTTCTCCTGGTGGGGTTCGGCTCCTCGGTGCGTGAGGTGCTCAACTGGGTGTGGCCTCCTGTCGTGCTGGCGTTGGCGATCTGGATGATCGTCCGCGCTCATCGCCGGCTACGCAGCCGCAGCAGACGCTGGCTGCTCTACCCGGTGATCGCGATGTTGGCTCTTGCCTCGGTGGGCGGCGGCTACGAGACCGTGCGTGAAGCGGCGGACGCACAGGCCTACCCGATGCCCGGTCAGTTGATCGACGTGGGCGCACACCGCCTGCACCTGAGCTGCACCGGCTCCGGCAGCCCCACGGTCGTGCTCCAACCGGGCGGAGGCGAGATGTCGTCGAATCTCGGATGGATCACGCCGGCCGTGGCCCGTGACACCCGCGTCTGTGTCTACGACCGTGCAGGTCGCGGGTGGAGCGAGCCCGCTGATACCCCACAGGACAGCACGCAGAT
The DNA here is from genome assembly GCA_038320445.1 of Mycobacteriales bacterium. Taxonomy (GTDB): domain Bacteria; phylum Actinomycetota; class Actinomycetes; order Mycobacteriales; family Pseudonocardiaceae; genus Pseudonocardia. The sequence goes on from JBBQEF010000069.1 coordinate 17,608, forward strand.
AGCGACCGACCTCCACACACTGCTACAGCGCGGAAGCGTTCCGGGACCCTACGTGCTGGCGGGCCATTCCTTCGGCGGCCTCTACGTTCTCACCTTCGCCGACCGCTACCCCGACGACGTCGCCGGAATGGTGCTGGTGGACTCCACCGCACCGGCCTCGGCGACGAAACCGGCGGCAGCATCGCCCAGCACCGGGAACTCCTCCGACCTCATCGGCCGTGTCTCGGCATTGATCTCGGCCACAGCTCGACTGGGTCTGGGCCGCCTGTACGCCCAGTTCGACTACGACACACTGCCACCGCAGTCCCGGGACGAGGTACGCGCCAGCACCGCGACCGCACGCAATGTTCGCAGCACGATCGACGAGTACGTAGTGGCGAACGCCTCGGTGGAGCAAGCGGCATCTCTGAAGGACTTCGGCGCCAAGCCCCTGGTCGTCCTGACCGCCGGCAGGGGACATGACGCCGCCTGGCCGACGAACCAGAACCACCTCGCCACATTGTCGACCAACAGCGTGCACCGCGTCATCGACGGCGCCACCCACGAAGCGCTGATCGCAGACGAGCAAGGCGCCGCCGCCACCACTCACGCGATCCTCGATGTCGTCTCATCGATCCGGAGTGGAGGTCCGCTGGCCAGGTAATCGGCTCATCGACGACGCCCAGACGACGAGGCAGCCGCTCAGCGCCTCGCCTTCGCAATCTCCGGGGTGTTCTTGCCCATCGTCGTCGCGCTCGCCGCGGGCACCTTTCGCGGCCTGACTCGGCACCGGCGCCGCGAGTTGCTGGTGCATGCCGGAGTCGATCATCAGGAGCCTCGAGCACCGCTTGGGTATCGGAGCCCAAGTTCGCCCAACGGACGTCAACCAGCGTCAAGCGGCTCAGAAGTCTGGAGCAGAGTTTGACCCCATTTCGTCCGGGTTCACGGCGTGCTCCAGATTCGCTCCAGATTGTCAATCCCAGTTGACAAGTCATGATCATAAGATGATCCAGATCGCAGCCGCTGAAGATTGTGACCGGCAAGCGTTTTCGCAGGTAGACAGCGAAATGAGGACGGCATCCTCATTCACGGGATACCGCCCTCACGACCGTCGGGACGACAGGATTTGAACCTGCGACCCCTTGACCCCCAGGCACACGCCAGCGGCTCTTTTGCTGGGCAAATTCGACGTTCCCGCTGGTGGAGCGTCCGCGGTCGTCCAGCACTGTTCGGCCGACAACGCCACCGTTGTCACTCACTTCGCCACTCGGCGTCCAACGCCCAGCCGAAGGACGATAGCGATCCTGAGCGACAGCCTCGCCGGGATCGATGAGAGCAGACGCCACCACCGGAGCCCGGCGAGCCGGTTCTTCGCCCGCGCAACCCAAGTCGCCGTCGCGACCATGGCGATTCACCGCTTCAAGACGAGGAGCGTCCCCAGAACGGAAGTCTGTCGTGGCGTAGCCCCGAAACGTCGCGCGTGCCCCCAATGGGCACCCGATGGCGACGAGCCCCAGGCCTGCGTTCCGCATAATTCGGTCGGGCTAGAGGCCATGATCTTGGGATTGACGTGCGGAAACGCGCCGAGAGGCGCTGGTGAGGCGTGACTGTAGGCGGCGGTGTTGTCGCTGGTCAGCGGCTTGCGGCGAGTTCGATGATCTGGGTCGGGGCGGGGATGTCGAGCTTGGCGAGCAGGT
>JBBQEF010000070.1:0-19269 GCA_038320445.1 Mycobacteriales bacterium
CTGCTGCTACGAGCTGCACTACCGCGGCTTCGACGGCGTCCCCGACGACCGCGAGTGGGATCCCGAGATCCTCACCGTGCGGGCCGGCATGGAACGCCGCTTCCTCGGCGCGCTGCGCGGCGACACCACACCCGGCACGGACGTGGCCGCCGAGCTGGAGGCACTGCTCGTGGAGCCGGTGGACGCCCGCGGGGTGTCGCACCACCTGCACCGCTGCGGCGCCGCGTGGCAGGTGCGGGAGTACGTCACGCACCGCTCGCTCTACCACCTCAAGGAGGCCGACCCGCAGGCCTGGGTGATCCCCCGGCTGACGGGCCGGGCGAAGGCGGCACTGGTGACCGTGGAGCACGACGAGTACGGGGCCGGGAACCCCGATCGCATGCACGCGCACCTGTTCGCGGCCATGATGCGGGCCCTGGACCTCGACGACGGCTACGGCGCCCACCTCGACGCCGCGCCCGCCGTGACGCTGGCCGAGGTCAACCTGATGTCGCTGTGCGGCCTGCACCGGTCCCTGCGGGGCGCGCTCGTGGGCCAGTTCGCGGCCGTCGAGCTCACCTCGTCGCCCGGTTCCGACCGGCTGGTGCGTGCCATGAACCGGCTCGGTCTGCCCGCGGAGGCGGTGGAGTTCTACGCCGAGCACGTCGAGGCCGACGCCGTGCACGAGCAGGTCGTGCGGCGCGGGGTGATCGCTCCCCTGCTCGACGCCGAACCCGGGCTGGCCGCCGACCTCGTGTTCGGCATCCGGGCCGCCGGGCTGCTGGCCGACCGGTTCGCCGGGCACGTGCTCGACTGCTGGGCCCGCGACGCATCGAGCCTGGTGGCCTGAGCGGGGCCGACGACCGGTCTCAGCCGGCACCCGACCGCACCGCCACCGCGCCGTCGTCGACGTCGGTGCGGTGCGGCCATCTCCGGAACCGGGCCCACAGCACCGCAACGATGATCACGATCGCCGCGCCGAGGGCTGTGGGCAGCTGGTAGGCGTGGAAGGCGAAGTCCGCTCCCGCGGGCGCCACCACGACCGCGACGACGGTCGACCCCGCGAGCAGCGCCTTCCGGAAGCGCGGCAGCGCGGTCGTGGCTGCGGACGGGACCACGGCCCACAACAGGTACCACGGCTGGGCGGCGGGCCCGAGCAGCACGACGGCGGCCATCCCGGCCGCCACCCCCGCGACGGGGTCCAGGCGTCCGCGCAGCGTGCTCAGCAGCAGCCACCCGCAGACGGCGGCGGCGGCGACCAGGCCGGCCCCGCGGCCGAGCGCGACGACCGATGCCCCGTGGTCGCCGAGCCCACCGAGGACACCGATCCAGCCGCCAACCATGCCCAGGACGGTGGACGCCGACAGCCAGCTCAGCGTCAGGCCGGGCACGTACAGGACGTCGATCCAGCCCCAGCCGACACCTGTGCCGGTCGACAGCACCGTGTAGACCACGGCGGTCACGGCCCCGAGCACCCCGGCGGCGATCGCGACGTCGCCGGTCCGTCCCCCTCGCCTGCGCGCCCACTCCATCCCGAGGAACCCGAGCGCCAGCAGGGCCGGGAGCTTCACGGCGGACGCGGCGACGATCAGCATCCCGCCGGCCAGGAGGCGGGGGTCCAGGGCGCGCTCCCCCGCCCGCATCCCGATCTCCAGGCCGGCCAGGACCAGACCCACCATCACCGCCTCGTTGTGTGCGCCGCTGACCACGTGGAACACCATCAGCGGGTTGGCCGCACCGAGCCACAGCGCCCGCCCGGCATCCACCCCGGCGCGCCGCGCGAGCCTCGGCAACGCCCAGAACACCAGCGCGAGACCGGCCAGCGCGAGCAGGCGGTGCGCGGCGATGCCGAGCCCCGCGTCGTCACCGGTCAGGGCCGCGAACCCGCGCCCCACCAGCAGGAACAGCGGACCGTACGGCGCGGGCGTGTCGCGCCACAGGGTCGGGATGCTGCGCACCAGGGGGTCGTCGACGCCCAGCGCGGCGGCCGGGCCCAGCGCGTACGGGTCGAAGCCCCGGCCGACCATCGCGCTCTGGGCGAGATAGCTGTAGATGTCCCGGGAGAACAGCGGCGGCGCCAGGAGCAGCGGCACCGCCCACGTCACGGCGATGCGGGTGAGCCCGGCGACGGTGAGTCCGGATGCGGCCGCACCGACCCGCCGCAGCAGCAGCGCGACCCCGGCCCAGGCCACGATGAGCAGGGCCATCCCGGCGTAGGTGAGCGCGATCGCCAGCGTGGCGTTGCGAGCGGGGAGGCCGAGCAGGCGCATGCCGAACAGGGGGTTGGGCACCGGGAGCGCGCCGGCACCGAGGGCGCCCACGGCCATCAGGAGGGCTCCGGTCAGCCCGAGACGCCGGAGGGCGACCACCGGCGTCCCGCCGCGGTCTACGTCGTCCTCATCGGGGTCGTCCTCATCGGGGTCGTCCTCATCGCGGTCGTCCCCGGCTCGCCCGGCGTGACCGGACGGTCGAGAACGCGGCGGTCGGGCATGCCGTCCGACTACCCGCGTCGCCGGCAGCAAAAACCCCGATCACGATCACAGGTTTGGGCGCCGGGCCATCGGGAATACGCGGCTCGTGGGAGTGCGAACCTGGATCGGAAGCTGGCCCGTCGTGCGTCAGCTCACCGGTGACGATCTGCTGGGCCGGGGTACCTCGTCGCGGTCGGACGGGGGGATGGTCGACAAGCGGGCCCGCACGCTGGACGCGGACTCCGTCACCAAGTCGATCTGCCCGTTCTGCGCGGTGGGGTGCGGCCAGCAGATCTTCGCCAAGGACGGGAAGGTCACCCACGTCGAGGGCGACCCGGACTCGCCGATCAGCCGGGGCAAGCTGTGCCCCAAGGGATCCTCGACGCTCTCGCTGCTCACCGCGCCCACCCGGCAGACGGCGGTCCGCTACCGGCGCCCGCACGGCACCGAGTGGGAGGACCTCGACCTCGACACGGCGGTCGACATGATCGTCGACCGCGTGCTGGCGACCCGCGACGCGACCTGGCAGGACGTCGACGACCAGGGTCGGCACCTGCGCCGGACCATGGGGATAGCGAGCCTCGGAGGGGCGACCCTCGACAACGAGGAGAACTACCTCATGAAGAAGCTCTACACCGCGATGGGCGCGATCCAGATCGAGAACCAGGCCCGTATTTGACACAGCTCCACCGTTCCCGGTCTGGGGACCTCGTTCGGCCGTGGCGGCGCCACGAACTACCAGCAGGATCTCGTCAACTCCGACTGCATCGTCATCCAGGGCTCGAACATGGCCGAGGCGCACCCGGTCGGGTTCCAGTGGGTGATGGAGGCCAAGAAGCGCGGCGCGACGGTGATCCATGTCGACCCGCGGTTCACCCGCACGTCCGCGGTGGCGGACCTGCACGTCCCCATCCGGGCCGGCACGGACATCGCGTTCCTCGGCGGGCTGATCCACCACGTGCTGGAGACCGGCGCGTACTTCGAGGAGTACGTCCGCGCCTACACCAACGCCCCGATGATCCTGCGCGAGGACTTCCGCGACACCGAGGACCTCGACGGGCTGTTCTCCGGGTTCGACCCGGAGAAGGGCACCTACGACGTCGGATCGTGGGAGTACGACGACAGTGACGTGGGCTCGGCGGCCGGCCCGCGTGACGACCGGCCGGTGGTCGAGCACGAGCGCGGGGAGATCGCCGGTTCCGGCGGCGCCCCGATGGACGAGAAGCCGCGCCGCGACGACACGCTGCAGGACCCCCGCTGCGTGTTCCAGGTGCTCAAGCGGCACTTCTCGCGCTACACCCCGGAGCTGGTGCACGAGATCTGCGGCATCTCCCCGGAGACGTTCGCGCAGGTGGCGGACGCCCTGACGCGCAACTCCGGACGCGAGCGCACCAGCGCGTTCTGCTACGCCGTGGGCTGGACCCACCACACCGTCGGCGTGCAGTACATCCGCGCCGCGTCGATCCTGCAGATGCTGCTGGGCAACATCGGCCGCCCCGGTGGCGGCATCCTCGCCCTGCGCGGACACGCCAGCATCCAGGGCTCCACCGACATCCCGACGCTGTTCGACATGCTGCCCGGCTACATCCCCATGCCGCACGCCCACCGCGAGCAGGACCTGGCGACCTACATCGCGGCCAACACCGGCGACAAGGGCTTCTGGGGCGACATGGACGCCTACGTCGTGAGCCTGCTCAAGGCCTGGTTCGGCGACGCCGCCACGCCGGAGAACGACTTCTGCTTCGACCACCTGCCGCGCCTCACCGGCGACCACTCCAGCTTCCAGACGGTCATGGCCCAGGCCCGCGGCGAGGTGCCCGGCTACCTCGTGATCGGGGAGAACCCCGCCATCGGCACCGCCAACGCCCGCCAGCAGCGCCAGGGCCTCGCCAGACTGGACTGGCTCGTCGTCCGCGACCTCAACATGATCGAGACGGCGACCTTCTGGAAGGACGGGCCGGAGATCGAGACCGGCGAGATGCGGACCGAGGACATCGGCACCGAGGTGTTCTTCCTGCCCGCCGCCGCGCACAGCGAGAAGGACGGCACCTTCACCAACACCCAGCGGCTGCTGCAGTGGCACCACAAGGCCGTCGAACCGCCCGGCGACTGCCGCAGCGACCTGTGGTTCTACTACGAGCTCGGGAAGCGGATCAAGGCGCGGCTGGCCGGGTCGACCCGGCCGCGCGACCGGGCTCTGCAGCAGCTGACCTGGAACTACCCGGTGGACGAATCCGGGGAACCGAGCGCCGACGCGGTGCTCCGGGAGATCAACGGCACCGACGGCGACGGGAAGGCGATCAGCGGCTACACGGAGCTCAAGAACGACGGGTCCACCGCGTGCGGCTGCTGGATCTACTCCGGTGTGTACGCCGACGAGGTCAACCGGTCCATGCGCCGGCGGCCCGGCCGCGAGCAGGACCTCATCGCGGCCGAGTGGGGCTGGGCGTGGCCGGCCAACCGCCGCGTCCTCTACAACCGCGCCTCGGCCGACCCCGCCGGTCACCCGTGGAGCGAGCGGAAGAAGCTGACCTGGTGGGACGGCGAGAAGTGGACCGGGCCCGACGTCCCCGACTTCCCGGTGACCACCGCGCCGGACTACCGCCCGCCCGCGGGCGCCCGCGCCGCCGCGGCCATCGGTGGCGACGAGCCGTTCGTCATGCAGGCCGACGGCCGCGCCTGGCTGCACGCCCCGGCCGGGCTGCTCGACGGGCCGATGCCGACCCACTACGAGCCGCAGGAGTCGCCGGTGCCCAACGCGCTGCACCCGCGCCGGCGCGCCAACCCGGCCCGCCAGGAGTTCCACCGGCCGGAGAACCGCTACCACCCGGAGCCCGGCACACCCGGCGCCGACGTCTTCCCGTTCGTGTTCACGACGTTCCGCGTCACCGAGCACCACACCGCGGGCGGGATGAGCCGCTGGACGCCGCACCTGAACGAGCTGATGCCGGAGATGTTCCTGGAGGTCTCCCCCGAGCTGGCCGCCCTGCGCGGGCTGGAGAACGGCCAGTGGTGCCACGTCGTCACCGCGCGGTCGGCGATCGAGGGCAAGGCGCTGGTGACCGACCGCGCCAAGCCGCTGCGGATGGCCGGCACGACGGTGCACCAGATCGGGGTGCCGTGGCACTGGGGCTCGAACGGCCTGTCCACCGGTGACGCCGCCAACGAGCTGTTGAGCGTGGCGCTCGACCCGAACGTCCACATCATGGAGACCAAGGCCGCCACCTGCGACATCCGGCCCGGACGCCGCCCGCACGGTCCGGACCTGGTCACCTTCCTGGCCGCCTACCGCCGGCGTGCCGGCCTGGAGAGCTCATGACCAACTCCCACAGTGTCAATTCCCTCTGGGGGCCCCTGGCCGATCCGGCCGGGAACGCCGGCTACCCCGACGGCCACCCGCCGCGGGTGGGGTTCTTCACCGACACCAGCGTCTGCATCGGGTGCAAGGCCTGCGAGGTGGCGTGCAAGGAGTGGAACTCGCTGCCCGCCGACGGTGCGGATCCGGCCGACATCGACGTCCTCGCCCTGACCGGCATGAGCTACGACAACACCGGCGCGCTCGGCGCCAGCACCTACCGGCACGTGGCCTTCATCGAGCAGACCGTGCCGAAGCGGGAGTCCGCCACCGTGGACCTCGGGATGCCGAAGCCACCCGAGGGCGATCCCACCGAGGTCCGCTGGCTGATGTCGTCGGACGTCTGCAAGCACTGCACCCACGCCGCCTGCCTCGACGTCTGTCCTACCGGGGCGCTGATCCGCACCGAGCACGGCACCGTCCTGATCCAGGACGACATCTGCAACGGCTGCGGCTACTGCATCCCCGCCTGCCCCTACGGCGTGATCGACCAGCGCAAGGGGGATGGCGGAGCGTTCAAGTGCACGATGTGCCAGGACCGGCTCGGCGCCGGGCTCGAACCCGCGTGCGCCACCGCCTGCCCGACCGAGTCGATCCAGTTCGGCCCGCTCGACGAGCTCCGCGAACGCGCGGCCGCGAGGGTCGAGACGCTGCACGAACGCGGCGTGCCGGAGGCGCGGCTCTACGGGCACGACCCGGACGACGGGGTCGGCGGCGACGGCGCGTTCTTCCTTCTCCTCGACGAGCCCGAGGTCTACGGCCTGCCCCCGGACCCGGTGGTGACCACCCGCGACCTGCCGACGATGTGGCGCCACGCGACGGTGGCCGCGCTGACCGTCGCCGGCACCGTGGCGGCGGCGTTCCTGGGGAGCCGGCGATGAGCGCGGAGAAGACAGGACGGCCGCGGCCGCATGATCTTGCGCCTCCGCGGGAAGGAGCACGTCGGCGCCGGCGCGGCGAACAGCTCATGGTCCCCGACGCCGAGTTCACCTCCTACTACGGCCGCCCGATCATCAAGAGCCCCACCTGGAAGGTGCCCGACGTCCCGCTCTATCTCTACCTCGGTGGCGCCGCCGGGGCGTCGGCGACACTGGCCGCGCTGGCCGACGTCACCGGCCGGCCGGGCCTGCGCCGCGTCGGACGGCTGGCGTCCCTGGGCGGGGCGCTGGTCAGTGTCGGCGCGCTCATCCACGATCTCGGCCGTCCGAAGCGCTTCCTCCACATGCTGCGGGTGTTCAAACCGACTTCGCCGCTGTCGGTCGGCTCCTGGATCCTCATGCCGTTCGGCACCCTGTCGGGCCTGGCGGCGGCCTCGGAGATCACCGGGATCGCGCCCGGGATCGGGCGGCTGGCGGGCTTCGGGGCCGGGGTCCTCGGACCGCCGCTGACGACCTACACCGCCGTCCTGCTCGCCGACACCGCCGTGCCCGCGTGGCACGAGGGCTACCAGGAGCTGCCGTTCGTCTTCGCGGGCAGCGCCATGGCCGCGGGCGGCGGCATGGGCCTGCTGGCCACGGGCGACGTGCGTCCCGCCCGCCGTGTCGCGATCGCGGGCGCCGTGCTCGAACTGGGCGCCACGGCCGTGCTCGAACGCCGCATCGGATACGCGCGGAAGGCCTACGCCACCGGCCGGCCCGGCTGGTTGCTGAAGGCGGCCCGTGCCGCCACGGTCGCCGGGGCGGTCGGGGCGCTGGCGGGCGGGCGGCTCACCGGACGGCGCGCCCGGCTGGTGTCGATCGCCGCGGCCGCGTTGCTCAACGCCGGGTCGGCCGCGACCCGGTTCGGGGTCTTCGACGCCGGGATGGTGTCGGCGCGTGATCCCGCCTACACCGTGGTACCGCAGCGGGAGCGCCTGCGTGCCCGCGCCGCCACACTGCAGTCGTGACATCAACGGAGTCGCCGGGAGGCGGTATGCACATCTGGCCCGGTTCGCCCTACCCCCTCGGCTCCACCTTCGACGGGGGCGGCACCAACTTCGCGATCTTCTCCGAGGTGGCCGAGCAGATCGAGGTCTGCCTGTTCGACGACGCGGGCACCGAGACCCGCGTGCCCCTCCCCGAGCGCAACGGGCTGATCTGGCACGGCTACCTGCCCCAGATCTGGCCCGGGCAGCGCTACGGGTTCCGCGTGCACGGTCCCTACGAGCCGCACGCCGGCCTGCGGTGCAACCCCGCGAAGCTGCTGCTCGACCCCTACGCCAAGGCCGTGGACGGGCACATCGCCTGGGACGAGTCGCTGTTCTCCTACCGGTTCGGCGACCCGGACTCGTTCAACGACACCGACTCCGCCCCGAACGCCATGACGTCCGTGGTGATCAACTCCTACTTCGACTGGGCCGGCGACCAGCCGCTACGGATCCCCTACAACGAGACGGTCATCTACGAGGCCCACGTCCGGGGCATGACGATGCGCCACCCGGACATCCCCGACGACGTGCGCGGCACGTACGCCGCCATCGCGCACCCCGCGATGATCGAGCACTTCCGCACACTCGGCGTGACCGCCGTCGAGCTGATGCCGGTGCACCAGTTCGTGCACGACGCCACGCTGGAGGAGAAGGGGCTCCGCAACTACTGGGGCTACAACACCATCGGCTTCTTCGCACCCCACAACGACTTCGCGAGCTTCGGCACCCGCGGCGAGCAGGTCTACGAGTTCAAGACGATGGTCCGGTCGCTGCACCGGGCGGGCATCGAGGTGATCCTCGACGTGGTCTACAACCACACGGCCGAGGGCAACCACATGGGCCCGACGCTGTCGTTCCGCGGCGTGGACAACAAGGCGTACTACCGGCTCGTCGACGGCGACCAGAAGCACTACTACGACACAACCGGCACCGTCAACAGCCTCAACGTCCGCCACCACGAGTCCCTGCGCCTGATCATGGACTCGCTGCGCTACTGGGTCACCGAGATGCACGTGGACGGGTTCCGCTTCGACCTCGCCTCGTCGCTGGCCAGGGAGTTCCACGAGGTCGACCGGCTGTCGGCGTTCTTCGACCTGGTGAACCAGGACCCGGTCGTCAGCCAGGTCAAGCTCATCGCCGAGCCGTGGGACGTCGGTGACGGCGGCTACCAGGTGGGCGGCTTCCCGCCGCTGTGGACGGAGTGGAACGGCAAGTACCGCGACACCGTGCGCGACTTCTGGCGGGGCGAGCCGGCCAGCCTCGGCGAGTTCGCGGCCCGCTTCACCGGCTCCTCGGACCTCTACGAGGCCGACAACCGCAGGCCCATCGCGTCGATCAACTTCGTGACCGCGCACGACGGCTTCACCCTCGAGGACCTCGTGTCGTACAACGAGAAGCACAACGAGGCCAACGGCGAGGACAACCGCGACGGGGAGAGCCACAACCGGTCGTGGAACTGCGGCGCCGAGGGCCCCACCGACGACACCGCCGTCTTCATGCTGCGGGAACGGCAGAAGCGCAACATCCTCACGACGCTGCTGCTGAGCCAGGGCGTGCCGATGATCGCCCACGGCGACGAGCTCGGCCGCACCCAGGACGGCAACAACAACGTCTACTGCCAGGACAACGAGCTCTCCTGGGTCGACTGGAAGCGGGCCCGCGACAACGAGGTACTGGTCGAGTTCACCGCCCAGCTCGCCGCGCTGCGCGCCGCCCACCCGGTCTTCCGCCGGCAACGGTTCTTCCAGGGCCGGCCCCTGCGCGGCTCGGACATCGCCGACATCGCCTGGCTGCGCCCCGACGGGCAGCAGATGGGCGGCGAGGACTGGGACGGCGGGCACGCCACCCTCGGCATCTACCTCAACGGCCGGGGCATCCCCGACCGCGACGAGCTCGGCAGGGCGATCGTCGACGACTCGTTCCTGCTGATGATCAACGCGCACCACCGCCAGCAGATCTTCGTCATCCCGGACGGGACCTACGGCCAGGCGTGGGACGTGGCGGTGGACACGGCAGACCCCCTGCTGGCCCACTCGCGGCGCCGCCCGCTGGCCCCGGGCAGCCGCCTGCGGATCCCGTCCCGGTCGATGCTGGTGCTGCAGTGCCGCACCGGACGCCGGCCCTGACAGCTGGTCGCCCCAGCGCCCGGACGGGTCTAGTTTGAGCCGTGCCGTGGCCACGGGCGCACGGTTGCGACGAGGGCGGAGGGCGGTCGTGCCGGTGGACGAGCACCCGACGTCCTCGCCGGCCGAGATGCTCGCGTTGCTCGGCGGGCTGTTCGAGAACGCGCCGGTGGGTTTCACCTACGTCGACACCGACCTGCGCTACCGCCGGGTCAACGCCTCGGTGGCCGCCCTCAACGGTGGGTCGGTGGACGAGCGGATCGGCAGGACGATCGACGAGGTGCACGGCGAGCCGTGCGGGCCCCAGTTCTCCGCGGTGTGCCGGGACGTGATCCGGACCGGGGAGGTCCGCCGGGTCCGCATCGAGGGCAGGCTCTGGCACGGGCGTGGCCCGTACCAGGTGTGGCGGATGAACTACTACCCCGTGTTCGGGGACCACGGGGAGGTCATCGGTGTCGGTGACGTGTTCGTCGACGTCACCGACACCGAGCGCACCGTCACGCGGTACGAGAGCCTGATCGAGGCCACCAGTGCCGCGGTCTGGATCGCCGACGCCGAGGGGCACCTGCTGCCCGATCCGCATCCCGCCCGCGAGACGGGGTTCCCCGCCGGGGTGCACCCGGCCGACCGGGCGAGCGTGGAGAAGCGGTGGCGGGAGGCCGTCGAGTCCGGTGCCACGTTCGACCAGGTGGCGCGGCTGCGGGCCGCCGACGGCACGTTCCGGCACTTCCGGGTCCGCGCGGTGCCGGTGGTCGTCGACGGCAGGCTCGCCGAGTGGATCGGCACGGAGACCGACATCGAGACCGAGGTGCGGGCCCGCACCCGGCTCGAGCTGATGGAGCGCGCCTCGGACGCGATGATCCGCGAGATGGAGCCGGTGCGCGAGCTGCAGGCGCTGGCCCGCGCCCTGGTCCCCGCGTTCGCCGACGGCTGCACCGTGCACCTGGTCGACCCGCTCGTGCCGGGCGGCCCGGTCACCGGCCGGCGCCTGCTCAGCCAGGTCGACGCCCACCTCGACGCCGACCTGCCCGAGACCGTGGAGGAGTTCAGCTACTCCGGCGACCATCCGTTCGTCGAGCTGGTGCGGACGGGTCGGCCGCAGCTGCTGCACCACCCGCTGCGGACCGACACGGAGTGGGCCCGCGCCGCTTCGCTGGCGTACTGGGAACGCGAGCTCGGCTGGCGCACCACGCTGCTCGCCCCCATCCGCTCGGGCAGCGCGGTGATCGCGGTGCTCGCGTTCGTCGCGGTCGGCGACCGCCCGCCGTTCAGCACGGCCGACCTGACGTTCGTGGGTGAGCTGGCGGCACGCGCCTCGGCGGCCGTCGCGCACGCGCAGCGGTTCAAGGACGCCCGCCACGCCGCGATCACCCTGCAACAGGCGATGCTGACCGAGCTCCCCACGCGCACCGACGTGCAGATCGAGGCCCGCTACCAGCCCGCGCAGGACAACCTCGAGGTGGGTGGCGACTGGTACGACGCGTTCACCCTGCCCTGCGGTGATCTCGGGCTCGTCGTGGGCGACGTCGTCGGGCACGACCTGCACGCCGCCACGGTGATGGGCCAGCTCCGCAGCATGTTCCGGGGCGTCGCCATGGTCGACGCCGTCGAGCCCCCGGCGGCCGTCGAGCGGCTCAACGAGCTGGCCCACGACCTGCGGATCACCAGGTTCACCACGCTCGTCTACGCCCGGCTCCGCGGCGACCCGGCCGGCGGCGCGACCCTCACGTGGTGCAGCGCGGGGCATCCGCCCGCGATGCTGGTCCGGTCCGGCCGGGAGACGCGGCTGCTCACCGACGGCGCCGGCATGGCCATCGGGGTGGCCCGCGGCCGGCCACGGACCGCGGGCAGCGCCCACCTCGCCCCCGGATCCACGCTGCTGCTCTACACCGACGGGCTCGTCGAACGACGCACCGCGGATCTCGACGAGATGACGGCCCGGCTGCAGGCGGCCGCCGCGGACCTCGCCCTCACCCCGCTGCCCGCGTTCTGCGATGCGCTGCTGGCCACCGCAGCGGCCGACACCGGCGACGACATCGCCCTGCTCACCGTCCGGATACCGGACGTTTGACCCCCGCCGGATCGGTGCATCCCTGCCCATGAGGTTCTCGGAGATGCTCGGCGGGCTCGAACGGCTCGAGGCACTGGACCGGCCGGCCGCCGCCGCCCGCAGCACCGTGCAGCGGGTGCTCCGCAACCGCACGCTGACCGACGCCCTGCACGGTGTCTGGCTCGGCCACCCGCTGCATCCGGCGCTGGCGCAGCTCACGCTCGGCTCGTTCACCTCGGCCGCGGTGCTGGACGCGCTCGGTGCATCCCGGCGCGGCTCGACCGCGCTGATCACCACCGGGCTCGCGTCGACCCTGCCGACCGTCGCGGCCGGGTGGGCCGACTACGCCGACAGCCACGAGGAGCAGCAGCGCGTCGGCCTGGTGCACGCGGCGGTGAACGGCACGGCCGTCGCCTGCTTCGCCACGGCGCTGGTGCTGCGCGGCCGGGGGCGGGACGCGCGGCTGCTCTCCGTCGTGGGCGGGGTGGTCTCCGGGCTGGGCGCCTACATCGGGGGGCACCTCGCCTACCGGCGCGGGCTGGGTGCGAACCAGGGCGAGCCGGTGCCCCACATCGGGCCCGGTGAGTGGCAGCGGCTCGGCCCGGTGGCCGAGCTGCCCGACCGGGCGCCCGTGCGCCGCGACGCCGGCGACACCCCCGTGCTGGTGGTGCGCAGGGGCGAGGACGTGTCGGTCCTGTCCGACCGCTGCACGCACCTGTCCGGGCCGATGCACGACGGCGAGCTCGTCTGCGACGGGGCGCGGGCGGAGATCACCTGCCCGTGGCACGGCAGCGTCTTCCGGCTCGACGACGGGGCCGTGGTGCACGGCCCGGCGACGGCGCCGCTGCCCGGTTTCGAGTCCCGCGTCGTCGCCGGGATGGTGGAGGCCCGCGTCCGCGCGTTCCCCGGGGTCCCCGCGAGCTGAGCGCGTCCGGCACGGGCGCGTGTCGGCGGCCGCACCGCGGGGTATCCGCCTGCATGACAGACAAGGTCGACACCGTCACGAAGATCGCCTACAAGCCTTTCGGGCTCGTGTTCAGCATCCTGGGCGGGGTCCTCGCCAACATCGTCTTCGGGCAGGTGTGGAAGCGCGTGTCCGACGCGCCCACCCCGCCGAACGCCACCGACGAGGACTACTCCACGCGGGAGGTGCTGCTGGCCGCCGTCCTGCAGGGAGCGTTGTTCGGGCTGATCAAGTCGGCCGTGGACCGCGCGGGGATGCGGGGGATGCACCGTTTCCTCAACGGCGGCCGGCGGTGACACCCGGACCGGTCACGACGGCGTGAGCCGTCCGATTCCGGGTACCCCGCTTGTATGACAAGACCGATACAGAACTCCGATCCGGGTGCGGCCACCGCGCCCGGTGAGCTGTCCACCGGGGAGTTGCTCGCCCGCCTCTCCACACAGGTGACGGAGCTGGTCCGCGGCGAGCTGCAGCTGGCCACGGCCGAGCTGACGGCCAAGGGCAAGCGGGCCGGTGTGGGCGCAGGCCTGGCCGGCGCGGGCGGCGTGGTCGCCCTGTTCGGGGTCGGCGCGCTGGTCGCGGCGGCCATCGCCGCGCTCGCGCTCGTGACGCCGGTGTGGCTCGCGGCGGTGATCGTCGGCATCGTCCTGCTCGCCGTCGCCGGCGTGCTGGCGCTGGTCGGGCGGAGCAGCATCAAGAAGGCCGTGCCACCGACGCCGGAGCGGGCCGTGCGCAGCGTCCAGGAGGACGTCGCGACGGTGAAGGAGGCGGTGCGGCGATGAGCGACCTCGCGAGCGGGCGCGACCCGGAGGAGCTCCGCCGGGCCATCGGTGAGACCCGGGAGGAGCTGGGCGCGACCGTCGAGGAGCTGGCGCACCGCGCGGACCTCCCGGCCCGCGCGCGGGCCAAGAAGGACGAGACGGTGGATCGCGTGCAGCAGCAGGTGGCCCACGTCCGCAAGGTGGCCACCGAGCAGGCCCCGGTCCTGCGCTCCTCGGTGCGGGAGAACCCGGTGCTCGTCGGAGTCGGCGCGCTGCTCGTCGCCGTCGTCACCTTCCTGATCGTCCGGCGCGGCTAGTGCCCCGTCCAGAAAGGTTCAGCACGTAGCTCGGCGGCCCAGGCGCCCGCGGGCGGCGTTGCCGCCCGACCCGAGTACGCCCGGTACGAGGGTCGAGCGGCGCCTTGCCTGCGAACACCTGGTTCCGCCGCTGTCCGCCCCGACCTTTCTGGACGGGGCACTGGTTCCACGGCGTGGGCAGGCCGGCTCAGATCCCCAGGAACGGGACGGGATCGCCGGCCGCCCACGCCCCGCCGGCCAGCCACTCGCGGCACCCGACCGGGTTGCGCCGTTCGATCTCGTCGAGCTGGTGACGGCGGAGTGTGGTCACGCGATCGAGCTCGTCGGCGCCGCGCGCCGCGCACAACCAGAGGTGGCTGCGCTGCCATTCGCGGCCCAGCTCGGCGTTGGACAGGCGGCGGAGGTCCGTGACCGACGACTCCGGCGCAACCAGCACGTTCCGGCGTCGCCACACCACGACGGCCAGCACCAGCGCGGCGACGGGGACCGCCAACGGGCCCACGACGACGACCAGGCCGGCCACCACGAGCACGCCGCCGATCCCGCCCGCGGAGAAGCGCACCGCAGCGGGCGTCCGCGGAGCGCCCGCACGGGCCGCGACGGCGAATCCGGTGCCGGCGCCGAGCACGGCGGCGACGACGGCGAGCACGACGACAGCCGGCCCCGCCACGAGCCCGACGACACCGAAGGCCGCCGCCACGGCCCAGCCCGCCACGCGGGACGTCCGTTTCACCATGCCTCGGAGGTACCCGGTGGGGGTGCCGTCCAACCCACGGATCGAGAGGTCAGCAGGGGGATGGTTGGACGACGAGCGCCGGGGAACACCGTGGGGGTGAACAATCAGACCACCGCGACATCGCGGCACCGCGATACGGGCGCCGAGCCGGCGGGCACCGACCGGCTGCCGGGCGCCGAGGCGCAGGAGCCCACCGAGATCCCGGCCCGCGGCTGGTGGCAGGTGACCCGCCGGGCCCTCAAGGAGAGCAGCACCGACAACGTGTCGATACTGGCCGGCGGCGTCGCCTACTTCGGGTTCCTCGCCCTGTTCCCGGCGCTCATCGCCGCGGTCACCCTCTACGGCCTGATCGCCGACCCGGCGACGGTCGCCCGCCAGGTCCAGTCGCTGGCCGGGACGCTGCCGCGGGAGGTCCAGCCGCTGATCGCCGACCAGCTCGGCGCGATCGTCTCGAGCAGCAGCGGTGCGCTCGGCATCGGGCTCGTCGTCTCGCTGCTGGCGGCGTTGTGGTCGGCGTCGGGTGGCACCGGCAACCTCATGAAGGCGGTCAACCTCGCCTACGACGAGGACGAGTCCCGCGGCTTCCTGAAGACCCGGGGCATCGCCCTGCTCCTCACCCTCGGTGCCATCGTGTTCGTGTTGCTGACCCTCGCGCTCATCGCCGTGGTGCCGCCCCTGCTGGAGGCGCTGCAGCTCGGCCCGGTGGGCACGGTCCTGGCCCAGGTGGTGCGGTGGCTGCTGCTCGTGGTGCTCGTCGTCGGGGCGCTCGCGGTCGTGTACCGGGTGGCACCCGACCGCGACGCCCCGAAGTTCGCCTGGGTCAGCGTCGGCTCGGTCGTCGCGGCGGTGCTGTGGATCATCGGCAGCGTCGGGTTCAGCCTCTACGTCAACAACTTCGGCAGCTACAACAAGACCTACGGCGCGCTCGCCGCCGTCGTGGTCCTCCTGCTGTGGCTCTACCTGACGAGCTACATCGTGCTGCTCGGCGCGGAGATCAACGCCGAGGCGGAGCGCCAGACCCGGAAGGACACCACGAAGGGCGCCGAGCGGCCGATGGGCGAGCGGCGTGCCGCCGCGGCCGACGAGACCGCCGCCGCGTCCCCGACGGGAGGTTGAACCGGCCCGTCCGGGGGAACACCACCGCGACCGTCCGCAGGAAGGACCCCCATGACCCGCCCGAACCCCCGCGCCGCGCTGCGTGCCGCGTGACCAGCGAACCGGCAGGCCCGGCCCGGCGCGTCGCCACGCTGGTCGGGGTCGCGGCCGTGCTGTCGGTGGCGCTGATCGCCGTCGGCCGGCTGCTCGTGGCCACGGCGCCCGGCTTCGACGTGGACGTCGTGGCGTGGCTGGCCGCCCACCGCAGCGCGCAGCTCGACGCGATCTCGGGGACGGTGACCGGCCTCGTCTCCACCGAGATGGTGATCGGGCTGGGCCTGCTCGCGGCCGTCGTGGGTGCGGCGGTGCTCCGGACCTGGTGGCCCGCGGCGCTGATGGTGATCGCCCTGGTGGGCGAGCTCACGATCTTCCTCCTGACGGCCGCGGCCGTCGGGCGCGCACGTCCTCCCGTGGCACCGGTGGGCGGCGTCCTGCCACCCACGTCGAGCTTTCCCTCGGGCCACACTGCGGCTTCGGTGTGTCTCTACGGCGGCATCGCCGCGATCGTGCTGATCACGACGAGCGGCTGGTGGCGACACCTCGTGCTGGCCGCGGTGGTGCTGCTCGTGCTGGGGGTCGCGCTGTCGCGCGTCTACCGGGCCGCCCACCACCCCACCGACGTCCTGGCCGGGGCCCTGCTGGGAACCGTGTGGCTGCTGACCACCGTCCGAGCCGTCCGGCCGGCCGACGTTCCGGACCTCGTGTCCGGACGACAGTGAGGAGCGACCCCATGGCCGAGGTGCAACGGACCGTCGGCGTCCCGCCGGATCAGGTGTTCGCCGTGCTGGCCGACGGATGGAGCTACCCCCTCTGGGTCGTCGGGGCGGCGCACATGCGCGACGTCGACGCCACGTGGCCGCAGGTCGGGAGCCGTATCCACCACAGCGTCGGGCTCTGGCCGCTGCTCGTCGAGGACGACACCGAGGTCGTCGACGTGCAGCCCGGCCGCCGCCTGGAGCTGGCGGCCCGCGCCTGGCCCACCGGCGCCGCGCGCATCGTGATCACCCTGGAGACGGTGGCGGACGGCACCAGGATCACGATGGCGGAGGACGCCGAGTCCGGGCCGGCGATGCTGAT
The DNA here is from genome assembly GCA_038320445.1 of Mycobacteriales bacterium. Classification (GTDB taxonomy): domain Bacteria; phylum Actinomycetota; class Actinomycetes; order Mycobacteriales; family Pseudonocardiaceae; genus Pseudonocardia. The sequence goes on from JBBQEF010000070.1 coordinate 16,895, forward strand.
CCCCCGCCCCGTCCGGTCGGCGCTGCTGGCCCCCCGCAACCGGGAGGCGCTGGCACGCCTCGAACGCCTGGCGCTCCACCGCCCGTCCTGACCGCGCTCCGCCCTCGCGTGATCGCCAGGTCGTGCCTCCTCGGCACCCCGCCGATGATCACGAACGGTCAGCGGTAGATCCGGCGGTGCGCCGCGTGCACGACCGCCCGGTAGGGCAGGCCGAACCGGCCCGCGGCGGCCAGCGCGGCCCGCGCCGCGTTCGCTCCCGCCCCGCCGTGGACGGCACCGCCCGGATGGGCCGAGGCGCCAGCCAGGAACAGCCGGTCGACCGGCGTGTCCGCCCGCCCCAGCCCGGGCACCGGCCGGAAGAACAGCTGCTGGTACATCGCCGCGGTGCCGGCGTTGATCGCGCCCTCCACCAGGTTCGCGTCGGCGTGCTGCAGGTCACCGGGCCCCTGCACGAGCCGGGCGCGCACCAGCGACCGGAAGCCCGGGGCGTTGCGCTCCACCACGGCCTCGATCCGGTCGACGTGCTTCTGCAGGTCCGAGGCGTCCCAGCCCAGGTCGCGCGGCACGTGGGTGTACGCCCAGGCCGACTCGGTGCCCGCAGGCGAGCGCGACGGGTCGGCGGTGGTCATCTGGCCGAGCAGCAGGAACGGCTCGGCCGGCACCCGGCCGCTCGCCAGGTCGGCGGCGAACCCGCGCAGCCCGGCCAGGTCGGCGCCGAGATGGACCGTCCCGGCCCCGCGCACCCCGTCGGCCGTCCACGGGATCGGCCCGTCCAGCGCCCAGTCGACCTTGACGGTGGCGTCGTCCCACTCGAACCGGTCGAGGTCGTCCACGAAGCGGCCCGGGAGGTGCTCGACGCCGACCAGGTCCCGGTACAGCAGTGGCGCCGCGACGTCCGCGAGCACCGCCCGCCGCGCCAGCACGGGATCGCCCGCCGCGTCCCGGACGCCGACGGCCCGGCCACCGCGCACCAGCACCCGGTCGATGCGACGGGAGCAGTCGATGCGCCCGCCGCGCGCGACCAGGCGGCGCACCAGCGCGTCGGTGAGGCGGCCCGCGCCGCCCTCGGGCACCGGGAACCCGACGTCCTGGCCGAGCATCGAGAGCATCCAGCCGAACACGGCGCTGCCGGCCTCGTCGGGCCCCAGGTCGGTGTGCAGGGCGTTGCCGGCCAGCAGCAGCCGGGCACCCTCCCCGGCGAACCGTTCCTCGCCGAGCCTGCGCACCGGCTGCACGACCATCCGCGCGAGCCGCAGCAGGTCGGCCGTGCCCAACGCGCGCGCGAGCCGGGCTCCGGCCCGCACCGGCGGGAACGGCCGCAGGGCGGTCTCCAGGAAGTCGTCGCGGATGCGCGCCCACTCCGCGGTCATGCGTTCCCACGCCGGGCCGTCGGCGGGCGCGAACCGCGCGACCGACGCGGCGGTCGCCGCGACGTCGCGCGACAGCACCACCGACCGGTCGTCCGGCGTGACGTGAGCGACGACGGCCGGGGCGTGACGCCAGGTCAGGCCGTGTTCGTGCAGGTCGAGCTCGCGCAGGACGGGGGACGCGGCGCCGAGCGGGTAGAACGAGCTGCAGAGGTCGGCCAGGAATCCGGGGGCGATCTCCGCGCTGCGCACCGCCCCGCCCGGCTGTGGCGCGGCCTCGCAGACGATCACGCTCCAGCCCGCGTCGGCCAGCAGGTTGGCCGCCGCCAGCCCGTTGGGCCCGGCCCCGATGACGACGGCGTCCGCCGCCTCGGCCCCGCTCGTCGGCATCCCCGCAGCTCCGGTCATACCGCGGTCTACCCCGCCCGGCGCGCCGCCACTCCCCGGGTCGGTCACGCCCGGCTGTCACCGAGCTCGTGGGCGGCGTAGATGTCGAGCAGCGCGCGGGCCCCGTCCCCGCGCTCCCCCTCCTGCGCCAGGCCGGCCCGCATCTGCTCCAGCTTCGCCTCGCCGGCGGGAAAGGGCGGCAGCAGCGGCACGTCGGGATCGGTGACGACCTCGAGCACGACCGGGCGGTCGGCCGACAGCGCCCGCTTCCACGCGCCGTCGAGCTCCTCGGGGTCCTCGACGCGGATCCCGGTCAGGCCGAGCAGCTCGGCGTAGGCGGCGAACGGGAAGTCGGGCAGGTCCTGGCTGGTGGCCCAGCGCGGGTCCCCCTCCGTCTCGCGCTGCTCCCAGCTCACCTCGGCGAGGTCCCGGTTGTTCAGGACGCAGACCACGAATCGCGGGTCGGACCACGACCGCCACCGGTGCGCGACCGTGACGAGCTCGGCGACGCCGGTCATCTGCATCGCGCCGTCCCCGCTCAGCACCACCACCGGGCGGCCGGGCCCGGCGAGCTTGGCGGCCAGGCCGTAGGGCACCGAGCAGCCCATGCTCGCAAGGGTC
>JBBQEF010000071.1:0-19233 GCA_038320445.1 Mycobacteriales bacterium
GATCACGGCTGCGGCCATTGCGTGTCGTGCCACACCGTGATGGCCGGTACCCACTCCGATGTGCGTGAGATCGTGCCGGAGGGGCTGTCGATCTCGGTGAGGTCGATGCGCACGCTGGTGCAGTCGGCCGCGCGCCGCCCGGCGATGGGCAAGTACCAGGTCCTGATCATCACCGACGCCGATCGCCTCACCGAGAACGCCGCCAACGCGCTGTTGAAGTTCATCGAGGAGCCACCCGAGCAGACGATATTCCTGCTGTGTGCGCCGTCCGACCATCCCGAGGACGTCCGCATCACCATCCGCTCCCGCTGCCGCCCGGTCCCCCTGCGCACCCCCACCCCCGACGCGATCGCCGACGTCCTGGTGCGCCGCGACGGGATCGAGCCCGAGTCCGCGCGCTGGGCGGCATCGGTGTCGGGCGGCCACGTCGGGCGGGCCCGCCGCCTGGCCCGCGACCCGGAGGCGCGCGCCTACCGCGAGACGGTCCTCGGCCTGCCGATGCGCGTCCGTGGCATCGGCGACGTCTTCGCGTACGCGGGCGACCTCGTCCGCAACGCGAAGTCCGAGGCCCTGGAGCTGAGCGAGTCCCGCGACGCCGTCGAGCGCGAGGCGCTCGCGGTCGCGATGGGCGCCGGCGGCACCGGCAAGGGCGTCGCCCAGGCAGCGCGCGGGGCGAAGGCGGCGGAGAAGGAGCTGGAGAAGCAGCAGAAGTCCCGCAACACCCGCACCCAGCGCGACGCCATCGACCGCGCGCTGGTGGACCTGGCCGGCTTCTACCGGGACGTCGTCGTGGTCGGCACCGACGCGCAGGTCCCCCTGACCAACCCTGATCGCGAACACGACATCCGCCGCGCCGCGACCGAGTGGACGGCCGAATCCACCCTGCGCCGCCTGGAAGCCGTCCTGGCCTGCCGCACGGGCATGGACCAGAACGTGAAGCCCTAGATCGCGGTCGAGGCGATGATGATGTCGCTGCACCGCGGGTGATCGCCGGTCCGGTGCATCCCCGGCCACATGTGGCCGTCAGCGCACCCATCCGGCGATCATGGGTGGGGGTCCTGACCTGCTGGAGCGGTCGGTATGCTCACGCAGGCACAACGCCGCCTTAGCTCAGTTGGTTAGAGCGACGCACTCGTAATGCGTAGGTCTGGGGTTCGACTCCCCAAGGCGGCTCCATCTCTGCAGGTCACAGGCACTCTTAAGACGGATCCTCGAGCCGATTTGAAGCCCGTGGCCTCCTCTGGAGCGGGTCCCGCCGTTTGGACGCTCGGGCAGGGCCAGGACGGGTGGGACACGTTGAGTGGCCGCTTGGCTGTACCGGCTGATCGATCCGCTACGCACCAAGGGCGGCAGATGGAGAAGGCTCGACCCGACCCGACGCTCGTAGTACGATGTACTACGTTGCCTATCGTGCGGGAGATTCGATGGATCGAGCAGAGCGAGGACGACATCGCCCGGCACGGCGTTGCGCCGCGCGATGTCGAGGAGGTCGTGTTCTCGCGGCCACGCCTTGCGGCGCGAGGTCGGGAAGACACGACCTTGATCTTCGGGGCTACCAACGCCCGGTCGGTATTCGGTCGTGATCCTTGCGGACTCAGAGGATGGTCGATGTATGTCGTCACGGCGCGGGACATGACGGACCCCGAGCGGCGTGCTTTCTCGCGGCGCGCTCGATAGCTGACCCGACTGCCGACATACGGAGGAGGTGGAACTTGTGGGTGATCGAGAGCGCGACGCTCTGCGCGATCATTTCGACACCACCGATCTCGCGGATGCCATCGGCTCGGCGACGTGGGAGACCGAGGTGGACCCGGACCCGATGATCGTGACATCGGTCCGTCTACCGAAATCCCTACTGGACTGGGTGCGAGAGCAGGCGGCCGTCGAACATCTCAAGCCGACCGCCCTCATCCGACAGTGGGTCGAAGACCGACGTCGGGTCTCGACCAGCCAGCGGGACGGAACTGACAAAACGAGTGTGGCGCGATTGGCGGACCGGGTCTCCCGGCTGGAAGCCATCGCGCTACGCGCCGTCTCAACTGAGCCTGATGCCGGCGGCATGACTGATCTCCTTGCCGCGCTGCAGGCGAGTGTTGACTCAGCGCGGACGAAGGATGTCCGTCAACACCAGGATCAGGAACGCCGCGGCGCTTGAGGAGATCCAGGCCCCTCGACCGGTCATCGCAGGCATAGATGATCTCCGGCGTGGTCTCCTTCGTGGCCTCCAATGCCGTCCCGCGGTGTTCGGATCTGAGCATCATGAACGCCGCGACGTGCACGGACGGACCGGCAGAGCACCCTGCTATCGGGGCGACCCGGACGTCGGCTTCGCCCGGCTGATGCTGCGCGAGGCCGCCGACCCGTCGAGCCAGGACCGCAGCGTGATCAGCGACCTGTTCGACCCGATGGCACGCGCGTTCATCGCCAAACTGGAAGAGGTCCTCCCCGGCCACCCGGCAGGTTTCCACGCCTGGGCCTACCTGTTCTCGGTGGGCGCACCCAGAGCGTGTTCGACGCCCGCATCCGCAACCTCGCCTCACCTGAGGTCGCCGAACGCAAGCACGACTTCCTCCGCGCCTACATCACAGCAGCGCTCCGGCAGGCCGGCTGAGTGACGAAGGTGGATGGCTCCACCTGCGGCGGTCAGGTATAGAGCTCGGGTTGCAGTTCGTCGATCTTGACCAGGAGGCCGTCAGGGCTCGCGAGTTGGAGCTGGCGGCCGAATCCCTCGTCGTTGGTGGGTCGGGTGATGGTGACGCCTGCGGCGCGGAGGCGGTCCTCGATCTGATCGAGGGGTTCGCTGGATTCGAAGTTGAGCTCGACGGTGCCCTCGTTCTGCTCGGGGTTGGGCGGGTGGGCCAGCAGACCGATCTGCGAGTTGCCCAGATGCAGGAGAACCCAGTCCCCGTCCCGGCTGCCGTGCACGATCTCTGCGCCCAGGCTCGTGTAGAACGCGACCGAGGAGGCCATGTCCTCGACATGCACCATGGGTCGTAGCCGCAGGCCGAGGTTGGGTGCAGCGGGTTCGGTAACAAGTTCCTCCTGGTACGAGAGCTGCTGCTCGAGGGCGTGCGCGACGAGATCGGACAGGGAGAGCTGAACGTCGATGGCGTGGTGCTTCACGCGACGGACGAGCTCGCCGGGAAGGGTCACGTTGAACTGTTGCCGCGTGCTGGACACCCCAAAATCCTACCTTCCTATTTACCTAGGTGAGTCGGCCAGGGACGTTCACAGATGTCGGAGCAGTCGTCCCAGCACCTCGGTCAGGTCCCGGACCTCGTCGGCGGGAACCGGCCGGAGCAGGCGGGCCAGCGCATCGTCGAGCCACCGGTCGAACTCCGCGAGGAACGCGACGCCCGCCGGCGTCAGCCGCACGTGCCGGTGACGGCGATCGGGGTCGGCCTCGGTCCGGACGAGCAGATCCCGGCGTACCAGGCGATCCACCAGATGGCTCGTCGTGCCCGAGGTCAGTCCGAGCTCGGCGCCGATCTGCGAGAGCGTCAGGCTGCCCGCGGACCGGACCCGGAACATTGCCGAGATCTGCGCCGGGGTCAGCTCGTGGCGCTGCGTGAGCACCGACAGGCCGCTCATCACCTCCCGCATCACCGCGCCGTGGAACGCCCTCACCTCGGGCGGGACGCCGCCGGGCTCACCCGTACCATTCGCCATCATGCTTCAAACCCCTCTAAGCTTCACGGCATTGTAGTTCCGCGAAGGGGGACGTCATGGAACACGCCGTCGTCTTCGGCGCGACCGGCAGGGTCGGTGCCGCCGTGGTCGAGCTCGCCCTGGCGGCCGGGCATCGCGTCACGGCCGTGGCCCGTGACCCTGCCAAGATCACGCTGGCCCACGATCACCTGAGTGTCGTCCGCGGGGACACCCTCGACGTCGACAGCGTGCACACCGTGCTCTCCGACGCCCCCGACGCCACCGCGGTCGTGATGGCCGTCGGCGTCGACCCGCTACGCCCCTCGACCGTGGTGACCGAGACGGTCCGCAACCTGACGGGCGCGATGGACACGACCGGCCCGCGCCGCTACCTGGGCATCACCGGTACCGCGCAGATGCCGGCCACCCGGTTCGGGCGCTTCACCCAGGCCGTCGTCCGGCGGGCCATCAAGGCCGCCGCCGACCACCAGGGCGCCTTCGAGGCCGTCACCTGCACCGACCTCGACTACGCCCTCGCCGCCTGTCCCTACATCAAGGACGGCCCGCGCACCGGCCGTTACCGCCGCGAGACCGGCCGGTTCCCGGGCGGCTTCAAGACCATCACGCCCGGTGACGTCGCCGACTTCCTCGTCGACGAACTCGGCGCGCACCGCTATCACCGCCGGGTCGTCGGCATCTGGCGCTAGGCACGCCCCACCTTCGATGTCGTCGGTGACGCCCTCTCGCGACATCTGTATTCCACCCCCTGTTCACGGTGGCTGGACTGTCCCGGCAGACCGGGTCTTCCGACCCTGGGCGGGCCGGGACAGGGGCCGATGCTGTGGTCATGGAATCCGTTCCCGCCGATGTCGCGTCCGTCGATTCCGGCTTGGCTGCTCTCGCCGACGGTCTGGCTCAGCTGCAGGCAGCGCTCTCGGCTGCGGAGGTGGCGTGGTCGCCGTGGCTTGCCGCGGTCGACCCGCGGCAACTGCCGAATGCGCGGAACATGGTGCACTACTGGGCGCTGCGCCGGCTGGACCTGCGCGCGCTGCAGAGCGGCCTGACCAGGCGTGGTCTCTCGTCCCTCGGACGCAGCGAACCGCACGTGCAGGACACCGTCCGTGCGGTGGCCGCCGCGGTGTCGTCGCTGTCGGGACGCGACGTCCCGCTGACACCGCTCATGCCGGATTCCGGCGCTCCCGGGTTGCGACGGCGGGCCGTCGATCTGCTCGGTCCGGCGCCGACACCCGACGGAACCCGGATCATGGTCACCCTTCCCAGCTCGACGGCCGACGACCTGGACGTCGTCCGCAGGCTGGTCGAGCGGGGCATGAACGTCGCCCGGATCAACTGCGCGTACGGCGACGCGGAGGCCTGGCGTCGGATGGCGCGCAACGTGCGCCTCGCCGCACACGACGCCGGGCGGACGTGCCGGGTCGCGATGGACCTCGCGGGTCCCAAGCTCCGCACCGGGCCGCTCGAGCCCGGGCCTGCCGTGGTGAAGTTGCGCCCACACCGGGACGAGCTGGGCCGCGTCCTGGCGCCGGCCGTGGCGCGGCTGATCCCGCCCGGACCGCCATCCCCTCCGGGTGGCGGCGATCCCGGCGACGCCGTGGTGAGCGTTCCGGTGCCGCTGGACTGGCTGCAGCGTCGCGAGGACGGGGACGTGCTGACGGTGCGCGACACACGCGGGTCGAAGCGGCGGCTGCACCTGACGAACCGGCACGGCGCCTGGCAGGTGAGCGTGCGCAAGACGAGTTACCTGGGAACCGGCACCGTGCTGGTGCCCGACGGCGACCCCGAGGACACGTGCGAGGTCGGCGCGCTGCCGCCACGGGAGCAGAAGCTGCTGCTGCAGGTGGGGGACGTGATCGTCCTGACGCGCGACTGCACGCCTGCCGCGGTCCGGCCCGACCGTCCGCAGATCGGGTGCACGCTCCCCGAGGTCTTCGACCGGGCCGTCACCGGGCAGAACGTGTACTTCGACGACGGTCGGATCGGCGGTCTCGTCGTCGACGGCACCCCGGAAGCGCTACGGGTGAAGATCACACACGCCGAGCCGGGCGGGTCGAGGCTCGGCGGCGGCAAGGGGATCAACGTGCCCGACACCCGGCTCGACGTGCCCGCGCTCACGGCGAAGGATCTTCTCGACCTGGGCACGGTCGTGGAGCTGGCCGACATCGTCGAGCTGTCGTTCGTCCGTGAGCCCGCCGACGTCACCCAGCTGCTCCACGAGCTGGACCGGCTGGGCGACGACCGGCTGGGAGTCGTGTTGAAGATCGAGACGGCGCGGGCGTTCGAGCAGCTCCCGCAGCTGTTGTTGACCGCGATGAGCCGGCCGGTGGTCGGGGTGATGATCGCGCGCGGTGACCTGGCCGTGGAGTGCGGTTACGAGCGGGTGGCCGAGCTGCAGGAGGAGATCATGTGGCTGTGCGAGGCCGCGCACGTGCCGGTGATCTGGGCGACGCAGGTCCTCGAACAGCTCACCAAGCACGGCCACCCGTCGCGCGCGGAGATCAGCGACGCCGCGATGGGGGAGCGGGCGGAGTGCGTGATGCTCAACAAGGGTCCCTACATCGACGAGTCCGTCACCGTTCTCGCCGATGTGCTGAGCCGCATGTCGGCGCACCACGACAAGCAGAACGCCCTGCTCCCGCCGCTGCACTCCTGGTACCCCGAGGTCGGGGTCTCAGGTGGTGGCGGCTGAGGCCGGGCTGCGGGTGAGGCCGTGGGAGAGCCGGTGCAGCAGGTCGTCGAGCAGGCCGGCATCGGTACCCAGGATCTGGCGGAACTGGTCCTGTACGTCGGCCGCCACGGCATCCCACGCGGTGAGAGCCTGACGGCCGCGGGCCGAGGCGACGATGAGGACGCGCCTGCGGTCCTGTGCATCGGCCCGCCTCATGACCAGGTTCGCGGAGACCATGCGGTCGACGAGCTTGCTCAGCTTCGGGGGGAGCAGCAAGGCGTGGTCGGCGACGACGTTCATGGGGCAGCCGCCCTGCTCGACGAGCAGCGACAGGATCCGCCACTGATCGATCCCGGAACCGTGGGCCTTGAGAGCGTCGTCGAGGCGTTGGGTGATGGCGCGTTCCACGAGCGACAGCAGCCGAATGGAGTCGCCGCTGATCTGCGCTGATCGCTCCGGACGAGCCGACATCGGCACATGATATCCCTACGATTGGAGTAGCCGCGGGTCGGCGACGGGTGACTAGCGTGTCGCCATGGCCTCGCTCGCGGTGCCGCCGCGCCTCACGGTGCCGCCGCCGCGCGAGCGTGGCGTCCTCACCATGGCCCTCGTCGTTCCCCTGCAGGGTCCAGCGGGGATCTTCGGGCCGTCGTGCGAAAGCTGCGCCACACTCGCCGCGGAAGAGGTGAACGCCGAGGGGGGTGTCCTCGGACGCGAGGTGCACCTCGTGCCGGTGGACGGGGGACGCGCCCCCGCCGCCGTCGCCACCGAGGTCGACGCGCTCATCCGGGCCGGTGCGGTCGAGGCGGTGACGGGCTGGCACATCTCCGCGGTCCGGGAGGTCATCGCGCCCGTGATCGACGGGCGGGTCCCCTACGCCTACACCGCACTCTACGAGGGTGGCGAGCACCGTCCCGGGGTGTTCATGACCGGGGAGACGCCTGATCAGCAGCTGGGGCCCGCGCTCGACTGGTTCGCGAACTCCGTCGGCGTCCGGCGGTGGACGATCGTCGGCGACGACTACGTGTGGCCGCGGCTCACCGCGCGCGCGGCCGGGCGGCATCTCCGGCGGATCGGTGGAGCGGTCTGCGACGAGATGTACGTGCCGCTCGGCACGTCCGAGTACTCGGAGGTGCTGCACCGGGTCGAGATGAGCGGTTGCGAGGCCGTCCTGATGCTGCTCATCGGCGACGACGCGGTGGAGTTCAACCGTGCTTTCAGCGCGTCGGGTCTGGACCGCGACGTCCTGCGCTTCAGCTCGCTGATCGACGAGAACGTCCTGCTCGCCTCCGGGGCGGACAACACCCGCGGTCTCATGACGTCCGCGGGCTACTTCGAGGATCTCGCGACCGCGTCCGGCCTCGACTTCGCGGCCACGTACGTCCGCCGCTTCGGCGTGGACGCGCCCGTGCTGAACAGCCTGGGTGAGTCCTGCTACGAGGGCGTCCGGCTGCTCACCGAGCTGATGCGCCGCGCGCACTCGGTCGACGTCGCCCCGATGACGTCCGTGGCCGAGGGACTGTCCTACGAGAGCCCGCGCGGCACCGTCGAGCTCCGTGACCGGCACCTGCGCCAGCGGGTGTTCCTGGCTGCCGCCGACGGCCTGTTCTGGGATGTCATCCAGCAGCTCTGAGGCAGTGACCCGCCGCGCGCGTTGACATCCTTGGTTGCCCGTTGTAGTTTCCTAGGAAATTGTTTCCACTTCGGCGGAGCGAAGTCCCAGCTCACGCCCGGGGTCGAGGAGATGACCGGATGGCGACCTACACGTATCGATGTGACGCCGACGGCTGCGTCGACGTGCGCCTGCCGATCGGAACCGCACAAGCCACGACGCCGTGTCCACGCTGCGGCGACCCGGCGGCGCGGGTCTTCACGCCGCCGATGCTCGGACTCGCCGACCGCAGGCGCCTGGCCGTGATCGACCACGCCGAATCCACGAGGTACGAGCCCGACGTCGTCTCCGCGCCGGCCGGCGCCCGGCGGAGACGGACTCCGACGGCGCCTCCGAACCCGGCCTTCCGCGGACTTCCGCGGCCCTGAACGTCAGCTCGTACCCGAGGAGCGCCGGCGCGGCCGACGCTCACGTCCATCCCATGCCCGAGGAGAGACGCCATGCCCGAGGTCGTGTTCCCGCTGGACTCGATGAAGAAGTTCACCGAGCAGCGCATCGTCGGCCACAACCGGTGGCACCCGGACATCCCGGCGCTGGTCCAGGTCCGCCCCGGTGACGTGTTCCGCGTCGACTGCCGGGAGTGGTTCGACGGGGCGATCCACAACGACGACTCGGCGGACGACATCCTGCACGCGCCGCTCGCCGGTGTGCACGTCCTCTCCGGGCCGATCGCGGTGCAGGGAGCCGAGCCCGGTGACCTGCTGATCGTCGACATCCTCGACGTCGGGCCGATCCCTCAGGAGGACTCCGGGCCGCTGGCCGGACAGGGTTGGGGCTACACCGGCGTCTTCGCGACCGGCAACGGCGGCGGGTTCCTCACCGAGCAGTTCCCCGACGCCTACAAGGTGATCTGGGACTTCCAGGGCGGCCGGGCCACCTCCCGCCACGTGCCCGGGGTGTCGTTCACCGGGATCGTCCACCCCGGCCTGATGGGCACGGCGCCGTCGGCGCAGCTGCTGCGGACGTGGAACGCGCGCGAGGGCGCCCTCATCGCCACCGACCCGAACCGGGTGCCCCCACTGGCCCTCCCGCCGCTGCCCGACTCGGCGATCCTGGGCAGCCTGAGCGGCGGCGAGTTCGACCGTGTCGCAGGCGAGGCCGCCCGGACCGCGCCCCCGCGTGAGAACGGCGGCAACCAGGACATCAAGAACCTCACCAAGGGCTCCCGGGTGTTCTACCCGGTGTTCGTCGAGGACGCCAAGCTGTCGATGGGCGACCTGCACTTCTCCCAGGGCGACGGGGAGATCACGTTCTGCGGCGCGATCGAGATGGGCGGGTTCATGGACCTGCACGTCGATGTGATCAAGGGCGGCATGGCCACCTACGGTGTCAGCGAGAACGCGATCTTCATGCCGGGCAACGTCGACCCGCGCTACGACCAGTGGCTGGCCTTCTCCGGCACCTCGGTCACGCTCGGCGGCGAGCAGCGCTATCTCGACTCGCACCTGTCCTACCAGCGCGCCTGCCTGCACGCGATCGACTACCTGCAGAAGTTCGGCTACAGCGACATCCAGGCCTACATGATCCTCGGCGCTGCCCCGATCGAGGGCCGTCTGTCCGGAGTGGTCGACATCCCGAACTCGTGCTCCACGGTCTACATCCCGACCGCGATCTTCGACATCGACGTGCGGCCCGGAAAGGACGGCCCCGCCCAGGTCGATCCCGGCATGGGAGTGCCGAAGGCCAGCGCCTGAGGGGTCGGCGCCACGGGGCCACGCGGGGCCGGGCTCGCCGAGCCCGCCCCGCGCGGCCCGCACCAGGGCTGCCCTCGGGCGCAGCCCCCACCGCGACACAGAGAGGTGCGCACCCATGGGATCCGTGGGACTGCTCTTCGTCGGAGCCGTGCTGTTCATCAACGGGGCGATGCTGCTGGGATGGGTCGACGCGAAGTCCGCGGCGCCGATCAACTTCTTCGTCGGCGCGCTCCAGATCATCACCCCGACCTACCTGATCTTCACCGCCAACGGTGACGCCGACACGATCCTGTCGGCGGCCGGCCTGTACCTGTTCGCCTTCACCTATCTCTACGTCGGGCTCAACCTGACGTTCGACCTGGACGGGACGGGGCTCGGCTACTTCTGCCTCTTCGTCTTCGTCTCCGCGCTGGTCTACTCCGGCCTGAACTTCATCCGTTTCGGCGACAACGGGTTCGGCGTCATCTGGCTGTACTGGGCGTTCCTCTGGCTGCTGTTCTTCCTCGTGCTGGGCCTGAAGCGCGAGAGCCTGAGCCGCTACACGGGCGCGGTGTGTGCGATCCAGGGCTGGGTCACCGCGTGGGTTCCGGCGTTCCTCCTGCTGACCGGCCGCTACGCCGCCTACCAGAACCAGGTCGCGATCGTGCTCGCGATCTTCGCGATCGTCGTGTTCGGCGGCCTGTACGTCGCCATGAGACGACGGGAGACGCCGGTGCCGTCCGAGCCCACGCCGAATCAGCATGTGACGGCATAGCCGGGGCGCGCCCGCTGCGCGCCCGGGATGCCAGGGTGGGCGGGTGACGAGCATCGAGGTGCAGACGTCAGCCGGACGGGTACGGGGGGGCTGGGAAGGCGGGGTGGCGGTGTTCCGCGGCGTCCCGTTCGCCGCACCGCCGGTCGGGCCGCACCGCTTCGCCGCGCCGGCACCGGTCACAGCGTGGGACGGGGTCCGTGACGCGTCCCGTTTCGGGCCACCACCCCCGCAGCCCGGCCGGCCGACCGGGGAGGACGGGTGGCTCAACCTCACCGTGTGGACCCCCGACCCCGGCCGGGCCGGGCTGCCGGCAGTGGTGTGGATCAGCGGAGGCGGCTACCTCGCCTGCGACTCCGCAGACCCCTACCTGGCCGGCGACGCGCTCGCCGCGGCCGGCGCGGTGGTCGTCAGCGCGCACTACCGCAGCGGCGCCGAGGGCTTCCTGCACGTCGAGGGCGCACCGGACAACCGCGGCGTGCTCGACCAACTCGCCGCGCTGACCTGGGTACACGACAACATCGCGGCCTTCGGTGGCGATCCGGACACCGTCACGGTGCTCGGGCAGTCCGCCGGAGCGGGCTCGATCGGTGCGCTACTGGTCATGCCGGCTGCGGCAGGCGCGTTCCGTCGAGCGATCCTCCAGAGCATCCCGGCGACCTACTTCGCGCCGGCCCTCGCCGCCGACATCGCCGCCGAGATCTGCGGCGAGATCGGCCGATCCCCCACCATCGGCGACCTCGTCGACATCGCACCCGACGACCTCGTGGCGGCCGCCGGGACCGTGAAGGGCCGGCTGCTGCAGCGCGCCGACCGCTGGGGTTCGGTGGCCTACTCGTCCACGCCGTTCTCGCCCGTGGTCGACGGGGATGTTCTGCCCGGGGCGCCGTGGGCGGCGCTCGCCGCAGGCGCCGCCCATGACGTCGAGCTCCTCATCGGGCACAGCCGCGACGAGTACAGCCTGCTCGCCGCGCACCTGCCCGACATCGACGACGCCGCGCTCGACCCGCTGATCGACGGGCTCACCCCGACACCGGGGGCCAGCCGTTACCGGGACGCGTTTCCGGCGACCTCCGGCACCGCGTTGCGGGCGACCGTGCTGTCGGACTGGCTGTTCCGCATGCCCGCACTGCACCTCGCCGAGGCGGCCGACCGGGGAGGGGCGCGGGTGTGGCTCTACGAACTGCGGTGGGGTTTCGGCCCGCACGGCGCCTCCCACGCGCTCGACACCCTGTTGCTGTTCGGCACCGCCGACGTCCGCGGAGAAGTCACGACCGCAGGTCCCACCGCCCTCGCCGAGGCGAGGCAGCTGTCGCTTGCGATCCGCGCCGACCACCTGGCGTTCGCCAGGACGGGTGACCCCGGTTGGACCCGTTTCCAGACGCGCGACCGCCACACCCGCGTCTACGACCCGGAACCCGGTGTCGTCGCCTACCCCGAAGACCTCTCCCGCACGATCTGGCGTGACCGGAGATTCGGCGTCCTCGATCTGCGGACCTAGGATCCGCCACGTGGACGAAGCGCCTTTCGACGCCGTCGAACGAGCACAGCTGAGCGACCTGCTCGACGAGCTCGGCCCCGGGGCACCGACCCTCCTGGACCCGTGGACCACCCGCGACCTCGCCGCGCACCTCGTCCTGCGCGAGCACGACCCCCTCGCCGGCCCCGGGCTCGTCCTCCCCGGTGCGTGGGGCCGTCTCGCGGAAAGACGACGGGAAGCGCTCGCGCTGCGCGACTTCGCCGGGCTCGTGGCGACGATCCGATCGGGACCGCCGCCGGGCTTCTTCCGCATCGGGTGGGTGCGCCGGATCCCGAACCTCAACGAGTTCTTCGTCCACCACGAGGACGTCCGCAGAGCCGACGGCCGCGGTCCGCGGACGAACGAGCAGGCGATGGACGAGGCCCTGTGGCACAACGTCGGCCGAGCGCCCTGGTTCCTCGCTCGGCGACTGCGCGGCGCCGGCCTCGAGCTGCGGTGGGCGGGGACAGCGAAGACCGTCCGAGCACGACGGGGGGAACCCGTTGCGTGCCTTGCCGGGTCTCCGGGCGAGCTGCTGCTCTACCTCTTCGGCCGGCAGGAGGTGGCGCACGTCGAGGTGAGCGGGCCTGCTGAGGCGGTCGACGCCGTGCGGGGCGCGCACTTCGGCATGTAGGGACCAGGATTCGGGCTACCGCTCGGAGGCTTGACGCAACCGGTGAGTTGCTCTAACGTCGCAATCGTTGAGTTGCTATCCGTTGGAGGTTCACATGGCTTTTCCCGACCGCATCGAGCGGACCCTGGAGCTCGCTCACCCGCCCGCCACGGTCTGGGCCGCGCTCACCACGGCCGAGGGCCTGGGCGCCTGGTTCGGCAACGAGGCGACGATCGACCTGCGTCCCGGCGGATCGGCCGAGATGTCGTGGACCAGCGGGGACACGGCGCACATGCGCGTCGAGCGGGTCGAGGAGCCCGCCGTCTTCGGCTTCTCCTGGCACATCCACGGCCTGCCCGAGGACGATCCGCGCCGCACCTACGTCGAGTTCACGCTCGAACCCGTCGAGGCGGGCACGCGGCTGACCGTGGCCGAGTCCGGCTTCGCCCAGCTGCCCGACGACGCCCACGACAAGGCGTTCGGGGGCAACACCCAGGGGTGGGCGAGCGAGCTGGGCGAGCTGGTCGCGTACCTCGATGCCGCCTGACCCCCAGGAGGTCGGCACCGAGGCGATCGCCGAGCAGGTCTTCGTCGCGCTGGCCGACCCGAGCCGCCGCGCCGTCCTGGCCGCGCTGGCGGCGGGTGGGCCCGCCACGGCCACGGACCTGGCCGATCGCCTGCCCATCACGCGGCAGGCGATCGCGAAGCATCTCGCCCTGCTGACCGACGTCGGCCTGGTGACGGCCGAACCCGGGGAGCGCCGCCGGGTGCGCTACCGGCTGCGCTCCGCCCCGATGCGGGTGGCACAGCAGTTCCTGGCCGCGCTGGCCCGCGACTGGGACGGCCCGCTCGACGCACTGAAGGACCACCTCGACCGGAGGACACCATGACCACCCCGAAGATCGTCTCGCTCGACGAGTGGCAAGAAGCACGCGGGCAACTGCTCGTGAAGGAGAAGGAGCTGACCCGCGCCCGTGACGCGATGGCCGCGCGGCGGCGCCGGATGCCCTGGCTCGCGGTGGAGAAGGAGTACGCGTTCGACGGGCCCGACGGCCGGGTGAGCCTGCTCGACCTGTTCGCGGGCCGCCGGCAGCTGATCGTCTACCGTGCCTTCTTCGAACCCGGCGTCCACGGCTGGCCCGACCACGCGTGCACCGGCTGCTCGCTCGTGGCCGACCAGGTCGCGCACGTCGCGCACCTGAACGCGCGTGACACCACGCTCGTGTTCGCCTCGCGCGGACCGCAGCCGGACATCGCGCGGGTGAAGGAGCGCATGGGCTGGACGATGCCCTGGTACACCATGACCGACGGGTTCGACGCCGACTTCGGCGTGGACGAGTGGCACGGCACGAACGCCTTCATCCGCGACGGCCACCGCGTCTTCCGCACCTACTTCGTCGACAACCGCGGCGACGAGGCGATGGGGAGCACGTGGAGCTACCTGGACATCACCGCGCTGGGCAGGCAGGAGGAGTGGGAAGACTCGCCCGCGGGCCGTCCGCAGTCCCCGCCGTACGCGTGGTGGAACTGGCACGACGCCTACCCGGCAGGCTGACCGAGCCTGGTCAGCCGGCGATCGCCGCGGCCCGTTCGAGGGCGGCGACGGCCGCGTGGTGCGGCCGGAGCCCGACCTCGGGGTCGTCGTCCGGGGACAGCCAGCCGCCGACGACGCGGTCCCGGTTCGCGCCGGCGGTCAGAGCAGCGGGTCGAGGGCCTGCATCCAGCGGGTGGCCATCGTCGCGTAACCGGCCGCGTTGGGGTGGATGCCGTCGGAGGCCATCTTCGCGGGGTCGGCCCAGAACGGGTCGTTGGTGTCGACCGTGCGAGCCCCGTGGGCGGCCGCGACCTCCCCGGCGGTGCGGGCGAGCACCGTGGACAGGCCGGACATCCTCCGGACCTCCTCCTCGGTGACGTCGGGCAGCTGCTCGTGGAGCCGGTTGATGTCGACGACGGCCGGCCGGACGGACTGGTCGTCGGGCAGCCCGACGACCACCACGGCCCCTGCGGCCTGCATCTCCGTCACCGTCCGGTCGAGGTTCGTGCGGTAGGTCGCGACGGCGGCGTCCTCGTCGGCGCTCGGGGTCGGGTTCACGGTGCCGTTCTGGTAGACGTACCAGAGGTCGTTCGAGCCGATCAGCACCGTCGCCAGCACCGATCCGGGCGGGGCGGCGCGGGCCGCGTCGACGGCCTGCTTCAGCTCGCCGGGAGATCCCTGCTGCCCGTCGATGAGCTCGGTGCTGGTCCACCCCGACTGGCCGAGGTTCACCAGCGTCGACCCCTCCCGCCCCGGCTTGGCCGTGACGGCCTCGGTGATGCGGCCGACGAAGCCCTGCCCGGCGTCGTCGCCCGCGCCCGCGGTGAGGCTGTCGCCCAGCGCGACGACCGTCACCGGGCCGGGGGCGAGCGAACCGGGCCCGGACGCCGCCGCCGAGACCGGTGCCGAGCTGCCGACCGGTCCCGGGACTCCCGGCACGGCCTGGGTGGAGCACCCTGCCGTCAGCGCGACCACGAGGGCGAGGACCGGTGCGCGCCGGACGTCAGAGGGTGACAACGAGGTCCTCCCGTCGATGATCTTCCGCGTGCGCCTGTGCTGTCGCTGGGTGCGACTCGGGCGTTACGTCGCTGTCGGCGTGGCCCTCGGGTCGGCCCGCTTCAGAACAGTGTCAGCTGGTTGCTCACCGGCCGGGCCGGGAGACGCTTGCGCGCCGGCCGGTGGCCCCACCCGGTCTCCAGCGGCGGGCGCGGGCTCGGTGCTGGCGCCGACTCGTCGTGGGCCAGCACGCGCAGCGCGGTCGCGGCCGTCCAGGGGAGGTCCAGCGCGGCGAAGGTGGCGCGCACCTCGTCGGCGGGGAAGGGGAGGTGCCCGGCCCCCAGGTCGATCGCGACGTCGCTGTGCATGGCCGTGACCTGCCGGTTCAGCTCCCACGCCGCCCGGGAGGCGGGGTCGGCGAGCCGGGCCGCGGCGGCCGGCCCGACGGCGGCGGTGACCCGGTCACCCCCGGCGTCCAGGTCGTCGAACGCCTCCCGGACGCCGCCCAGCGCGGTGAGCAGCCGGGCGGCGGTGCGGGGACCGAACCCGCGCACGCCGGGCAGGTTGTCCGAGGGGTCGCCGCGCAGGGCGGCGAAGTCCGGGTACTGGTCGGGCCGCACGCCCAGCAGGGTCACGAGCCGCTCCGGTGTGAGCAGCGGCGACGCCTCGACGCCGCCGTCGATGATCCGCAGCACCCGGGTGCTCGCGTCGATCAGGCCGAACGCGTCGCGGTCGCTGGTCATGACGACGGTGGTGGCGCCCGCGGCGCTCGCCTGGCAGGCGACGGAGGCGAGCACGTCGTCGGCCTCCCACCCGGGTGGCACGACCACGGCGACGCCGAGCGCCCGCAGCACGCCCGCCGCCGCGACCAGCTGGTCCACCAGTGTGGCGAGCTTCTCCCCGCGCTGCGCCTTGTACTGCGGCCACCGCTCGCGGCGCACGCTGACGTCCGGGTCGTCGAAGCCGACGACCACGGCGTCCGGCGCGATCCGGTCGGCGGCGGCCACGAGCTGCGACAACAGCCCGCGCACCGCCCACATCGGGCTCCCGTCGGCCGAGCGGAAGCCGGTGCGCCCCTGGGAGTGGAAGCAGCGGTGCACGATCGAGTTGCCGTCGACGGCGAGGACCACGCGCGGACGGGACACCCCACGACTGTGCCTCATGGGCCGGCGCCGTCACACCCCCGGCCCGCCGCGCGCTCGCGGCCGTCAGCGATCAACGGCCGCGCCGTCGTGCGTCTCCACCGCCTCGGCGAAGTAGATGAGCGTCAGCAGTGCGAAGATCAGGGCCTGGAGCAGGCCGATGAACAGGTCGAACAGCTTCCGGGCCGCGTTCGGCAGCCACAGCACGGTGGCCGGGAGCAGGCCGATCAGCGACACCATGAGCCCGCCGGCGACGATGTTCCCCCACAGCCTCAGGGCCAGCGAGAGCGGCCGATGATCGTGTCGAGATTGAGGGTGAGGCCGAGGAGCTCGCCGGTCCAGTGCCGGCCGGGCGTGACCTCGTCGGCGGCCAGTGGCGTCATGGATCCTCCAGGGCTCGGGCATGCCGGATCGGGGCATGCCGGATCGGGGCGTGGTCAGGGCAGCGTCGTGCCGGGCGGAACCCGGGCGGCGCTCGTCAGCGGGCGAGCAGGGCCCGGCGCAGCAGCCACACCCGGCCGGTCACGCGTGCGGCGTGGCCGACCTGGGACCAGCGGGACTCCGCCGCCCCCGCGAGCTCCTCCAGCTCGGCGTCGAACTCCTCGCGCCAGCGTCCCCGGTGCTCCGACGGCAGCGCGCGCACCGCCTGGGCGACCAGCCCGCTGGCCATCCGCGCCGGCGCGAGCGCCGCCACGGTTGCGGCGGCCGGCGGGAGGGGCGCCGCGCGGGCCGGCGCCGTGCGGCCGGTGTCGGCCCGTTGCCCGGCCTCGACGAACTCGTCGGCGAGCGACCGGAACCGCGCGAGGTCCCCGGCCAGCCGGGCCGCGAGGGTCCGGGAGCGGGTGAGGTGGTCGAGGTCGTCGACCAGCCCGAAGTGCAGCCGGTGGGCGAGGCCGTCCACGAGCTCGGCCGCCCGGCCGTCGGGTGCAGGCTCGAACTCGGCGGCGAGTTGCCGGATCTGCCGGAGGTCGTCGGCCAGCGCGCAGGCCAGCTCGCGGACGCGGGCGCGCGGCAGCTGGTAGTCCAGGGCACGGGCCCGGTTGAGGGCCTGGACCAGTGCGCGGTCCAGGTCGCGGACGCGAGCGCGGGCGTAGGCGCCGGGGCGCGCCCGCACGGTGTCGCGGCTGGGCCCGCTCACCGCGCACCGCCGGTGGCCGGGCCGGGGTTGAGGCGCCGGACCAGCGACGCCGGGATCCGGGCCCGGTCCAGCGCCCGGGCCGCGTGGGCCACGCCGTCGGGTGTCAGCCGGTAGTAGCGCCGCCGGGGCCGGCCCTCGCGCGCGGGGTCGAGATCCTCCCAGCGCGACTCGAGCCATCCGTGACCCTCCAGCCGGGCGAGGATCGGGTGGATCGTGCCCGAGGGCAGCTCCGCGAGCCTGCCGATCTCCAGCCCGTACATCTCCGTCGTGGGATCGGCGATCAGGGCGCGCAGCACGAGCTGCGTCGGCAGGGTCATCCGGGGACCGCTCATCGTTTTACTCTACCTAGGGGGTAGGTAGAGTTCAAGCCGTGACGGTGGTGCGGTCGGTGCTCCTGTTCGTGGTGGCTGCTCTCGCCGAGATCGGCGGGGCCTGGCTGATCTGGCAGGGGGTGCGGGAGCAGCGGGGGCTGTGGTGGATCGGCGCCGGCGTCGTCGCGCTCGGGGCGTACGGCTTCGTGGCCACGCTGCAGCCCGACGCGAACTTCGGCCGGATCCTCGCCGCGTACGGCGGGGTGTTCGTGGCGGGCTCGCTCGCCTGGGGCATGGCCGTGGACGGCTTCCGCCCCGATCGCTTCGACGTGATCGGCGCCGCGATCTGCCTGGTCGGCGTCACCGTGATCATGTACGCGCCGCGTGCGGCCTGATCAGCGGCTGAGCCCTCGCGGAGGTCCGGCTACCGGCCCTCGAACGTGGCCTGTCCCGGTCCGTCGGCGAGGAAGGAGTGCAGCGCGCCGCGCAGGTCGCGGGTGTCGAACAGCGCGCCGGCGATCGCGGGGACGTCGGCGTCGGCCTTCGCGACCCCGCCGTCGGTGTAGGCCCTGATCACCTTCTTGGTCGCGGCGTGCGCGACCGTCGGCCCGGCCGCGAGCCGTCGCGCGAACGCGCGGGCTGCGTCGTCGAACGCGTCCGCGGGCAGCACCCGGTTGACGACGCCCCAGCTGTGCAGGGTGGCGGCGTCGTAGCGGTCGCCCGTCATGACCAGCTCGCGGGCACGTCCGGTGCCGGCGCGTTCGGCGAGGCGCTGCGTGCCGCCCATCGCGGGGGTGAGCCCGACCGTCGCCTCGACGAGCCCGAACGACGCACGCTCGCCGGCCAGGATGATGTCGCAGGCCAGTGCCAGCTCGAAACCCCAGGTCAGGCACGTGCCGTGGGCGGCGAACACGGTGGGGCAGGGCAGCGCGGCGATCCGCTGCGCGATCGACACGAGCGCGCCGAAGAGGTCGGTGGCCGCATTGGCGTTGCGCAGGGCGTCGAAGACGGCGACGTCCACGCCGCCGGTGACGATCCGTCCCTCGAACCGGAACAGCACGGCCCGCGGCCCGAGCGTCTCCAACTCGTCGACGGCGGTGACGAGCCCGGTGCCCGTCGACCCGTCGAACAGGTTGAGCGGTGGGTGGTCGATCGTCACGACGGCGAGGCCGCCGTCGTGCTGGACGGTGACGGGAAGGGCCATGCCGGTGATGGTGCCAGGCGCCGCCCGCCGACGTGATCGGCGATCTGGGACCCAGGACCGTACGGAGCACGGCGCAGCGTCCCGGAACAGCGATCACGGGCTCAGGCCCGCAGCGGCGCCGGGAGCCTCCCTCCGATCTGGGGCCCGCCGTGGAAGGGTGATCACCCGCTCGGTGCGTCGGCGGCCGGATGTGGCCGGGACTGCACCCAACCGGCGATCACCCCGGGGGCTCAGGCCGCCAGCGCGGCGTAGCGGCCGTTGCCCTCGACCAGGCTCGTGTGCGTGCCCGACTCGATCACCCGACCGTGGTCGATCACCACGATCT
>JBBQEF010000072.1:0-19161 GCA_038320445.1 Mycobacteriales bacterium
GACGGCCGGAGCGGTGGACGACCCCGGCCGCACGAGCGCCAGCGCGACGGCCGCCAGCACGAGCGACACCAGGATCAGGGCAACCCACCGTCCCGCGCCGGCCCGGGACGTCGGAAGATCCACCACCGTTGCTCCCCGTATCGAGGCGATCACGCGCCCACGGCACGGATCGTAGTCCCAGCGGGACGACGACGGGATCGCGTCCCGCGTCTCACCCCGAGACGGGTGGCCCCGTCGCGCCCCCGGCCCGTCTACGGTGCGCTGATGCTGCAGCACGAGGGGACGGGCGCCGCGCCCGTCGTCGCCCGGTGGGGAGGCCAGCCCCGCGAGCTCGGTGGCCCGGAGAACCTCTCGACTCCACTGATCGTGCTCCTGCACGGTGGTGGGGCGACCGAGAACTCGATGGTCACCCTCGCCCCACACCTGCCGTTCGGACCGGCGTACGCGGCTGTCCGTGGCGGCGTGGAGGACGCGGGTGGGTACACGTGGTTCGAGCCCGGCGAGCTCGGACCGGCGATGGACCGGTTCCTGACCTGGCTGGACCAGGAGGGCGACCCGGACCGCCCGGTGATCCTCGTCGGGTTCGGGGACGGGGCGTCGCTCGCCGCGGGGCTGATGCTCACCCACCCCGAGCGCTGGGCGGGCGGCGTGCTGCTGCACGGATCCCTGCCACCCGAGGCACCGAGGCACCGGGGCCGCCTCATCGGGATGCCGGTGTTCCTGGCCGCGGCGACACCCGCGGACCCCTCGTGGCCCTTCCTGGTCCAGGAGAGCGGCGCGCCGGTCTGGGCGGAACGCGACCCGGGCGGCCGGCGCCTCACCGGTGAGCTCGTCGCGGCCGTCGACCGCTGGCTCACCGCGCGCCTCGACCACCTGCACCGGTTCGGCGAGAACCCGCTCCCCGACGGGGACGACCCGCCGTGGCCGACCCTGCTGGAGGAGGCCCTGCCGGCGCGGGCGCACCTCCCCGAACCCGGCGGCACGCCCGCGGTGCTCGCCGTCGACCTCGCCTACGACGCCGTGGGCAAGGGCTGGGCGATCCCCGACCCCCTGGCCGGCCTCACGCTCCCCGCAGGCGCGGTCCTGATCGACCACGCGAGGACCGACGAGGAGCACCGCACGGTGGCGGCCCTGCTGGCCGCCACCCCCACCCCCTGACCCACCTCCCTTCGGCCCTCAAGCCACATCGCGCAGGCTCGTTCTCGTGGGGGGAGTGGGGATTCTCACCCCGGTGGCCGGCGGCCTGCGGTGTTCTCATGGACGGGTGGCGGCAACGAGGCTGGACCGGCGGGGCGTCACGGCTGCGGTCGGGGCCTACGCGATGTGGGGGCTGTTCCCCGCGTTCTGGCCGCTGCTCGCTCCGGCCGTCCCGATCGAGGTGCTGGCCCACCGCATCGCCTGGACGGCCGTCCTCATGATCGGCGTGATGTCACTGGTGCGGGGCTGGCCCGAGCTACGGGCGCTGAGCGCGCGGGGTTGGGCCATGGTCGCCGCGGCCGGTGTGCTGATCACCGTCAATTGGGGCCTCTACATCTACGCCGTGTTCCACGGACAGGTCGTCGAGGCGGCGCTCGGCTACTTCATGAGCCCGCTGGTCAGCGTGCTGCTCGGCGTGGTGGTGCTGCGGGAGCACATGGGCCGCGTGCAGTGGGTCGCCGTCGCACTGGGCGCGACGGCGGTCGTCGTGATCGCGATCGAGAACGGGCGGCCACCGTGGATCGCGCTCACCCTCGCCGCGTCCTTCGGCACGTACGGGCTGATCAAGCGGACGGTGCCGCTGTCTGCGACCGCCAGCGTCACGGCCGAGGGGTTGGTGATCGGGCCGTTCGCTGCTGCCGTCGTGGTGTGGTTCCAGGTGGCGGGTGTCGGCACCATGGTCGACCACGGCCCCGGCCACCTGCTCCTGCTGATCGCCGCCGGCCCGGTCACGGCGGTGCCGCTGCTGCTCTACGGCGTGGCCGCGAGGCGCGTCCCGCTGAGCACGATCGGTGTGCTGATGTACCTGAACCCGATCCTGCAGTTCTCGTGGGGGGTGTTCGTGGTGCACGAGGCGATGCCGGCCACGCGCTGGATCGGCTTCGTCCTGATCTGGATCGCGCTGGCGGTCTTCACGGTCGACCTTGTCCGCACCCACCGCGCCGCTGTCCGCACCCCCGCTCTGGCCGCCACCTGACCCAGCCCCGCGCGTCGGGCCGTCAGGGTGAACGAGTCGGGGCCTCGGTGCCCGCGAGTAGCGGCCCCGGTGCGCGGCCCGGTGTGGCCAACTTGCGCCCACACGCGCACGCTGACGGCCCGACTGGCGCACGGCTCCGTACCGACTCGCGCACGGTTCCGTGCCGACTTGCGCACGGCTCCGTGCCGACTCGCGGGGGTGGGGCTCAGCCGGTGCGGTCGATCACGTAGGTCGTGAGGGCGGCCAGGGCGTCGTTGGCGGGGCAGGCCGGGAGTTTGCCCAGCTCCGCCCGTGCCTCCGCCGCCTGGCCGGACAGGACGTCGCGCGAGCGGGGCAGGCCGTTGCCGGCGCGGAGCAGGGTCAAGGCCTCTTCGACCTCGGCGTCCTCGGTGATCGGGGCGGCCAGCAGCACGCGGAGGCGATCGGCGTCGGCGCCGGTCTCCTGCAGGGCGTAGAGCATCGGCAGGGTGTGCACTCCCTCGCGCAGGTCGGTGCCGGGGGTCTTGCCGGAGCTGGCCGACGGCGAGGCGATGTCGATCACATCGTCGGAGATCTGGAACGCCGTGCCGATGACGGCCCCGAACCGCTGCAGGGAGTCGACGTGCTCCGGCGGGCAGCCCGAGAACATGCCGCCGAAGCGACCCGAGGTGGCGATCAGCGAACCGGTCTTCTCCGCCACCACCGTGAGGTAGTGCTGCACCGGGTCCTCGTTCGGCAGCGGCCCACGGGTCTCGCGCATCTGGCCCGTGACGAGCTCGGCGAACGTCTCGGCGATGATCCGCACCGCTTCCGGGCCGAGGTCGGCCACCAGCCGCGACGCGTGGGCGAACAGGAAGTCACCGGTGAGGATCGCGACGGAGTTGTCCCATCGCGAGTTGGCGCTCTCCGCCCCGCGGCGCATCGTGGCGGAGTCCATGACGTCGTCGTGGTAGAGCGTGGCAAGGTGGATCAGCTCGACCACGGACGCCGCGGTGATCACAGCGTCCGAGTCGGGTTGGGGGCCCATATGGGCTCCGAGCAGGGTGAACAGCGGCCGGAACCGCTTTCCCCCGGCCTCGATCAGATGCAGCGACGTCTCGGTGACGAACTGGTAGTCGCTGTACACCTCGCGGTGCAGCAGATCCTCGACCCTGGTCAGTGCGGCGCCGGTGGCCGCCGCCAGCGTCGGGTCGCCGACCTCGACACCTGCTATCGCATTGCTCGACACCCCCTCAGCCTACGAAAGTTCCGCCGGAAGCCCAGCCCAGGGCCAGGGTCGGGGCGATGCCGAGCAAGAGCGTGACGATCACACCGAGGGTGATGGCCGCCGTGGTGAACGCACCCGGAACCGTGACGGTGGGGCCGTCGGCGGCCGGCTCGCTGAAGTACATGAGCACGATCAGCCGCAGGTAGAAGAACGCGGCGACCGCGCTGGTGATCAGCGCGATCACCACCAGCGGCCCCATCCCATCACCCAGCGCTGCGGAGAACACCGCGAACTTCGATGTGAAACCGCTGGTCAGCGGGATACCGGCGAGAGCGAGCATGAGAAACGTCATCACGCCGGCGACGATCGGCGAGCGCTTCGCGAGCCCGGCCCACTGCGAGAGGTGGGTGGCCTCGCCGTCGGCGTTGCGCACGAGACTGATCACGCCGAACACGGCGAGGGTGTTGAATCCGTAGGCGAGCAGGTAGAACAGCGTGCCCGAGGTGCCCGCGGCCGTGATGGACATCGCACCCAGCAGCAGGAAGCCGGCGTGGGCGATCGACGAGTAGGCCACCATGCGTTTGACGTCGGTCTGGGTGAGCCCGAGCACAGCGCCGATGACCATCGACACGATCGCGACGGCCCACAGCACCCCTCGCCACTCCCAGCGGGTGTCGCCGAACGCCACGTACAGCACCCGCATGAGCCCGCCGAACGCCGCGACCTTCGTGCAGGCCGCCATGAAAGCGGTGACCGGCGTCGGGGCGCCCTGGTAGACATCAGGCGTCCAGGTGTGGAACGGGCCCACCGACGCCTTGAACAGCAGCCCGACGGCGAGCAGCCCGAACCCGCCCAGCAGCAGCGCGTCGGACTTCTGCGAACCGGACGCGGCCGCGGCGATGTCGCTGAAGCGCACGGAACCCGCGTACCCGTAGAGCAACGCCAGCCCGTAGAGGAAGAACGCCGACGCGAACGCGCCGAGCAGGAAGTACTTGACGGCCGCCTCCTGCGAGAGCAGCCGCCGCCTGCGCGCCAGCCCGCACATCAGGTACAGCGGCAGCGACAGCACCTCGAGCGCGACGAACATCGTCAGCAGGTCGTTGGCGGCGCAGAACGCCATCATCCCGGCCAGCGCGAACAGCGTGAACGGGAAGACCTCGGTCTGCATCGTCGGCGCCTGGTCGGGCGAGCCGTAGTCGCGCTCCTCCGACGGCGGCAGGCCTCCCCCACCGCCGACCGCGGACCGGGCCGCGGCCGAGGCGATGAACGCCCCGCCCGGCTCCACGGAACGGTCGGCGATCAGGAGGATGCTGCCCAGGCCGAGCGCGAGGAGGGTGCCCCACAGGAACAGCGTGGGGTTGTCGACGGCGAGCGCGTCGGCCACCGTCGTGATGCCCTGCGGGCTCCCGCCCGCGTAGATGCCGAGTGCGAGCCCGGCCGCGGCGAGCGCGACCACCGACAGCACCACCTGCGCGGGCCACCGCTGGTGGCGGGGAAGGAACGCCTCGATGAGCACGGCGGCGCACGCGGCGCCGAGCACGATGAGCAGCGGGGCGATGGCGCCGTAGGCGATCGGCGGCGCGTTCAGCGGCGTCACCTGAGCCAGAGCGGTCTGTACCAACGGTTCGCTCGCAAGCTCGCTCACGGGGCCAGTCCTCCCACCGGGTCGGGAAGACCCACTTCGTTCATGGTGGCCACCACCGAGGGGGTGATGACGTCCAGCACCGGCCCGGGGAAGAACCCGAGCACCACGATCACGACCATCAGCGGGGCCAGCACGCCGAGCTCGCGGCGCGTCAGGTCCGGGAAGCCGGTGCCGCTGCGGCGGGCCGCGACCGCCGGGTCGATCATGGCTCCGGGACCGCCTGCTCCCGCACGCTCCAGGGCGGCGAGCACCGCGTTGCCGCGGACCGGGCCCTGCATCGTCTGCTGGTAGAACCACAGGATGTAGAGGGCGGCGAAGATGATGCCGACCGTCGCGATGATCGTGTAGACCGGCTCGCGCGGGTACGAGCCCACGAGCACCAGGAACTCGCTGATGAACGAGTTGGTGCCGGGCAGCGCCAGCGAGGACATGCCGGCCAGCAGCAGGCAGCCGGCCAGCACGGGAGCGAGCTTCGAGACGCCGCCGTAGTCGGAGATCAGGCGCGAGCCGCCGCGGGCGATGAGCAGGCCGACCATCACGAAGAGCATGCCGGTGGAGAACCCGTGGTTGACCATGTAGAGCACCGAGCCCGCGAACGCCTGCGACGAGAACGAGAACGTGCCGAGCGCGATGAAGCCGAAGTGCGCGATCGAGGTGTAGGCCACGAACCGGCTCATGTCGGTCTGCCCGACCGCGAGCAGGGCGCCGTAGATGATGCCGATCACGGCGAGCACGAGGATCAGCGGCGCCATCACCTTCGACGCCTCGGGGAACAGCGGCAGGCAGTAGCGCAGGAAGCCGTAGGTGCCGACCTTGTCGAGCACGCCTACCAGGAGCACGGCGGCCACGATCGGGGCCTCGGCACCCGCGTCGGGCAGCCAGGTGTGGAACGGGAAGAGCGGCGCCTTGATCGCGAACGCGACGAAGAAGCCGAGGAACAGCAGGATCTGGGTGGACGTCGGGGTGCTCGCCGCGATCGACTGCAGGTCGCTCCAGGTGAACGTGCCCTGGCCCAGCTTGTCGGCGCTGGTGACGTACAGCCCGATCAGCGACGCCAGCATGATCAGCCCGCCGAGCAGCGAGTACAGGAAGAACTTCACCGCCGCGTACTGCCGGTTCGGGCCGCCGAAGCGCCCGATGAGGAAGTACATCGGGACGAGCATGGCCTCGAAGAACACGTAGAACAGGAAGACGTCGGTGGCGGTGAAGACGCCCATCAACGTGGCCTGCGTGGCCAGCAGCAGCGCGAAGTAGCCGCTCTGCGTGCGGCCCTCGGGGAGCTTCTCGCCCCACGCGAAGAGCATCAGGACCGGCACCAGGAACGCCGCGAGCCCGATCAGCACGAGAGCGATGCCGTCGACGCCGAACGCCAGGTGCGTGCCGAACGCGGGGATCCACGGCAACGAGAACTCGAGCTGGAACCGGGTGCCGGCGCTCGCCGCGGCCGGGGAGTAGCTGAACCACGTGACGACGACGACGGCGAGCTCCACCAGCCCGGTGCCGAAGGCGACGCCCTTGGCCGCCGGGATGTTGTTGCGCAGCGGGTACATCGCGAGCGCGCCGGCCAGCGGCAGCAGGATCACGATCAGCAGCAGGGCGTTGCCGCCCTGGTCGAGAGCGGTGCTGGCGTTCACGCGAACCTCACCACGAGCAGGGCCACGGCGACGAGGATCCCGCCGCCGAGCATCGAGAGCGCGTAGGAGCGCACGAAGCCGGTCTGCAGCCGTCTCAGACGGGCGGAACTGCCACCGAGCCCGGCCGCGAGCCCGTTCACCACCCCGTCGACGCCACGGTTGTCGACGAAGACGAGCACGTGGGTGAGCCAGGTGCCGGGCCGCGCGATGACCGACTCGTTGATGGCGTTGGCGTAGAGGTCGCGACGAGCGGCGCGGACCGGCAGCGACACCCGCTCCGGGCGCTCGACCGGCGTGGGCCGCCGTCCGACGGCCAGGTAGGCGATCAGCACGCCGAGCGCGGAGAACCCGAGAACCAGCCACGGGGTGACCGTGCGCGGCAGCGCGCCACCCTCGGCCTCGACCAGCTCGCCGAGCGACGGGGTGAGCCAGCCGGCCAGCGCCTGACCGTTGGTGAGCAGGAAGCCCGCGAACACCGACCCGACCGCCAGCACGATCATCGGCAGCGTCATCGACAGAGGCGATTCGTGGGGGTGGTACTGGCCACCCTCGGACGTCTCCAGCTTCTCCCAGCGCTTCTCACCGAAGAACGTCATGATCATCAGGCGGGTCATGTAGAAGGCGGTGAGACCGGCGGCGATCGTGGCGGCCAAACCGAACACCCAGCCCTGCCATCCCGGCGCCGAGAACGCGGCCTCGATGATCGCGTCCTTGGTGAAGTAGCCGGACAGGAACGGGAAGCCGATCAGGGCGAGGTAGCCCAGGCCGAACGTGACGAACGTGATCGGCATCTTCCGCCACAGGCCGCCGTAGCGGCGCATGTCGACGTTGTCGTCCATGGCGTGCATCACCGACCCGGCCCCGAGGAACAGCCCGGCCTTGAAGAAGCCGTGGGCCAGCAGGTGGGCGATGCCCAGCGCGTAGCCGATCGGGCCGAGGCCGACGGCCAGGATCATGTAGCCGATCTGGCTGACCGTGGAGTAGGCGAGCACCTTCTTGATGTCGTCGTAGGCGCAGCCGATCACCGCTCCGATGACGAGGGTGATCGTGCCGATCAGGGCGACGATGAGCCGGCCCGTGTCGGTGAGGTCGTAGATCGGGTGGGTGCGGGCGATGAGGTAGACGCCCGCGGTGACCATCGTCGCCGCGTGGATCAGCGCCGAGACGGGCGTGGGGCCCTCCATCGCGTCGGGCAGCCAGGCCTGCAGCGGGAACTGGCCGGACTTGCCGCACGCGCCGAGCAGCAGCAGCACCGTGATCGCGACGATCGTGCCCGGCCCGAGGCCGCCGATGCGCTCGAACACGTCCGTGAACTGCAACGTGCCGAGGTTGGTCCAGAGCAGGAAGATCGCGATGGCCAGCCCGACGTCGCCGACGCGGTTCATCAGGAACGCCTTCTTGGCGGCGGTCGCCGCGGCCGGGCGGTCCTGGTAGAAGCCGATGAGCAGGTAGGACGCGAGGCCCACACCCTCCCAGCCGAGGTAGAGCATCAGGAAGTTGTTGCCCAGCACCAGCACCAGCATCGCCGCGACGAACAGGTTGAGCTGTGCGAAGAAGCGTCGGCGGCCGGGATCGTGGCTCATGTAGCCGACCGAGTAGATGTGGATCAGCGACCCGACGCCCGTGATCAGCAGGACGAACGTCAGCGACAGCGGGTCCAGACGCAGCCCGAAGTCGATCTTCAGGCCGCCGACGGCGATCCAGTCGAACAGCGACACCTCGGTGGTGCGCTGCGCCGCCGGGAGCGCGAGCGTCTCGAAGAAGATCACCAGCCCGAGCGCGAAGGACGCCACGACGGTGAGCACCCCGAGCCAGTGTCCCCACGCGTTCGCGCGGCGACCGGCGAGGAGCAGGACCACGGCTCCGGCGGCGGGCAGCACGAACAGCAGCCAGGCGAGCGAAGCGACCCCCGAGGCCGCAGTGACCTGGGGCAGCTCGCTCACTGGTGCCCGCCGGGAAGATCACGGGCGCTGATCACGGGGGGATGGTCGCTGGCGGATCTCCGCGAACGACCTTCTGCCCGTGGTCGCGGGGGGTGGGGGAGGCTGGACACCGGGGAGCTCCTTGCGCGTCAGTACTTCAGCAGATTCGCGTCGTCGACCGACGCGGTCCGGCGGGTGCGGAAGATCGACATGATGATCGCGAGGCCGACGACGACCTCGGCGGCGGCGACCACCATCACGAAGAAGGCCATGACCTGGCCGTCGAGGCCGCCGTTGATGCGGGCGAACGTGACGAGGGTCAGGTTCACGGCGTTGAGCATCAGCTCGATGCACATGAACACCACGATCGCGTTGCGCCGCACCAGCACGCCGACCGCGCCGATCGTGAACAGCAGAGCGGAGAGCAGCAGGTAGTAGGTGGGGGTCACGACCCGTCCCTCTCGTGGTCATCGCCGCCGCGGCGGCCGGTGAGCGCGCGGGCGTCGGCGGGGCGCTCGTCAGCCAGATGATCGTCGAAGGCCACGACCGGGGTCGAGTCGATGATCGCCGAGACGGACTCGGGGGCGATCGACCCGTCCGGCAGGATGGCGGGCACGGCCACCGAGTTGCCGGTGGCGAACACGCCGGGGCCGGGCAGCGGGGAGATGCGGTCGTGCTCGCCGCGTAACCGGGCCTCGACGGTAGCGCGCTGGCCGCGCTTGTCGTGGGCGCGGCTCTGCGAGTACGCCAGCACCATCGCCCCGAGCGCCGCGGTGATCAGCAGAGCCGAGGTGAGCTCGAACGCGAACAGGTACTTGGTGAAGACCAGCGCGCCGAGGCCGCTGACGTTGCCGCCGGAGCCCGCGTTGCCACCGGCCAGCCCGACCGACCCGACGTTGACCAGCGTGTTGCCGACGGCGGCGACGAGCAGCACCGCGAGCGCGAGCCCGAACAGCAGGCCGGCGAGCCGCTGCCCGCGCAGCACCTCGACCACGGAGTCGGAGCTGTCGCGGCCGACCAGCATCAGCACGAACAGGAACAGCATCATCACGGCGCCGGTGTAGACGATGATCTGTACGAAGCCGAGGAACGGGGCCTGCTGCACCATGTACAGCGCACCCAGCGTCAGCATCGTGATCACCAGCATCAGCGCGGAGTGCACGGCGTTGCGGACGAGCACCATGCCCAGCGCCGCGGCCAGTGCGACGGGGCCGAGGATCCAGAAGACCACGGCCTCACCGGTGGTCACCACATCGGTCATGACTCCGCCCCCGAACCGGTCTGGGCCTTCGCGGCGAGGGTCGGCCCCTGCACGTAGTAGTCCTGCTCGCTCTCACCCAGCCGCATCGGGTGCGGCGGCTGCTCCATTCCGGACAGCAGCGGGGCCAGCAGGTCCTCCTTGGTGTAGATCAGCTTCTGGCGGTCGTCGTCGGCCATCTCGTAGAAGTTGGTCATCGTCAGCGACCGGGTGGGGCACGCCTCGATGCACAACCCGCAGCCGATGCAGCGCAGGTAGTTGATCTGGTAGATCGCGCCGTAGCGCTCGCCCGGGGAGTACCGCGCCTCCTCGGTGTTGTCGCCGCCCTCGACGTAGATCGCGTCGGCCGGGCACGCCCACGCGCACAGCTCGCAGCCGACGCACTTCTCGAGGCCGTCCGGGTGCCGGTTGAGCTGGTGGCGCCCGTGGTAGCGGGGAGCGGCCGGAGGGAAGTCCTCCGGGTACTCCTCGGTCACGACCTTCTTGAACATGGTCGAGAAGGTGACCCCGAACCCCTTGAAGAACTCGAACATCTCTATCTCCCGGCCCAGTCCGAGGACCGTTGACGAAGGGACGTCGCGCTGGCTTTCACGTCAGTCTTGCTCCTTGCCGGTGAGGGCCCGCTCGCGGGGCTTCCTGCCGGTGGCACGCGCCCGCGACTTGTGGCGCGACGCGCTCGGCACCGCGAGGTCGAGCGGCGGCACCGGGTAGTCCGAGGCCAGCTCGACGACCTGCTCCTCCGGGCCCTTCTTGTCGGGCACCAGGAACGCGATCATGAGGACGACGGCGACGCCGATCACCAGCGCGATGACCAGCGCGGTGGTGCTGCCGCCGGTGTTGCGGAACGCGCGGATCGCGAACACCAGCAGGATCCACAGCAGGCTGACCGGGACCAGCACCTTCCAGCCCAGCCGCATGAACTGGTCGTAGCGCAGCCGGGGCAGCGTGCCGCGCAGCCAGATGAACAGGAACAGGAAGATGCACATCTTCACGATGAAGACGACGAACTCGAGCCAGCCGTTCAGGTTCAGGAACGGCAGCGTGCCCCCGCCGAGGAACAGCGTGGTGGCCATCGCCGAGACGGTGACCATGTTGACGTACTCGGCCAGGAAGAACAGCGCGAACTTCAGCGACGAGTACTCGGTGTGGAACCCGCCGACCAGCTCCGATTCCGCCTCGGGGAGGTCGAACGGAGCGCGGTTGGTCTCGCCGACCATCGCGATGACGAACACCACGAAGCTCGGCAGCAGCACGACGACGTTCCAGAGGCTGCCCGCCTGCGACGCGACGATGTCGGCGGTGGAGAGCGACCCGGCGTAGAGCACGACACCGACGACGGACAGGCCCAGCGCGATCTCGTAGGAGATCACCTGGGCGGCGCTGCGGAGCGCGGCGAGCAGCGGGTACGGCGAGCCGGACGACCAGCCGCCGAGCACGATGCCGTAGACGCCGAGCGACGAGCAGGCCAGCACGACGAG
Source organism: Mycobacteriales bacterium (assembly GCA_038320445.1). GTDB lineage: Bacteria > Actinomycetota > Actinomycetes > Mycobacteriales > Pseudonocardiaceae > Pseudonocardia. The sequence goes on from JBBQEF010000072.1 coordinate 11,297, forward strand.
CACGCCGACCGGCAGATCCACCAGCTGCAGCACCGTGGGCTCGCCGAAGATCGAGACCTCGCCGCCGAACGGGATCACCGAGAAGGCCACGAACGCCGGGATCGTGGCGATGATCGGCGCGACGAAGTACACCGGCTTGTCGGCCATCACCGGCATGATGTCTTCCTTGAACGCCAGCTTCAGCCCGTCGGCGAGGCTCTGCAGCCAGCCGTTGGGGCCCACCCGGTTGGGGCCGGGACGCTGCTGCATCCGGCCCACCACCTTGCGCTCGGCGTTGATCATCACGAGCGTCAGCACCACGCCGATGGCGAACAGCACCACGACCTTCAGGATGATCAGCCAGAGCGGGTCGTCGGCCAGCAGCTGCTGGGTCCGGGTCAGTCCCCCGGCCGGAGCCGGAACCGGGACCGGAGCCGGTGCCTGCACGGGGAAGAGCGCGTCGGCGCTCATGCCGTCACCCCCACCAGATCGCCGTGACCGGCGCCGAGCACCGCGCGGACCCGGGACTCACCGGAGTTGCCCGGCAGCCACACGACACCGTTGGGCAGGTCGGCCAGCGCCACCGGGAGCGTGATCGCGCCCCGCTCGGTGCGCACGGTGGCCGCCTCGCCCTCGGTGAGCCCGAGGCGCTCGGCCGTGGCCGCGTTGATCCGGACCAGTGCCGGACGGGCCGTTCCGGCCAGCGCGGGCTCGTCGATCGACAACGACCCGTCGTCGACCAACTGCCGCCAGGACGCGAGCACCGCCTGCCCGAACGCGGGCCTGAGCGGCACGGCCGCGCGCACCGACGGCGGAGGCGGCGCGGCGGCGCCACCGGCACCGAGCCGGGCCAGCTCGCCCGCCGCGGCCGCCGGCGTCTGCGTGAACAGATCCACGTCCATCTCGACGGCCAGCGTGTCGAGCACCCGGCAGTCGGGCAGCACGCCGCTGGGGTCCAGCGACGGGCCGAACGCGCGGACGCGGCCCTCCCAGTTGCGGTAGCTGCCGGCCCGCTGGGCGTCCGGGGCCACCGGGAGCACGACGTCGGCCAGCTCGGTGACCGCCGAGGCGTGCAGCTCCAGGCTGACCAGGAACCCCACCTCGCGCAGCCCGGCGAGCGCGGCGGCCGGATCGGCGAGATCGGCGGGGTCGAGCCCGCCCACCACCAGCGCGGCCAGGTCGCCGATCGCGGCGGCGGCGAGGATCGCGTCGGAGTCGCGGCCCGGCGTGGCGGGCAGGCTGCCCGCGGCCAGGCCCCAGGCCTGCTCGACCTCGGCCCGGGCGGCGCCGTCGGTGACGAGCCGGCCACCGGGCAGCAGGGTGGGGGCGGCACCGGCTTCGAGCGCGCCGCGTTCCCCCGCCCGCCGCGGAACCCAGCCGACGACAGCGCCGGTGCGGGCCGCCAGGGCCGACACCGCGGAGTAGAGACCCGGGACCTCGGCGGCGCGCTCACCGACGAGGACGACCCCCCCGTCGTGCAGGGCGGCGAGCACCTCCGCGGGCAGATCGGCCAGCACGGCCGCCTCCGCCCCCGGGACGACCGGGATCAGGTTGTCCTTGGCGGCGGGCGACGCGGCGCCGGTGGCCGACGAGGTGCGCTCGACCGCGGGCGTGGTCCACTGCCCGAGGTGGAACACCTTCTGCCCGTGGTTGCGCGCGGCCTTGCGCAGGCGGAGGAAGACGATGGGCGACTCCTCCTCCGGCTCCAGCGCGACACAGAGCACCGCGGGCGCGGCTTCCAGCCGCGCGTAGTCCAACGTCTCGGGCCCCTGCCCGACGACGTGCGCGGCGAGGAACTCCAGCTCCTCGGCCGAGTGCGGCCGGGCCCGGAAGTCGATGTCGTTCGTGCCGGCGGCGATGCGCGCGAACTTGGCGTAGGCGTAGGCGTCCTCGACGGTGAGCCGGCCGCCTGCCAGCACCCCGATGCCCCCGCTCTGCCCATCTCCGTTGCGTGCCGCGACGAGGCCCTCGGCCGCGGCCGTCAGGGCCTCCGTCCAGGACGTCTCGGCCAGCACGCCATCGACGCCGCGGACCATCGGCCGGGTGATGCGCTCCTTCGAGCCGAGGTAGCGGAACGCGAAGCGGCCCTTGTCGCAGGTCCACTCCTCGTTGACCTCGGGCTCGTTGCCGGCCATCCGCCGCATGACGGCGCCGCGGCGGGAGTCGACGCGCTGCGAGCAGCCCGACGAGCAGTGCTCGCAGACCCCGGGGGTGGAGACGAGGTCGAACGGGCGCGAGCGGAACCGGTAGGCGGAGCTGGTGAGCGCCCCGACCGGGCAGATCTGGATCGTGTTGCCCGAGTAGTAGCTCTGGAACGGCTTGTCGTCGGCCACGCCGACCTGCTGCTCGGCGCCGCGTTCGAGGAGCTCGATGAACGGGTCACCGGCGATCTGCTCGGAGAACCGCGTGCAGCGCTGGCAGAGCACGCAGCGCTCGCGGTCGAGCAGCACCTCGGTGGAGATGGGCAGCGGCTTGGGGAACGTCCGCTTCGTCTCGAGGAACCGGCTCTCGGTGCGCCCGCTCGTCATGGCCTGGTTCTGCAGGGGGCACTCGCCGCCCTTGTCGCAGATCGGGCAGTCGAGCGGGTGGTTGATCAGCAGCAGCTCCATCACGCCCTGCTGTGCCTTGTCGGCCACCTTCGACGAGTGCTGGGTGCGCACGACCATGCCGTCGGCCACCGTCATCGTGCAGCTGGCCTGCGGCTTGGGCATCGGCCGCCCGCCCATCTCCACCTCGACCAGGCACTGGCGGCACGCGCCCGCGGGATCGAGCAGGGGGTGGTCGCAGAAGCGCGGCACGATGATCCCGAGCCGCTCACAGGCACGGATCAGCAGCTCGCCCTTGGGGGCGTCGACGACCTGGTCGTCGATCGTGAGCCGTACGTGGCCCTCGGGCACCGGCGTCGTCTCGGCGCCACTGTCGTGGGTGAGTGTCATCTCGCCGCCTCCGCGGGAAGAAGTGCGTCGGCGTGTGTCACGCCATCGCTCCAGCGGGCTCGACGGGCTGTTCGGCGCACAGCGCCAGGAACTCGGGTCGGAAGTACTTGATGGCGCTCGTGATCGGGCTGGTGGCGCCGTCACCGAGGGCGCAGAACGAGCGGCCGAGGATGTTGTCGCAGATGTCGAGCATCGTCTCGACGTCCTCGGGGGTGCCCTGGCCGTGCACCATGCGCTCCAGGATCTGCACGAGCCAGTAGGTGCCCTCGCGGCACGGGGTGCACTTGCCGCACGACTCGTGCTTGTAGAACTCGGTCCACTTCATCACCGCCCACGGCACGGACACGGTCTCGTTGAAGACCTGCACCGCGGTGGTGCCGAGCATGGAGCCCGCGGCCGCGGCGCCCTCGAAGTCCAGGGGGACGTCGAGGTGCTCGGCGGTGAACAGCGGGGTGGACGAGCCACCCGGCGTCCAGAACTTGAGCGGGACGTCGTCCTTCATGCCTCCGGCGAGCGCCAGCAGCGACCGCAGGGTGATGCCGAGCGGCGCCTCGTACTGGCCGGGACGCTCGACGTGACCGGACACCGAGTAGATCTTCGGCCCGGGGCTCTTCTCACTGCCCATCTCGCGGAACCAGTCGCTGCCGCCCATCACGATCGCGGGAACCGAGGCGATGGTCTCGACGTTGTTCACCACGGTGGGCGACGCGTAGAGCCCCGATGTGGCCGGGAACGGGGGCTTGAGGCGAGGTTGGCCGCGACGACCTTCGAGCGAATCGAGCAGGGCTGTCTCCTCGCCGCAGATGTACGCGCCGGCGCCGGCGTGCACCACGATGTCGAGGTCGAAGCCCGAGCCCAGGATGTCGGTGCCCAGGTAGCCCTGAGCGTAAGCCTCGTCGACGGCGTTGCGCACGCGGCGGATGCAGAGCAGCGCCTCGCCGCGGATGTAGATCGCGCCTAAGTTCGCGCGGATAGCGTAGCTGGTGATGACGCAGCCCTCGATGAGCGAGTGCGGGTCGGCCATCATCGTGGGGATGTCCTTGCAGGTGCCCGGCTCGCCCTCGTCGGCGTTGATCACGAGGTACTTGGGCTTGGCACCCGGACCGTCCGGTCCCTGCGGGATGAAGCCCCACTTCATGCCCGTCGGGAAGCCCGCGCCGCCGCGCCCGCGCAGGCCGGAGTCCTTGACGAGCTGGATGAGCTGGTCGGGGTGCGCGCCGAGCGCGTGCCGCAGGGCGCGGTAACCGTCGGAGTCCTCGTAGGCGCCGATCGACCACGAGCGGGGCGTCTGCCAGCGCCGGGTCAGGACCGGAGTGAGCTGATCGGTCATGTCTTCTCCGGGAGGGCAGGCAGAGCGGGCGGGGTATCGGGCATCGACGGGGCCGCCCAGCCGCGCACCGCGGCCAGCTCGGCGCCCCGCATGGTCTCGGGCGCGGTGGACGGGCCCTCGACGCTGCGCTGCAGGTTCGGGAAGATCCCGGCCAGCTCCAGCTCGACGGTCTTGAAGTCGGTGAGCGGAGCCCCGCGCGAGGGGTACGGCTTCTCCCCGCTCTGCAGCGCGTCCACCAGCTGCTCGGCCTTCGCGACCGTCTGGTTGTCGAAGAACTCGTAGTTGACCTGCAGCACCGGCGCGAGATCGCAGGCGGCAAGGCACTCGGCGTGCTCCAGCGTGATCGAGCCGGTGGTGCCGGGCTCGCCCGCCGTCTCCTCGTGCCCGACCCCGAGCTTCGCCGCGAGCCGCTCGTAGATGTCGTCGCCGCCCAGCACCGCGCACAGCGTGTTGGTGCAGACGCTGACGATGTGCTCACCGCACGGCGTGCGCTTGTACATCGTGTAGAACGTGGCCACCGCGGCGACCTCGGCCGTGGTCAGCTCCAGCTCGTCGGCACAGAAGCGGATGCCGTCCTGGGAGACGAAGCCCTCCACCGACTGCACCAGGTGCAGCAGCGGGAGCAGCGCGGACCGCGACTGCGGGTACCGGGCGATGATCTCCCGGGACTGCAGCCGCGTGGTCTCGTCGAAGATCTCTGTGGGCGCGCTCAACGTCCCCCCTCGCTGCGATCGGTCGTGCGCGGAGAACGTCGCCCCGGCGACGGTTGCCGCGCACGGGCGGCGGAGCCGCTCATCGGTCGACACCCCCCATGACGGGATCGATGGAGGCGACGGCCGCGATCACATCGGCCACCAGCCCGCCCTCGCTCATCGCCGGCATCGTCTGCAGGTTCACGAAGCTGGGTTCGCGCACGTGGACGCGCACCGGGCGCGTGCCACCGTCGGACACCAGGTGGAAGCCCAGCTCCCCGCGCGGCGACTCGACCGCCGAGTAGACCTGGCCCGGCGGCACGTGGAAGCCCTCCGTGACCAGCTTGAAGTGGTGGATCAGCGACTCCATCGACTGACCCATGATCTTGCGGACGTGCTCGAGCGTGTTGCCCATGCCGTCGGAGCCGACCGAGAGCTGCGCGGGCCAGGCCACCTTCTGGTCGGCGACCATCACCGGGCCCGGCTCCATCTTCGCCACGGCCTGCTCGACGATCTTGAGCGACTCGTGCATCTCCGCGAGCCGCAGCCGGTAGCGCGCGTAGCAATCGGCCTCGGTGGCCGTCGGGACCTCGAAGTCGTACTCCTCGTAGCCGGAGTACGGCTCCACCTTGCGCAGGTCCCAGGGCAGGCCGGCCGCGCGCAGGATCGGCCCGGTGGCGCCCAGCGCGAGGCAGCCGTCGAGCGGCAGGTAGCCGACCTTCTCCAGCCGCTGACGCCAGATGGGCTGCCCGGTGAGCAGCTTGTCGTAGTCGGGCAGCCGGCTGCGCATGATCGCGATGAAGTCGGTGACCTTCTCGGCCCAGCCGTCGGGGAAATCCTGCGCGAGGCCGCCCGGGCGGATGTAGGCGTGGTTCATGCGCAGCCCGGTGAGGAACTCCAGCAGGTGCAGCACCTCCTCGCGCTCGCGGAACCCGGCCGTCATGCCGGTGAGCGCGCCCAGCTCCATGCCGCCGGTGGCCAGGCACACCAGGTGCGAGCCGATCCGGTTGAGCTCCATGAGCAGCACGCGGGCCACCTGCGCGCGGCGCGGCACCTCGATGCCGAGCAGCTTCTCGACGCCCAGGCAGTAGCCGGTCTCGTTGAACAGCGGCGCGAGGTAGTCCATGCGCGTGACGAACGTGGTGCCCTGGGTCCAGGTGCGGTATTCGCAGTTCTTCTCGATGCCGGTGTGCAGGTAGCCGATCACCGAGCGGGCCTGCTGCACCGTCTCGCCCTCGAGCTCCAGCACCAGCCGCAGCACGCCGTGCGTGGACGGGTGCTGCGGGCCCATGTTGATGACGATGCGGTCGTCGTGGTCCTCGTCGAGCAACGTGTCCCAGTCGCCGCCGGTGACGGTGAAGACCGAGCCCTCGGTGGTGATCCGCTCTTCCGCCGGGGCCGGGTCGGCCGGTGCCTCGTCGTGCACGTCGGTCATGAGTAGGACCTCCGCTCATCGGGGGGCGGGATCTCCGCGCCGCCCTTGTACTCCACCGGGATCCCGCCGAGCGGGTAGTCCTTGCGCTGGGGGTGCCCGTCCCAGTCGTCCGGCATCAGGATGCGGGTCAACGCCGGGTGGCCGTCGAAGATGATGCCGAACATGTCCCACGTCTCGCGCTCGTGCCAATCGGCGGTCGGGTAGACCTCGACGACGCTGGGCAGGTGGGGATCGTCGATGTCGAGAGCGACCTCCAGCCGGATCCGGCGCCGGTAGGTCATCGACAACAGGTGGTAGACGACGTGCAGGCGCTGGGCGACGCCGCCGGCGCCGTCCGGGTTGCCGTAGTCGACGCCCGACACCGAGGAGCACAGCTCGAAGCGCAGCCCCTCGTCGTCGCGCAGGGTGCGGCAGAGATCCAGGATGCGCTCCCGCTGCACGTAGAATGTGATCTCGCCGCGGTCGACGGTGATCTGCTGCACCGCGTCGCGCGGCACCCCGCGCTCGGTGAGCGCCTCCGCGAAGTCGTCCGCGAACTCGTCGAACCAGCCACCGAACGGACGCTCGGCGGGCGCCGGCGCGTAGCCGGGCAGGCGCAGGCCGCCGAAGCCCGACGTGTCGCCGGTGCCGTGGATGCCGAACATGCCCTCGCGGGAGCGCGACGGCGCCGGACGGGTGCCGCCCTCCGGCACATCCGGGGTCTGCTCCAGCCCGCCCGCGGCCGGGGCCGTGCCGCCCGCCGCGCGCTGGGCCTCCATGTCGGCGCCGCTCGACTCGGCCGAGGACTGCGCCCCGCCGGTGGGCTCGGCGCTCTCCTTGGAGGTGCCCGTCGTGTCGTCGGCCATCACTTCTTCTTCTTCGCGAACTTGATCGACGACGGCACCAGCTCGGTCTTGTACCCGCTCTCGGCCAGCTCCGCGGCGCGCTTGGCGCCGAGCGGCTCGTCCATGATCTTGGCGTGGATCTTGAGGATCGCGTCCATGAGCATCTCGGGCCGGGGCGGGCAGCCGGGCAGGTACATGTCGACGGGGACGACGTGATCGACGCCCTGCACGATCGCGTAGTTGTTGAACATGCCGCCGGAGCTGGCGCAGACGCCCATCGCGAGCACCCAGCGCGGCTCGGGCATCTGGTCGTAGATCTGGCGCAGCACCGGGGCCATCTTGTTGCTCACGCGGCCCGCGACGATCATCAGATCGGCCTGGCGCGGCGAGGCGCGGAAGACCTCCATGCCGAACCGGGCGAGGTCGTAGCGCGGGGCGCCGGTGGTCATCATCTCGATCGCGCAGCAGGCCAGGCCGAACGTGGCCGGCCACAGCGAGGACTTGCGGGTCCAGTTGACCAGCTTCTCCACGCTGGTCAGCAGGACGCCGCTGGGCAGGTTCTCCTCGAGACCCATGTCAGTGTCCTCCGCCCGGCCGTGCCGCGGGCTCCGTCGACGAGCAGGGGTCCGGTCTGGTTGTCATCTCAGTTCCAATCCAGGCCGCCGCGGC
>JBBQEF010000073.1:0-18911 GCA_038320445.1 Mycobacteriales bacterium
CCCCCGCTCGCCGTCGTGGGCCCACCGCTCTGCTCGTCACCGGTGCCGAAGCCGCCCGCGACGATGCTGAGCAGCGAGCGGTTCATCGCATCCGCCATCAGCTTCGTCAGGATGGCGCCGGCCGCCCCGACGAGCGCACCACCGATGATCAGCGGGGTGCTGTCGAGGACGAACCCGGCCATCGCGACCGCGGTGCCGGTGAACGCGTTGAGCAGCGAGATGACCACCGGCATGTCGGCCCCGCCGATCGGCAGCGTGCCGAGCACGCCGAGGCCGAGCGCGGCCAGCGTGAGCGCGCACAGCACGGGCACCCCGCCGTTGCCGGTCGTGTAGACCACCCCGGCGGCGACGGCCACCACCGCCAGCACGACGTTGAGCACCCGCGCCCCGGGGAAGCTCAGCGGGCGGCCCGGGATGCGCCCGGCGAGCTTGGCGCCCGCGATCAGCGAACCGGAGAACGTGATGCCGCCGATGAGCAGGTCGAGCGACGTCGTGAGCGTGGTGCTGACCGGCTGGTCGGCGAGCGGGACCGAACCCACGTGCCCGATGGCGTCACCGAACGCGATGAGCGCGGCCGCGCCGCCACCGACGGCGTTGAACACGCTGACGAGCTGCGGCATCGCGGTCATCTTGACCCGCCGCGCGCCGAGCAGTCCGGCACCCGCGCCGACCAGCAGGCCGGCGGCCAGCACGATCGCGGCGACGAGGGAGATCGTGCCGTCGTGGACGAGCAGCACCACGGTCGTGGCGACCGCGGCCGCCATGCCGGCGGCCGAGAGCTGGTTGCCACGGCGCGCGGTGGCCGGGGACGTCATGCGGTGCAGGCCCAGCACGAAGCAGACCGCCGCCAGCAGGTAGACGACGTGCACGCCGGTGTCGAAGCCGGTCACTTGACGGCCGCCGTCGGCTTCGCGGGTGCGCGGAACATCTCCAGCATCCGGTCGGTGACGACGTAGCCGCCCACGACGTTGGCTGCCGCGAACGCCGCGGCGACGAGCACGACGGCGTAGCCCAGCGGGCTGTCCGCGGTGGCGGCGAGCACCATCACCCCGACCACGACCACCCCGTGCACGGCGTTGGAGCCCGACATCAGGGGGGTGTGGAGGGTGGCGGGGACCTTGCTGATGATCTCGAACCCGACGAGCAGGCTCAGGACGAAGACGGTGATGTCGGCGAACAGGAGTGGGGTCATGCGGGGTCTCCCGGGCTGAGCAGGGCGAGGACGGCCGGTGCGACGACGGCTCCGTCGCGCGTGACGAGCACGCCCGCGGTGATCGGGTCGTCGGTGTCGAGCCGGAGCGCGCCGTCTCCGACGAGGTGGCCCAGCAGCGCGACGACGTTGCGGGAGAAGGCGGTGGACGCGGCCTGCGGCATCGCCGAGGCCAGGTTGCCCGCACCAACGACTGTGACGCCGCCGTCGGTCACGACGGTCGTGTCGGCCACCGAGCCCTCGACGTTGCCGCCCAGCGGGCCGGCCGCGAGGTCGACCACCACCGAGCCGGGGCGCATCGCGGCGACCGCGGCCGCCGCGACCAGCACGGGCGGGCGCCGGCCCGGGACCTGGGCGGTGGTGATGACCACGTCGAACCTCGCGACGGCGGTGGTCATCGCCGCCTGCTGCGCGTCGCGTTCGGCGTCGGTGAGCTCGCGGGCGTAGCCGCCCGCGGCGGTCGCGGAGAGCGGGTCGCCGAGGTCGAGGAACGCCGCACCGGTGGACGCGACGTCGGCGCGGGCGGCGTCGCGCACGTCGTAGCCGGTGACGACGGCGCCGAGGCGCCGTGCCGTGCCGATCGCCTGCAGCCCGGCGACGCCGGCGCCGATGACGAGCACCGTGGCCGGCCGGACCGTGCCGGCCGCGGTCATGAGCATCGGGAAGAAGCCGCCGAACGTGTCGGCGCCGACCAGTGCCGCCTTGTACCCGGCCACATTGGCCTGCGAGGTCAGCACGTCCATGGACTGCGCGGCGCTCAGCGTCCGCGGCAGGCCGTCGAGGCTGATCGCGGTCACCTTCGCCTCGGCCAGCTCGCTCGCGAGCCCGGGATCGGTCAGCGGGGCCAGCAGCCCGTCGAGGACCTGGCCCGCCACCAACGACGCCCGGTCGTCGGGTGCGTGCACGCACACCAGGACGTCGCAGGTGGAGCAGACGCCTGCGCGGTCGGTCACGCGGGCCCCGGCGGCGGTGTAGGCGGCGTCGGTGAACCAGGCCGCCGCCCCCGCGCCGGCCTCGACGGCCACCGTGGCGCCGGCCTTGATCAGCCGCGTCACGCCGTCCGGGGTGAGCGCGACCCGCCGTTCGCCCGGCGCGGTCTCGCGCAGGACACCCACGGACGGCCCGGTCACAGCTCGAACACCACCCGGGCGGGCACCCGGCCGGCCAGTACGTCGGCGATGGACTCGTTGACCTCGTCGAGCTTCCGCTCGACCGTCACCACGCTGGTGCGGCCCGCGGCGTGCAGGGCGAAGACGTCGGCGAGGTCGTTGCGGGTGCCGACGATCGAGCCGATCACCGACTTGCCGCCGATCACCGTGTCGAAGATCGGCAGGTTGATCGCACCGTTGTCGGCCGGCATCGCCACGCACACCAGCCGCCCACCGGGCCGCAGCGACCGGTAGGCCTGGTCGAACGACTCCGGCGACGCCGCCAGCGCCACCGCCACGTCGACGCCCCCGAGCGCCTGGATCGCGGCCACCGGATCACCGGCCCGAGCGTTGACCACGTGCTCGGCGCCGAGCTCGGTGGCCATGGCCAGCTTGTCGTCGGCGATGTCGACGGCGACCACGAACGCCCCGGCGATGCGGGCGTACTGCAGCGCCAGGTGGCCCAGCCCGCCGATGCCGAAGATCGCCACCGTCTCGGCCGGGGCCACCCGGGCCACCTTGATCGCCTTGTAGGTGGTCACTCCCGCGCAGGTCAGCGGGGCCGCGTCGACCGCACTGATGGCGTCGGGCACCCGGGTCGCGAACGCCGCGTCCACCACTGTGTACTCGGCGAACGTGCCGTCCACCGAGTAGCCCGACGTCTGCTGGCGCGCACACAGCGTCTCCCAACCGCCGATGCAGTGCCGGCACTCCCCGCACGCGTAGGCGAGCCACGCGATCGCCACCCGGTCGCCGACCGCCCGCATGGTCACGCCGTCGCCCAGCTTCTCGATCCGGCCGATGCCCTCGTGACCCGGGATGAACGGCGGTGTGGGCGTGACCGGCCAGTCGCCGTGGGCGGCGTGGATGTCGGTGTGGCACAGGCCCATCGCCTCGATCCGGACCAGGACCTGGCCCGGTCCGGGTTCGGGGACCGGGAGGTCCTGCATCTGCAGGGGGGCGCGGAAGTCGGTGACGACGGCGGCTCTCATGGCGTGCTCCGTTCGGTGGCGGGAAGGGGTGCGGTCACGAAGCGCAGGCCGTGGCCCGCGGGCAGCGAGAAGCCCTCGGGTTCGCCCGGCCCGACGTCCAGGACGTGGGTCCCGCGGTGCCAGGCGCGGTCGAGCGCGTCGTCGATGTAGAAGGGGCAGCCGTCGATCTCGCCGAGCAGCACGTCGCCGTCCCCGACGACCAGCTCCCCCGCCGGCAGGCACATCGGTGTGCTCCCGGCGCAGCAGCCGCCGGACTGCACGAACATGACCGGCGCACCCCGGTCGGCGCGCAGCCGGCTGATCGCCGCGCGCGCCGCCGGGGTGGCCGAGATCCGCCCAGGTGTGGTCATGTCCTCAGAACAGCCCCATCGGCTTGTCGTCGTAGCTCACCAGCAGGTTCTTGGTCTGGCTGTAGAGGTCGAGCATCATCTGGTGGTTCTCGCGGCCGATGCCGGAGATCTTGTAGCCGCCGAACGCCGCGCCCGCGGGGTAGCGGTGGTAGCAGTTGGTCCACACCCGGCCGGCCTTGATGCCGCGGCCCATCCGGTAGGCGCGGTTGCCGTCGCGGGTCCACACGCCGGCGCCGAGGCCGTAGAGCGTGTCGTTGGCGATCGCGAGTGCGTCCGCGTCGTCGGTGAACGTGGTGACGGCGAGGACCGGGCCGAAGATCTCCTCCTGGAAAACCCGCATCTGGTTGTCGCCCTTGAGCACGGTGGGCTGGAAGTAGTTGCCGCCCTGCAGCTCCGGGGCGACCGTCGCGCGCTCGCCGCCGATCAGCACCTCGGCACCCTCGTTGCGGCCGATCTCGACGTAGGAGGCGATCTTGTCGAGCTGCTGCACGGAGACCTGCGGGCCGAGCTGGGTCTCGGTGTCGAGCGGGTCGCCCTCGCGGATGGTGGCGATGCGGGCCAGCGCGCGCTTCATGAACTCGTCGTAGATGTCGACGTGCACGAGCGCCCGCGACGGGGCCGTGCAGACCTCGCCCTTGTTGAACGCGAAGAGCACGAAACCTTCGATCGCCTTGTCCAGGAACGCGTCGTCGTGGTCCATGACGTCGGCGAAGAAGATGTTGGGGCTCTTGCCGCCGAGCTCCAATGTGGACGGGATGAGGTTCTGGGCCGCGTACTGCATGATCAGCCGCCCGGTCACCGTCTCGCCGGTGAAGGAGATCTTCTGGATGCGCGGGTTGGCAGCCAGCGCCTTGCCGATCTCGGCGCCCGGGCCGTTGACGATGTTGATCACGCCCGGGGGCACGACGTTCTCGATCACCTCGGCCAGCTTGAGCACCGACCACGGCGTCGGGGACGCCGGCTTGAGCACCGAGCAGTTCCCGGCGGCCAGTGCCGGCGCGAGCTTCCAGCCGGCCATCAGCAGCGGGAAGTTGAACGGGATGATCTGCCCGACGACCCCGAGCGGCTCGCGGAAGTGGTAGGCGATGAGGTCGGAGTCGACCTCGGTGGAGCGGCCCTCCTCCGCGCGGATCGCGGCGGCGAAGTAGCGGAAGTGGTCGGCCAGCAGCGGGATGTCGGCGGCCAGGGTCTCGCGCACCGGCTTCCCGTTCTCCCAGCTCTCGGCGACCGCGAGCATCTCGGCGTTGGCCGTGATCGCGTCGGCGATCGCGGTGAGGACCGCGGCGCGCTCGGTGGTGGACGCCCCGCCCCAGGCGTCCTTGGCGGCGTGAGCGGCGTCCAGTGCCAGCTCGACGTCGGCGGGGGTCGAGCTCGCGACCTCCGCGATGTCGCTGCCGTCGACGGGGCTGACGTCCATGCGGTAGTGGCCCTCGGTCGGGGCGAGCCACTTGCCACCGATGAAGTTCTCGTAGCGCGGCGCGACGGAGACGATGCTGCCGGGGCGGCCGGGCGGGGTGTAGATCATGTGCTGGCCTTCCAGAGGTTCGAGTGGTGTCGTTCGGGTTGTCAGGCGTGGTCGGCGGGGCTGAGGGCGGACCTCGGCTCCGCGTCGAGCGCGGGGCGGGCTTCAGTACCGGATGGTCAGGTTGTCGATCACGTCGACGACGCCGGGGGCGGCCCAGCAGGCCTGCGCGGCGTCGTTCCGCTCGGCCCACGACCGGACGGTGCCCTCGAGCGTGGCCACTCCGCCGTCGGCGGTGACGGTGATGTGCGTGCTCTCGAGCCGGGCGTTGCGCACGAGCGCCGAGGTGATCGCCGCCTTGACCCCGGAGGCGAGCGCGACCGGCCGGATCATGATCATGTTGACGACGCCGGTGATGCCCTTGGCGTGCCGCACGGCGCGCGCAGCGGCGATGCGCTGGTAGTTCCCGTTGACCGTGCCGGCCAAGGTGATCACATGGTCGTGCACCGTCGCCGTGACGGTGTCGGGCACGTCGACGGCCCGTTCGAGCGCCTCCCCCGCCTCGCGGGCGCCGTCGCTGTCGCTGACGCTCCAGGGGGTGCGTACCGTGATCTCCTGGGCCACCGCGGTGACGCCGCGCACCCGTTGCACGGCCGTGGCCGCGAGCAGCTTCTCGGGGTACGAGGTGACCTCACCCGAGAGCGTCACCGCGCCGCTGTCGACGGCGACACCGATGTGCGTGCCGTCCACGCCCGGGGTCCAGTCCAGCTCGTCGATGACGGCGGACTTGAGGTCGGCATCGGACCTGCGCAGTGTGTGGGTCATGACCCCACGGTCCGCCGCTCACCGGGGCGGCACAGCGGGCCGAAGGTCCCGCGATGGCACCGGCATCAGTACGCCGGGTAGGGCCCGTCGCGGTGAGATCACCGCGGCGAGGACAACAGGTAGGTCGCGCGGCACACGCACTCGGGGACGCTGCCGGGCGGCCGGTAGGGACCAGGTGCGGGACGGCGAACCCGAGGAGGAGACCCGCCGCGAGCCAGGCCCACTGTTGCCGTGCGCGCACCGGCAGGACGGGGCTGCTGGGCGTGCTCATCGCGGTGTCGCTGCAGCCATGAGCACCTGCCGCGCGGACGACGGATGTGGGAGAGTCCCAGCCTGAGCATGTGATGTGCTGAGGATGGTCATGGGCGCAGATGAGTACCTGCTCGACAACCGGGCCACCGAAACCGGCGGCCGGTTCGATGCGCTCTCCGCGATCTTCGATGCGGTGACCTTCCGCCACATCGACGCGCTCGGCATCAGAGCCGGGTGGCGATGCTGGGAAGTGGGAGCCGGCGGCCCATCGGTTCCGGCAGGGCTCGCCGCCCGGGTCGGGGACACCGGTCACGTCCTGGCCACCGACATCGAGGTCGGATGGCTCGCTGACCACGCCGGCCCCGGGGTCGAGGTCACCCGACACGACGTGGCCCACGACGACCCGCCTGAGGGGGACTTCGATCTGGTGCACGCCCGACTGGTGCTGCTCCACCTCCCCGAACGCGACCGGGCGCTGCAACGGATGGTCGCAGCGGTGCGGCCCGGCGGCTGGCTACTGGTCGAAGACTTCGACATCAACCTGCAGACACAGGTCTGCCCCGATGACCACGGGCCGGATCAACACCTGGCCAACAAGATCAAAGACGGGTTCCGGGCGTTGCTGTTCGAGCGAGGCGTCGACCCCGAGTTCGGCCGGCGGCTGCCCCGCCAGTTCCGGGCAGGAGGCCTGCTGGACGTAGCAGCCGATGCCTATTTCCCGCTGGCCGTGCCCGGAGTCGCAGTGTTGGAGAACGCCAACATCCACCAGGTCGCTGACCAACTCATCAGCGGCGGACATGCCAGCAGCCAGGAAGTCGACACCTACCTGGCCCTGGTCGCCAGCGGCAGGCTCGACCTCGCCACCGCCCCGCTCGTCTCCACGTGGGGCCGCCGCCCATCGTGGCCGTGATGCCCTCGACAGACGGTCCTTCCCGACAACCCGACGCGGCGCAGCGTTTCCTACGTGCTGCCCGCGAGAGCGGTCCGCATGTCCTGTGCCGCCGAGCGGCTCACGTGCTCCCCGACACCGTGCTGGTGGGAGACGGAGAGCATGGGACTCACCGGCCGCCTGTCGGCTGCGCTGGCCGGACTGGCCATGTCCATGGTCACCGGGTTCACGGTCACGGTGCCCGCCCCTGTGATGCCCCCGTGGCGGCGACGTCGCAGGCCGATGCTCAGCTGTTCTCCGCCATCGACGCCGACCTCCGCGATCAGATCCGCCAGATCGGCCTGCCGGGCATGTCCCTGGGAATCGTCAGGGGTGGCGAGATCGCGCACCTTCAGGGCTTCGGAGACGCCGACGACGCAGGGCGCGCGCAGCGCCCCTGCCTGCCACCGCACCCGCCGGTCCCATCCAGCCCACCGCGCGCTGACCGCGTCCAGCTCCCGCGAGGCGTGCCTCCCCTGTCGTCTCGGTGGCGCCGGACGGCGCGCACGTCACCGGGTGATGGCCACCTTGAGCGCCTTCGTCGCCGCCGCTCGCGAGAAGGTGTCGTAGGCGTCGAGGATGGCGTCGAGGGCGAAGTGGTGGCTCACGAACGTCTCCGGGCGCAGCGTGCCCTGAGCGACCAGCTTCAGCAGCATGGGTGTGGTCGTCGCGCTCACCAATCCCATCGTGATCGCGATGTCCTTGATCCACAGATCCTGCAGCTTCAGCTCCACCGACGTTCCGTGTACTCCGACGTTCGCGACCGTCCCCCCAGGTCGAACCAGCTCGGTCGCCATCTGGAAGGTCAGCGGCACGCCCACGGCCTCGATCGCCACATCCACCCCCAGCCCGTCGGTCATGGCGAGCACGGCGTCGCGCCACCCGTCTGCACCGCTGTTGACGGCGTCGGTCGCGCCGAAGACCTTGGCCTGCTCGACCCGGTTGTCATCGATGTCCACGGCGATGATGCGCGAGGCACCGTAGAGGGTGGCGGTCATCATCGCGGCCAGCCCGACCGGCCCGGCGCCGATGACCGCCACGACGTCTCCGGGTTCGACCCGGCCGTTGCGCACACCGATCTCGAATCCCGTCGGCAGGATGTCCGACAGCATCAACGCCGCGTCATCGCTCACCCCCTCGGGGACCCTGTGGAGGGAGTTCTCGGCGAAGGGCACCCGGACGTACTCCGCCTGGGTTCCGTCGATGAGATGACCGAAGATCCAGCCGATACCCGAGGCGCCCTCGTCGTCGAGACAGTGGGCCGGCAGCTGCTGATGGCAGTAGGAACACGACCCGCACGCGGAGATGCACGAGATGATCACGCGGTCGCCGACGGCGAGCTTGGACACCGCCTGCCCCACCTCGGTGATCGTGCCGACACCCTCGTGACCGAGGATCCGGCCCGGCGTGACGGCCGGCACGTCGCCCTTGAGGATGTGCAGATCGGTCCCGCAGATCGTCGTGGCGTCCACGCGGACGATCGCATCGGTCGCCCGGACGATCGACGGGTCCGGCACCTCTTCCCAGTTCTTCTGACCCGGTCCGTGATACACGAGTGCCTTCATCCGGGGGACTCCTCCGTCTCGCAGTGCGCGCCGTTCCGGCTCCGACGGTGCCCGCGACCGGCGGACACCGACAGGGGCCGATGGACCCGCAGCTGCCGGGCCGCAGGCCGGGCCGTCCGGCCCTGTTCTGCTCCCGCCCGGCGGGTTCACGGTGGACGACCGGGGCCTCCAGCTCGCGAGCTCGCGCCGGGGTCGATCAGCGGCGCCGGAAGAACAGCGGGTAGCCGGCCACCGACAGCCCACCGGCCATCCCGCCGACGACCGCACCCGACGCCCAGGAGCCGGTCGCCGCGCCGATCGTCACCACGATCACCGCTGTCCCGAGCACGACCATGGCGACGAACGCCACGATGGACCACCGGGAACTCGTGGGCCTGCGCACGGAGATCACTCCAACCTGTCGGCAGCGATGGGGGAACGGGCCGGACCAGGACGAACGTTGCTCACACGGGGTCGTCGTCCGCAACGCCGAGAGCCGCGACCGTTGCTCCCCAGCCCGGTCGCGGCCCCGATCGGAGAAGAACGGATGCGGCCACCGTCGAGGACGGCCGCATCCGGGTGAGACGGCGATCCGCACGTCGACGACCGTCCTCCGATCGCCGGCCGCGGGGATACGCCCCGCTATGACTCCGACCTGTCGAGCATGCGCGGAGCCGGCGGCGCGGCGACAGAGGCGATGGTCCCGCATCCGGTGGTCGCACAGGGCCCCGGACCGGTCGGCCGTGCTCAGAACCCCGGCATGTCAGCTCCGGACAGGTCGTCCGCACCGGAGCCGGGAGCCGTTCGGCCCGTGATGGCAGCAGGGTCGACGGGCCAACCTGGACATGCGGCGCGACCGACGTGCCGACCGACCTGAGCCGGACTGCCGTCCGGCGTCGACACGAGGTGGAGCCATGACCGAGCGGGCGTGGGCGGTGATCCCGGAGGCCGACAAGGACGAGCCGGAGCGGTCCGCGCCGCCCGCCCGGCGCCACTCGGTGACGATCGCCACCGGTGCGTGCTCATCGGGCTCGGTGGGCTGCTACTGGTGCAGCACTGGCTCCCCCGGTTCGGCGCCGACGCGCTGTGGCCGCTGGTGGTACTGGCGGTCGGCGTCACGGTCCTGATCTCGGCACGGCGGTGAGGGCGATGACGACCATCCCGGATCGGAAGCGGACCGAAGCCGTCCCGCACCCGCCCTCCCCCCGTGCAGATGCCGGGGTTCGGTGGGACCGCCTGGTGCTGGGCCTGCTGCTCGCCGCGGCGGGCGCCGGATGGCTGCTCGACGAGCTCGGCGTCCCGGTGCCGTGGCACCTCGCACCCGCAGCTGGTGTGGTCGTCGTCGGCACGGTCCTGCTGCTGAGCCTGGTGGGTGGACGCGGCCGGGGAGGTGTCGTCGCGCTCGGCGTGGCGCTGCTCGTCGCGGCCCTCGCGGTCTTGGTCGGTGCGGGCCACTTCACCGGACCCGTGGGCGACCGGACGATCACCGGGGCCGGTGGCTGGCCCTCGGGCACCACGATCTCGGCCGGCACGGTCGTCGTCGACCTGACCCGCGGGCCACTGCCCGCCACCGGCCGTCTCGACGTCGCCGTCGGGGCCGGGCGCGTCGTGCTGCGCCTCCCGGCGGACCGGCCGATCGAGGTCCGGGCCGGGATCGTGGTGGGCACCGTGACCGTCGACGACGTCGCCGTCCGGGAGGGCGTCGACCTGAGCTGGACCGATCCCGCCACCGCCGGCGCGCCGCTCACCGTGGTGGTCGACGTCGGTGCGGGCGACGTGGAGGTGTCCCATGCAGCGTCCTGACCATCCCGCCCCGGTACTCGGAGCCGGCCTGGCCTTCCTGCTCGCCGGCGCGGCGCTGCTCCTGCAGGAGCTCGACATGCTCGCGCTGAGCTGGGCCTTCGTGCTGCCCACCATCCTCTTCGTGGTGGGTGCGGTGACCGCGCTCGCCGGGGTGGCCGGCGCACACCGGCGGCTGTCGTGAGGCGCCCCGCCCGCGGGCTCCTCGTCATCGCGCTGGTGCTCGCCGCCGTCGTCCTCGCCTCGTGCGCCGCGGGGCCGAATCTCGCGGTGGGCGTCGGCGGGCCGGTGTCGGCGGGATTCTGGCTGGGGGTCTGGCACGGCGTGATCAGCCCGGTCACGTTCGTCGTATCGCTGTTCAACGATTCCGTGAACATCTACGAGGTGCACAACAACGGCAACTGGTACGACTTCGGGTTCATGATCGGTATCTCGATGGTCTTCTCCGGGACGGCGTCGTCCCGGCGCCCCGCTTCCTCGCGCAGGTCGCGCCGCGCCCGCGGGTGACGATGACCGACACCCACAATGGGCGAATCAGTGTGCGTCGCGGCCTCGGGCCCTTCGGCACGGTGCTCGGAGACCGTGGTCCCTAACCGCACTGCGCTGCGCCTGCGACCGTGGATGGATGATCCGCCTACCGGTAGTGACGGCGACCGCCGCTGTGGCCGGCGGTGCCGCACTCGCCTGGGGACAGCTTCTGCGTCCCCGGCTTGCGCGCTGGGGCGCGAGCGACCGCGAGGTGCGCGGGCCCTATCCCGGAGCGGAGTGGGTCCCCGGCGGCGAGCGCAGTATGACCATGGCTGTCACCATTGACGCGCCGCCGGAACAGGTGTGGCCGTGGCTGGTCCAGCTGGGCGGAGATCGCGGCGGCTGGTACTCCTGGGACCACCTCGACAATGCCGGCGTACCGAGTGCTCGCGAAGTGCGTCCGGAGTGGCAGGACCGCGCGATCGGCGACTGCCTGAAGTTCAGAGTGCCCGGCAAAGCGATGGTGGACGCCTACACGGTCGCGATGCTGGAACCGAATCGTTTCTTGGGGCTGCACGGCGTGACCGACCTTCGAGGCCGCGGCGTGAGCTCGGACGGGCCACGGCCCGGTGCCTACATGGAGGGGCTCTGGGGCTTCGATCTCCGTGAGCTGGCCGGCGGCCGCACCCGCCTGGTCATCGGCGGACATCAGATCATGCGACCGCGCTGGCTCGAACGGTTCTACAACTATTGGGTCTACGTTCCGATGGTGTGGATCATGCAGGTTCGCATGCTGGCGGTATTGAAGAGCAACATCGAACGCACCGCTCAGACCCACCATCCGAGAGAAGAGACATGATGAAGATCCTCGTGGCCGTTGCGTCGAAGCACGGCTCGACCAACGAGATAGCAGAGGCCATCGGAACTGAACTCTCGAGTTGCGGTCTCGATGTCTCCGTGCTTCCGGTGCACGACGTCGAGACGATAGAAGGGTACGACGCCGCCGTCGTCGGCAGCGCGATTCACATGGGTCAGTGGATGAAGCCTGCGAAGCAGCTCGTGGCACGCGAGACGGCGGCACTCACATCGATGCCGTTGTGGTTGTTCTCGAGCGGACCGGTGGCGGACCGGTCCACACCCGATGATCCGGCCGACCGGCGTCAGGGCGACCAGCTCGCAACGACGCTCAGGGCCCGCGACCACCGGGTCTTCCGAGGCAAACTCGACCGACGCGAACTGAGCATCGCCGAGCGCGCCATCGTGCGGATCGCCGGTGCTCCCTCTGAAGATCAGCGCGACTGGGACGAGATCCGCAACTGGGCTGCCGGGATCGGCGCCGCGTTGCTCGACTCGCGGCCGAGTCCCAGGGAAACCTCGCCGACGAGTCCATAACGAGCCGCCGAGGGACAGGAACCGACACGCGGAACGTGGCGGTGCGCAGGGCGCACGTCACGGGCGCATGCGCTCCATCTCGCGCTTGATCCGCTGCTCGGTGACGGGGTCGCGGCCGAACGCGTCCCAGGCGTTCGCCGCAACGCCGATACCCCAGCCCCCGATCGGGAAGAACGGCCAGAAGACCCCGGCGCCGGTCCACGCCCAGATCGCGATGAGGAACCCGCTCACCAGGACGTAGATGAACAGGTGCGTGCGGAAGTCCGCCTGCTTGCGCAGCCGGCGGACCGCCAGTACCCGCATCTCGTCCTCGGTCGGCACGACCGGTCCGTTCCCGACAGCCATCTCCTCGACGGCCGCCTTCTCGACGGCAGCCTTCTCGATGTTGACCTTCTGTGCGGCATTCTCCGTGGTCATCACGGCCACCTCCCCTCGACGCAGCCGGCGGCCGCGGTCGATGAGGTGATCGTCGTCGGTGAGGACGAGGGCGAAAAGGGTCGGAAGTCCTCGCGTCGGCCTGCCGACGGCACCACTCGGCCCGGCGGTGCGGACCGGCGCCGATCCCGGCCACCACGACGGAACCCGGCGGGCACCACCGCCAGGTCCGTTCTGCCAGGCTGACCGGCATGACCACGCCGCCGCCGCGTCAGCCGTGCGATCTGCTGATCACCGGGGGCCGGATCCTCGATCTCGACGCCGGTGTCGTCGATGGGGCGGGGATCGCCGTCCGTGACGGGGTGATCGTGGACGTGGGCCGCGACGTCGGGTCGCTGTGGACGGCGGCGCGCGTCGTCGATGCCGGCGGGCAGGTGGTCGCGCCGGGCTTCGTCGAGGGCCACGTGCACCTCGGCGCCTTCCTCGGCGGCGGGCGCCCCTACCGGCCCAGCACCGGGCCGGGGCCGTTCTCCGGCGCGGGGCGCGTCGAGGTCGTGCTGCCGCTGGTGGCCCGGATGTGTCTGATGCAGGCACCGGTCGACCTGGTCGCGGCGGTGGTCCGACCGGTGATCGCCGCCCTCCTCGCGGCCGGGTTCACGAGCGTCGTGGACGCCGGGGGACCCGGTGTCGACGGGGTGGTCGAAGCCGCTTCCGACCTCGGCGTCCGCGCCGCGATCGGGCCCAGCCTGGCCGACATGTGGCACGACGAGCACGGCGTGATCGTCCGACAGGCCGATACCGGCCAGCAGCTCGACCGGGCCCGCGCCGCCGTCGAACGCCACGACGGCGCCGCGGACGGCCGGATCCGGGTGGTGGTCTCCGCCGTCGAGCCGACGGCCTGCTCCGACGAGCTGCTCGCCGGGATCGCCGGGATCGCCGCGAGCCACGATCTCCCGACCCACGTGCACACCCACATCAGCGAGGCCTCCGTGCGCGCGCACGACACCGCCTTCGGCCGCTCGGCCACCGCGCGGCTGCTCGACGCCGGCCTGCTGCGCCCCCGGTGCACCGCGATGCACGCCGGCGCGCTGTCCGACGACGACGTCGCCGTGTTCGCCCGGACCGGGGTGACCGTCAACCACAACCCGACCGGCAACGCCATGCTCGGCTTCGGCATCACCGCGGGACGGTCGCTGCCGCGGCTGCTCGCCGCCGGGGTTCCGGTCGTGCTGGGCAGCGACTACGCGCCCTCGACCGTGTCCACCCCGTTCGAGCTGATGCGCGCTGCGCTGATGCTGCAGCGCGACCTGGAGGCCCGCGACGACGCCCTGACCCTCGAGCAGGTCCTCTCGATGGCCACCACCACGGGATCGGGCATGGGGCGACCCGACCGGCTCGGGCGCGTCGCCGTCGGGAGGCTCGCCGATCTCGTCCTCGTCGACACCAGGGGCCCGCACCACCTGGGGATCGACCACCCCGTGCCGGCGCTGGCCCTGCACGGGCGGGCCGCCGACGTCACGACGGTGATCGTGGGCGGCCGGATCGTCGTCGACCACGGCGAGCTCGTCGGGATCGACGGGACCGCGCTGGTCGACGGTGCGCGCACCGCGTACGCCGCCCTCGCGGCCCACTCCTGAGCGAGCCGGGGCGCCCGTGCTGCGCTCAGCTGCGAGGTGTCGGAGGTGATGTCGTGCGGGTGGGTGGGAGCGGGGAACGCAGGCCGCGCAGGAACACCGTCAGCGGCCAGAGGCCGAGCAGCGTCAGGGCGGCCATGATCGGTACGGCGGCCAGCGGGGCCGCGGGGTCGGCAAGGTGGCCGAAGACCTGGTCCACCGCGACGCTCGTGGTCTCGATCGCGAACATCACGAGCAGCAGGCCCGACAGCGGGAGCCCGGCCGGGCGCCCACGCCACAGCAGCGCGGCGGCCAGCAACGCGGCCGGCACGCTGAAGGTGAGGTCGAGCACCTCCACCGGGTTGGTGATCATCGCGAGACCGGCGAGGCTGGCGGGAGTGCCGCCGTCGAGCAGGGCCGGCACGATGTCGCGCAGCCACAGCAGGCCGAACAGCACCGCGACGGCGGCCAGGTACCCGCCGATCCACCGCAGGGTGCGGGGCGGCAGCACGCTGCGCACGTGGACCGCGGGCAGCAGGGCCACCAGCGTCCACGCGGCCAGCCCGAGCACGGCGACGTCGAGCAGGAACAGCCGATTGAAGACCGCCGAGAAGCACAGCAGCACGCCGTTGTAGGCGATGTAGACCGTGGCCCCGAGCCAGACGACCGGCGCACACACCGATCCCCCGGAGGTGGCCCACATCGACCACGCGAGTGCCGGGGCGGCGACCACCAGCAGCACGAGGCAGGTGCCGCGCAGGTTGCCGACTGTCATTGCGGTGTCGTGGAACAGCGACGGCACCGCCAGGCTCAGGCCGGTGGTCACGGCCACGGCAAACAGCAGGGCTGTCGAGAGGCGGTACGCGGTCGGGCTGATCCGGCCGGCCCGGACCGGCACCAGGGAGGTGTCCACACCGATGACGATCGGCCGATCGCGACCGCCCGGTCAGGTGCCGATCGGTCCTGGCGACAGGGACCCTCGCCCTGCGAGCTCGCCGAGTTCCGCCGCGAGCGCCGCCGTCCGCACGGGCCGGTCGGGACACCGGCATGGTGCCGGCCCTCCACACCACCCCCGGCCCGCAGTACCGGGCGAAGGTCCTGCCGACGGCGGCCGGTCGACTCCTGGTGGCCGCCGCCGCCGGTCACCAGGCTGGGGGTTCCGACAACAGAAGGAGCACAGCCGATGAGTGCCCACGCCGAGAGCGTCCACACAGCGAATGTCGACACAGCGAGCAGCGACACAGCGAACGTCGCCAAGGAGGAGGTCCAGACGATCCCCGACGCCAGCAAGGTCCGGGGTGAGGCCCTGGTGGCCAGGGTGAAGGAGCTGATCCACGAGGGCAGCGTCCGCCGGGTCGTCGTGAAGAACGCCGACGGTCACACCGTGATGGAGATCCCGGTGTCGGCCGGCGTCATCGCCGCGGTGGCAGCGCCGATCGTGACGGCGGTCGGTGCCATCGCGGCGCTGGCGAACGACTGGAAGATCGAGGTCTACCGCAAGGAGCCTTCCTGACCGGTCAGGGCGACCCCGTGAGGACGAAGACCGGATGCCGGGGGGCTTCGGCGATGAAGGCCTCGACGGGGTCGCCGGCGGCGGCGGCGAAGAAGGGCGCGGTGACCGGCACCTGGCCGACGTAGCGGCGCAGGACGGGTCCTGCTGTCGCCGCGTCGACCTCGCGCACGTGCATCGTCAGCGTCGTCCGGCCCCGTCGCAACGACACCTCGGGGGTGGCGCGGACGTTGCGGACCCAGCCGACCGGCCCGTAGGGCGCGACCAGCCAACGGTGCCCCGCGGTCTCGACCAGCGTGACGGGGGTGGTCCGGCGGCGGCCCGTGGTGCGGCCGGTGGTGGTGAGGAGGTAGCTCGACGCCGGCCCGACCCCCCAGCCGAGCAGTACGGACATGAGCGCGTTGAGGGCGCGACGGGCCGGGCCGAGCCGGTAGCGCCGGGGCTCGGCCATCACGCCGACCCGACCGGGACGGGGGCGGTTTCCCGGACCGCCACCACGCCGCACAGGATGATCATGACGGCGGTCAGCGGGACGACGATGCTCCACCAACCGGTGACCACCGGCGCCAGCGCCCCGACGACCAGGACCGCCACCGCCGTCGGGCGGCTGCGGGCGGCCAGCCCGAGCGCGACCAGCACCAGGAGCCCGCCGGCGAGCGCGGGCCAGCGGAGCGCGGGCACCGGAGCGGCCACACCGATCCACAGGTAGCCGCAGGCCAGGACCAGGGTGAGCACCGTCCACCCGACCCGGCGCGTCACGCCGCACCCACGACGACGTCGGCGACGGGGCGGCGCGGGCTGGCCGGCGCTGCGGTGGTCGGGTAGCCGATGCGGAACGGCATCACCGGTTGCCACGCGGGGTCGCCCACCAGCGCGGCGAGGCCTCGCCCGATGCTGGCGTCACCCCCCGTGACCCGTTCCCGCTCGGCGCGCTCCACGATCTGGTTGAGCGGCTGCATCGCCAGGCCCTTCGTCGTCGCCCAGAGGTGCATCCGCTGGTAGAGGCGGCCCGTTCCGAGCCGCTGGGCGACGTCGGTGGCGTCGCGGACGAGCATGATCCCGAATCCGGACGCGGTCGGCAGCTGCCGGTCGCGGGTACCCGAGAGCCAGTAGGAGTTGTTCGACGCCGGCGTCGCGGGCATCAGCTTCCCCAGCGTGCGCAGCATCGGCGACAGGCCACCGGCGTCGGGGGTGACGCCGTCGCGGTGCGCCTGGATCTCGGTCGAGGTGGAGCGGTACCAGGAGTTGTCGTCGCGGGACTGCTGGGCGTCGGCGATGAACGCCTCGGTCGCGGCCACCGTCAGGGTGCTGAACGCGGCCCGCTCCGTGGGGCGCAGCAGCCACAGCACGCGGACGTCGCGCTGGTCGGCCAGGGCGTCCAGACCCCCGACGACGTCGGCGGGGACCTCCCGGTCGCTCTGGTAGGCGCCGCGGTCGGTGTGCCGCAGCGGGATGGCCCGGTACAGCTCGGAGGTCGTCGTCGCGGCGGGGACCAGGTCGACGCGCGCCAGCAGGGCGGGATCGCCGCCGGGGGCCAGCGTCACGGTGGGAACGAGGCCGGCGGCCCCGGCGGCCAGCGCGATGTTCTCGACCGCGCACCCGGCCGATATGTGGATCTCCCGCCGGTAGGCGTCCACCGCGCCGAGGCTGCGGCTGACGTCGTCGTACACCTCGATGCGCCGCGGGCCGACCGTGAAGCGCCAGGCCTGCGCGTTGTGGGCGTTCGCGGCCAGGATCCCGGCGTTGACGAGCCGCACGGGTGCCGCACCGCTGTCCCACTCCTGCCACGGCGCGTACGCAGGCCCGCTGCCGCTGGCGAACACGCCGCGCCCGGAGGCGTAGACGTCGCCGGCCACCGCCACGCCCACCGCCACGGTGGCCACCCCGCCCGCCACCAGCCCGAGGAACCGGCGCCTGGTCGGGGGCGGGGGAGCCGCCGGAGCCGTGCTCCCGTGAGCGATATCGACCATCGCGAACCTTCCCGGAATCTGTGGTGCCGAAAATCAGTAACTGCCGTCACCAGAGTCCGGGGCAACGTTCATCAGCAAACCACACCACATACGCCATATCCACCTGCCGACCATGAATGGCCGGTGTAGCGTCGACCTCACCGAGAGCAATTCGTACACGGGCGGTCCGGCCGGTGTCGTTCCCGGCGTATTCACTGACCGGTCTCACCGACCGGGGACGGGAAGTCCGGCATGACGCCGCGCCCGCACGTCACATCTCCCCCCGTCACCACGCGACTGCGACTCGACGAGCAGACACCCCACCGGGGCGACGTCGACGGGGCCTGGTGGCCCCGAACCCGCGATCTGCCGCGCGAGCTGCCCGGGCTGCTCGAGAGGCTCGCGGACCGGGTGGGTCCCGGCGCTCTCGTGGCCTACCACCTCGACGACTGGGAGGCCGCACCAGCACGCATCGACGTCGGCGGCGGCGTGACGCGCCTGGAGGGCTTCGCCGGCCTGCCCGGAGTCCCGCGGACCGTGGCCGTGATCGCTGTCGACGGACAGTGCGTCACGCTGACGCTGGTGGCGCCCGACGCCGAGGAGGAGGCTGCACGCGCGCTGCTGTCCGTCACACCCGCCGGCACCACGGCCGCCAGCCGAGCTCTCGACGAGGTGGCGACCCGCCTCACCACCCGCTGTGAGCTACGGAACGAGCCGACCTCGGACATCGGGAACTGGGTCCGCGAGGCCGCGGCCCAGTTCACCAGCGCTCCGATCCAGACCTACGTGCCGGTGCTCGTCGAGAACCTCGTACGCGGGCGGCTGACCGCGGACCGCGCGAGGCCGGCGCCGTGATCAGCAGGCAGACATCCGGCCGTGACATCAGAGACCTTCGGCATATCCGCACGGGACCTGTGACCGTATCCGTGACCGATGTTCGGGCGCAGCGTGCGCATTCGAGCAGGTTCGTGCAGATCACGATTCCGGTGCCGCAGGAAATGGAGCTCAGGACCGGCTGCGAGATCATACACTCATTCAGGTGATACCCACGGAACTGCACCGGTGGTCGCTCGGACAACCGTCACCGACACAT
>JBBQEF010000074.1:0-18808 GCA_038320445.1 Mycobacteriales bacterium
GGCGCCGGTGACGACGCCGCCCGCCAGCGTCGGCCCGAGCAGCACGCCGCCGGTGATCTCCCCGATCACGGCGGGCTGACCCAGCAGGCGGGTCAGCCGCCCGCACAGCTGCGCCGCCGCCACGATCACCACGAGCGCGAGGAGGAGGCTCGGCAGCTGGTTCAGGGTCATCCGGTGTCCGTTTCCTCGGAGGTTCTCAGGAGGTGGTGAGGACGTCGGGTGCGAGCTCGCGGACGCCGCCCCGGACGACGGCCGCGCCGAGCACCCGCACTCGGTCGCCGCGGTCCTCGACCGCCAGGCGCCCGCCGCGCACGGACAGCTGCAGCGCCGTCAGCGCGGGCCGGCCCAGTCGCCGCGCCCAGAACGGCGTGAGCCCGCAGTGGGCGCTGACGCAGACCTGGTCCTCGTCGACCCCCAGCGAGGGGAAGAACGTCCGGGACACGAAGTCCACCCCGGCGGCGCCGGGGGCGGTCACGATGTGGCCCCGGAAGGGCTGGCGGCCCAGGGCCGCGAAGTCGGGCCGGACCGCGGCGACGGCGGCCGGGTCGGCCAGCTCGACCAGGACGTCGTCGCCGGACGTCGAGCACGAGAGCGCGCCGGTGCCCAGCGGCTCGACCCCCAGCGCGGCGAGCAGCCCCGGCGGTGGATCGACCGGGGTCGGCCGGGCCGTGGGCAGGTCGATGGAGACGAGGTCCCCGGCGCGCTCCGTGACGAGCACGCCGCGCGGGGAGACGAACCGGAGCATCGTGCGCCCCGCGTCCGCAGCGCCGAACAGATGGCGCGCGCTCGCGATCGTCGCGTGCCCGCAGAGGGTGATCTCCGCGTGCGGGGTGAACCACCGCACCCGGTACTCCCCCGGCCCGGCGGGCACCACGAAGGCCGTGGTCGGGAGCCCGATCCGGCGGGCGACGTCCTGCATCTCCGCGACGCCGGGGAACGCCGGCCCGGGCACCACAGCGGCGGGGTTGCCGGCGAACCGCTCGTCCGCGAACGTGTCAACCACGTGATGGCGCACCGGCCGCGTCCTCCTCCCACGACCGGAACAGCCGGTCGACCGCCGCCCCCATCCCCCAGATCTCCTGGTAGGGCGGGCCTTCGGGCCCACTGTCGATGTCGCGTTGCCGGGCGTAGGCGACCGCCGTCCACTCCGGGGTGGAGGGGTAGCGGTGGTGGTAGTCGTGGTTGGGCAGGTCGCCGACGACGACCAGCAGCCGCGACGGCAGGTGGTAGAGCAGCGTCGCCGCGGTCCAGCGGGCCCAGGCCCCGAACTGCGCGCCCGGTGGCAGCGACCGCGCCGGCACCGGCGCCCCGCAGAAGCGCGCGGCGGTGTTGGCGGCGGTGTAGAAGCGGTGCCCCAGCGCCGGGTCGCGCGGTGCGAGCCACTCGTGCTCGCCGAGCCGGTCGAGCAGCGCGCTGAGCTGGGCGAGCGGGACCACCGGGACCACGAACGCCAGCAGGAGCACGAGCAGGCCGTTCGGGAACCAGAACGGCAGGGAGCACCAGAACCCGACCCAGGCGACGAACGCGGCCAGCCGCCAGCCGCGGGCGCCGAGGTTGCTCGCGAGCCGCCCGCGGATCCCGCGCAGGTAGAACGCGGGCGACAGGAACACGGTCCAGGCCCGGCGCCACAGCGCCCGCCGCGACATCCCGGGCCGCAGGCCGAGGTCGAGCAGGAACTGGGCGGGCGGGTCGGCCTCGGTCGCGAAGATCTCCCGACGGTGGTGGTTGTCGAAGTGCTCTTCCTTGAACGCCCCCAGCGTGTGGAACACCGACAGCACCGTCGCCGCCTCGCCCCAGAACACGTCGGACGCCGCGGCACCGGAGAAGCGCCGGTGCAGCGCCTGGTGGGCGATGACGAGCACCAGCATCCGTTCGCCCGCGACCGTCAACGTCCAGCCGAGCAGCAGCAGGAGCAACCACAGCGGCGGCATCAGGGCCACCGCCGAGGTGGAGACCGCGAGGCCGGTGAGGAACAGCGCCAGCGTCACCGCCAGGTAGGTGGCCCACGTGTGCCGCAGCAGCGGCTGCTGGCCCGGCAGGGCCTTCCCGGTCTGCCAGGTCCAGAAGTGTTGCGTCCAGGCCGGGAACCTCAGGTAGGTCGCCCGCACGTCGACGGTGCTCATGACGCCCGACCCCCCGGCCCGGGGTCGCGCGGCGGGCTCGTCGGAGGCCGCACGTCAGCCGGCCCGAGGGTACGTGGCGATGCCGGTCTCGGCGGCGAGCCGGTCGAAGAACGCCGTCCACAGCCGCCACATCTCGTCGGCGGCGGCGATCACGGCGTCCTCCTGCCCGGCGTCGAGGTCGGCGGTCAGCGCCTCGTTGGCCCCCTCCACGTGCCCGGGCTCCTGCTCGACGTGGATGGACACCCAGTGGTTGTCGGTGATCCCGGTGGCCCGCTCGATCGCCCTGCCGATGCTGGAGACCATCAGCAGGTCGGTGGTCTCCGTGGCGAAGATGAACCCGAGCGCGTCCTCGGGCCGCTCGGTCGCGGCGCGGTAGCCCGCCACGAGAGCGGCCGTCTCCGGGTACGGCGTCGCGCCGGTCACCTGCGCGCGGGCGAACCCGCAGCGGTCCATCGAGTCGGCGTAGATCACCTCGTGCGCGTCCGCGGCCGCGCCGCCCCCGGCCTCCTCGTCGAGGATCCGGGCGATCGCGGACTTCGCCCCGATGTCGGGCAGGACCGCGACGCAGCGGGCGAGGAAGGTCGGGAAGTAGTGGAGCGGGTGCCACCACTGCTCGACCAGTAGGGCGACCTGCTCCCGGGTCAGGTCGGCGGTGTGCACCGCCGCGAAGAACGGGTGGTCGCGGAACCCCTGGTACACCGGGCTGGCCGCGAGCCGGTCGCCGAACGCCAACGTCGTGGTCATGTCGTCTCTCCTTGGGTAGCTCGGGTGAGGGCGGGCACGGCGTCCGGTCGCTCCTCCAGCCGGTCGAGCGGGGTGAAGGGCTCCCCCCACGTGTTCTCGCGGCTCAGGCGGTTGTGCCCGTGGTCGTCCTGGCCCGCGACGAGCACGCAGCCGTGCCTCGCCAGGTTGAAGTGGTGGCCGAACTCGTCGAACCCGGTCATGCCGCGGTAGACCCGCACCTGGGTGGGCACCACCCGGATCGCGAACCCCATCCGCTGGCGGTTGCTGACGTTCGGGTTGGAGCCGTGGATGCAGCGCGCGGTGAAGAGGAAGAACTGGCCGGCCCGCATCTCCAGGTGGCGCACGTCCTCCTGGTCCGGGTCCCAGTCGGCGTCGATCTTGATGTCGTTGTAGTCGTAGCCGAAGAACGAGTTGTTCCGCGCGGAGGCGTTCCACGCCATGGGGGCGCGCTCGTCGTACCGCCACCGCCGGTGGCTGCCCGGGATGACCTTCATGCAGCCGTTCTCCCGGCCGGCCTCGGTGAAGGCGACCCACGCCGTGAGCTCCATGGGGGCCTCGCCGGTCGTGTCGGTCGCCTCCAGCATCCCGGTGGTCGCCTCGCCGATCGCGTACGTCTCGACCTGGTGCCATCCGGTGCCGGTGTCGCCGGGGTTCTTCGGGAAGAACTCGGTGCGCCAGCACAGCACGTCCGAGCCGATGACCGCCTGCATCCGCCGCACGATCTCCGGCTCGGTGATGAGCGGGCCGAGCCCGGGGACGTCGAGGTGGCGGTCGTAGTTCACCGGGTTGTCGAACACCTTGCGCGCGCTGCGGGCGGGGTCGAGCAGCGCCTTGCGCCGCGCCTTCCACCACGCGGCCATCTCGTCGGGTTCCCAGAGCGTGAACGGGCCGATGTAGCCCTGCTCGGCGAACGTCCTGCGGTCCTGTTCAAGATCCATCTGTGGTGCTCCTCCGCCCCGCGCGCTCCAGCGCGGCGTCCAGCTCCCCGGCCACCCCGGCGACGTGCTCGCCCCGGAGGAACGTCCAGTGGTCACCCGGCACCGGGACGACGGTGAGCCCGCCGGGGCACAGCCCGTGCAGCGCCGCGACCAGCCGTTCGCGGCGCTCGGCGCCGGGACCCTCGGCCGGGAACAGGTGGACCGGCCCGGGGTGGGGCACGGGCCGGTAGCGCATCGCCGCGCTCATACAGGCACGGGCCGTCTCCAGCGCGGTGCGCAGGTGCGCGGCGGAGGAGCCGGCCGCGATCGGCGCACCCATCAGCTGCGTCCACGTCGTGCCGCGGGTCAGCTCGGACAGGTCGGCGGCCGGGTCGTCGAGCCGGTCGACGACCTCGGTCAGGACGTCCAGGAACGGGGTGCGGTCCATCGGCAGCCCGGTGATCGGGTCGATGAGCGGGTTGGCGTCGAGCAGCCCGAGGAACACCACCTCGGCGCCCGCGCGGGTCAGCTGCTGCGCGACCTCGAAGGCCAGCACCCCGCCGAACGACCAGCCCGCCAGCCGGTACGGGCCGTCCGGCTCGACCACCCGAAGCTGCTCCACGTGCACTGCGGCGATCTCCTCCAGCGTGGCGCCGAACAGCGGCGGCTCGCCGCTCCAACCGACGCCGAGCAGCCGCATCGGGGCCCGCGAGGCCCGCGCCAGCTCCCGGTAGCCGAGCAGCTCGCCGCCCAGCGGGTGCAGCAGGTACAGGCTGCGGCCCGACGGACCGGGGCGCAGTGTCACGATCTGCGACGGCCGGCGGTGCGCCGCCACGGCGGCACCGGACCCCAGCGTCTGGGCCAGCTCCTCGACCGTGCTGTGGTCGAGGAACACCGACAGCTCGACCGGGCGCCCCAGTGCCTGGCCCAGCTCGGCCACGACCCAGGTCGCGAGCAGGGAGTCGCCGCCGACGTCGAAGAAGTCGTCGTCGGGCTCGAACTCGTCGTGCCCGAGCACGCGCGTCCAGATCGCGGTGAGCAGCGCCACCGGGTCGGCGGTGGACGCGGCCGGTGGGCCGCCGTCGGGCTCGGGCGAGCCCGGCAGCTCCAGCTCCGCCAGTGCGCGGCCGTCGATCTTCCCCGTCCCGGTGCGGGGCAGCGCCGCCACGGCCACGAACCGTGACGGGATCATGGACGACGGCAGCAGCCCGCGCACGTGCCCGGTGATGTCGCGGTGGCTCACCGCGCCGTCCGTCTGGAGGTAGCCGACCAGCACCGACACGCCCTGCGCCACCTCACGCAGGCCGACCGCGGCCGCGACCACCCGCGGATGGCTCGACAGCGCGATCTCCACCTCGCCCGGCTCGACGCGGAACCCGCGCACCTTGAGCTGCTCGTCGGTCCGGCCCACGAAGTCGTGTCCGCCGTCGGTCGATGGCCGGACGAGGTCGCCCGTGCGGTACAGCCGCCCGCCGGTTCCCGCCGGGTCGGCCACGAACCGCTCGGCCGTCAACCCCGGGGCGTTCAGATAGCCCCGCGCCACCCCGGTGCCGCCGACGTAGAGCTCACCGACCTCGCCCGGCTGGACCGCGCGCAGCTCATCGTCGAGCACGCGGCAGGTCACGCCGTCGACGGCCGTGCCGATGGGCGGCAGCAGGGGCCAGCCGGAGGCATCGCCGCGCAGGGTGTGGCTGGTGACGAGGTGGGCCTCGGTCGGCCCGTAATGGTTGTCGAGGCGGCAGTGCGGCAGGGCCGCGAACAGCGCGCGGACGGCCGTGGTGACCATGAGGCGCTCGCCCGCCGTGACGACGTGCCGCAGCGTCTCCGGCACCCTCCCGCGCCGCTGCGCGGAGACGGCGAGCAGTTGCAGCGCCACGTAGGGCAGGAAGAGCCGCTGGACGCGGTGCTCGATGATCACGTCCAGCAGCGCGTCGGGGTCGCGCCGGGTCGCCGCAGGCACGACGACGAGGCAGCCGCCGGTCGCGAGGGTCGAGAGGACCTCCTGGAACGTCACGTCGAACGAGGTCGCGGTGAACTGCAGCGTGCGCAGGCCCGGTTCGCCGTCGTCGATCTGCCAGCGCAGCAGGCGAGCGAGCCCGGCGTGGGTCATCGCCACACCCTTGGGTGCCCCGGTCGACCCGGAGGTGTGCAGGACGTAGGCCAGCGAGTCGGGCCGCGGCCGCGGCGGCGGCGATGCCGGGCCCGTCGCGGACGGCGGGACCACCACGGTGCCGGCGGGCAGGCGGTGCGCAGCCGTCTCCCCGGCCACCGCGACGCTCGCGCCGAGCGCGTGGACGGCGGCGGCCAGCCGGACGTCAGGGGCGGTCGCGTCGAGCGGGCAGTAGACCCCGCCGGCGGCCGCGGTGGCGAGCATCGCGACGACCGTGTCAGCGGGGTGGTCGAGCAGAACCGCGACCGGTACGTCCGGTCCGACGCCGCTCGCGACCAGCTGCCCCGCCAGCGCGTCCACCCGGTCGAGGAGTTCTGCGTAGGTCACCCCGCCCGACCCGTCGGCGGCGAGCAGCGCCGGCGCTCCCCCGTTCCTCCGGACCTGGGCGCAGACGAGGTCGTACGCGTGCGGCAGGGCCGCATCGCTCCTCGTCGTCGGCGTGATGACGCCGGCGTGGCTCATCGCGGGCACCTCCCTGGCACGACCTTCGGGGATCGACACTAGGGACGTCGAGGGCGCGCGGGGCGTCACGTGAACGGGCGACGGCCCGGTCCGGACCGACATCGTTTCCGCAGCTCACGCGTGCGCGTCCGGGAACGGCGCGGACCGCGGCCGGGCCCTCGCGGACCGCGGCCGGGCGGCGGGCCGTTATCGTCGCCCGATGGCCGACTCCGCGCTGACCGACTGGCTGCTCGACTCCGACCCGGCCCTGCGCTGGCGGGTCGAGCGGGATCTGCTGGACGCCCCGGAGCAGGTGTGGGCGGCGACCCGGGCGAAGGTCCCGGCCGAGGGCTTCGGCGCGCGGCTGCTCGCCCGGCAGGACCCCGACGGGCAGTGGGCGGGTGGGGCGTACTTCCCCGCCGACTTCGACTGGGGCGGCCCCGAGGCTCAGGAGGGGTCGCAGCCGTGGACGGCGACCAGTTGGTCGCTCGACGCGCTGCGGGAGTGGGGGGTCCCCGCCGCCGAGCTCGGGGACACGGCGGAGCGCCTCGCGGCGCACAGCCGGTGGGAATACGAGAACCGACCGTTCTGGACGGGGGAGACCGACTGCTGTGTCAACGCATCGACCCTGTCCAACGGACTGTGGCTCGGTGCGGACGTGGACGGGCTGGTCGACTGGTTCCTCGAGCACCGGATGCCCGACGGCGGGTGGAACTGCGAGTGGGTCAGCGGGTCGGTCCGGTCCTCGTTCCACTCGACGCTGCGCGGGCTGCGGGCCCTGCTCGACTACGAGCAGGTCACGGGCGACCGGGACCGCGTGCGGGAAGCACGGCTGGCGGGCGAGGAGTACCTGCTCGAACGACGGCTGCTCTTCCGGCTGTCCACCGGGGACGTGGTCGCGCCGTGGGCACTGCACCTCACCTACCCGCGCCGCTGGCAGTACAGCGTCCTCGACGCCGCGGACCACTTCCGCGTCGCCTCGCTGCACGACGGCACCCCGCCGGACAAGCGCCTGCAGGACGGGGTCGAGCGGATCCGCGCGATGCGCGACGGCGACGGCCGCTGGCGTCAGGACGAGCCACACCCGGGCCGGGTGTGGTTCGCGGTCGACGCGCCCGCGGGCCGGCCCTCGAAGTGGCTCACGCTACTGGGGACCGGGGTCCTCCGGTGGTGGGACGAGGCCTCGTAGCGGTTCGGGTGGCCAGGCCCGACCGCGCACGCGTCACCGACCCGACGATCACGATCCGCGGGTGGTCAGGACCCTCAGGTCCCGCTCGGCATGGAGCCGGTGTTCCCACTCCTCGTTGAGGATGCACAGCAGGCACTCGCGCAGCGGATAGCTGCGGGCGCGCGGCCACCCCGGGGCCTGGATCGGCTTCGTCCCGGTGTCGAGTACCTCGTCGGTGAGACCGTCGATGACGGCCCGAACCGTGCCCATCCGGTCACGGCGCAGTTCCAGGACCGTCTCCAGCGACGGCCGTGCGGCGCGATCGCGGGGTACGGCGGGCGTGTCCGGCATCTCGTCCCACGGCAGGTCCAGGGGATGCCACGGTGCAGGGTCGCCGAGGACGACCCGGCGGATCCAGGAGTCGGTGGCGAACACCAGGTGCCGCAACGTCTCGATGAACGACCACTCGCCGTCCACGGACTCGTTCAGCAGCGCCGGGTCCAGCCGCCGGGCCCGATCGGTCGTCTCGTCCCAGAGCTGCGCGACCACGTCCCACGCACGGCGGTAGCCGGCCGCGTCGGTCGGTCGCATCGCGGCCCGCCCGGGATGCCGCCGGTCCAGCTCGGCGTTCACGAAGTCGCTGACCGCGACCCCGTTCACGGTCAGGTCGTCGATCTCGCCGCGCAGGTCGGCCCCGTTGAGGCAGACGCCCCGCAGCACGGCACCGCTCAGGTCGACACCGCGGAAGCGGGTACCTGCCATGTCTGTGGCCCGGAACTCGGCCCGGCTCAGGTCGACGTGCTCGAACCGGGCGCCGGCGAGGTCGGTGTCAACGAAGTCGGCCATGGGTGCTGACCGTAGTGGCGGGCCGGCGCGTCCGGAACGATCGACGTCCCGCCGGCGTCCCCGCGCCCGCGAGGGTCGCCTTGGTAACCACCCTGTAGCGCGGGTTCGAGCACCGGTTCTCACCGCGCTCGCAAGGTGGTCCCCCGCCTGCTGACGCGGGTCCGTCACGCCCGGCCGCGGTAGCGGGATCGGGCACCGCTGGTGGTGACGGCGGCGGCGATGACGGCCGCGGTCGCGGCAGCGAGGTCGTTGACGTGCGGGATCCCGGCCGCGAGCCGGGCCGGGTCCCATCCCGGTCCGGCCGCGATGATCCCGGCCGATGCGGGGAGGAGGTCGAAGACCGAGGTGTCGGCGAGATCGGCCATCTGGGCGTAGACGACCACGACGGGGGGCCGGCGCTGGTCGGTGGTGCGGGCGAGGGTGTCGATGGGTGTCATGGCCCCGAGCACGGTGGCGGCGACGCCGGCACGGCCCAGCGCAGCCGCGAGAGCGACCATGGGGAGGTCGTGGAGGTCGTCGGGAACCGACGCCAGCAGTACCGGCGTGGGGTCGGTGGGGAGCGGCGCGGCCGGGGTGGCCTCGGCGAGGACCGTGGTGGCGGTGTGGGAGAGCAGGTGCTCCACGGCGATGCCCTGCGGGAGCTGGCCCCAGCGGTCGCCGACCGACCCGAGCACGGGCCGGACCACGGCCTCCCAGGTGGTGGCCGCGTCGGTGCGGGCGAGATGGTCGCGCAGCAGCCAGCGCACGGTGGGGCCGTCGAGGTCCAGGGCGGCGGCGCAGACGCGGTGGGCGACCGGGTCGGCCTCGGCGGGCAGCGGGATGTCGTGCTGGGCCGCGGCCAGCACGGCACGGGCGGCGTCGCCGGTCGAGACGCCGGCCGCGATCAGCCGTTGCACGGCGGAGAGCCGCTCGATGTCGTCGCGGCTGTAGCGGCGGTGCCCGCCTGCC
This sequence comes from Mycobacteriales bacterium, assembly GCA_038320445.1. Lineage (GTDB taxonomy): Bacteria > Actinomycetota > Actinomycetes > Mycobacteriales > Pseudonocardiaceae > Pseudonocardia. The sequence continues at coordinate 9,358 of JBBQEF010000074.1, forward strand.
GTGACGCGGGTCGGGGCCAGGCCGTAGCGCTGCTGCCACATCCGCAACGTGGCCTGCGAGAGCCCCATCTGCCCCGCGACGACCGAGATCGGCAGCGCCACTCCCGGATCCGGGGACGTCACGGGTCCGGGTGCGGGTGGCTGTTGCTCGATGGTCATCGGGTGGGTCCTCGTCGGGTGCGTGCGGGTCCGGACACCGTCTCACCGGTGCCCGGGGGCCGCGAGTGGCCGATGGGTCGGATCCCACGCATCCAGCCCAATTTCTACACATTATCTCGACAAAGCTCTCGCGGCAACCGTACGATCGCCCCGTTGTCCGAGCGGCCCCACCCTTGACCCTGGCGGTCCCGCCTCCTGTCACGGGGTCGCCCGGCGCTCCGAAGGGAGCCCTGGGATGTGTGCAGGAAACGGCTCGCGCGATCAGGAACCGCGCGATCGCGACGGTTCTCGGCCCGCGTCGCCGACGGCGGGCACGGCGTGATGAGCAGCGGCCCCGAGCCGGAGGGCGACGGCGTGTCGAGGTTGCTGTTCCCGGACCTGCCGCGCCTCGAGCTCGACGAACTGCTGGGGCAGCTGATGGGTCGCGCGCAGGAGGTGATGTCCACCCAGGGCCGGCTGCGGGGTCTGCTGCGCGCCATCCAGCTGGTGGGCGCCGACCTCGAGTTGCCGGTGGTCCTGCGTCGGGTCGTCGACGTCGCCCGGGACCTGATCGGTGCCCGCTACGCCGCACTGGGTGTGATCGCGGCCGACGGGCACCTGGCCGAGTTCATCCACTCCGGCATGCCCGCCGAGACGGTGGCGCGGATCGGGGACCTGCCCCAGGGCAAGGGCCTGCTCGGGGCGCTGATCGACGACGCGACACCGATCCGGCTGGCCGCGATCGACCGGGACGACCGCTCGGCGGGGTTCCCACCGGGGCATCCGTCGATGGAGTCGTTCCTGGGGGTGCCGATCCGGGTCCGCGGCGAGGTCTTCGGCAACCTCCACCTCACCGGGAGCGCCCGCGGGGAGTTCTCGGCGGAGGACGAGGAACTGGCCACGGCGGTGGCCGCGGCGGCGGGGGCGGCGATCGACAACGCCCGGCTCTACGAGGTCGCGCGGTCACGCCAGCAGTGGCTGGAGGCCAGCGCGGCGATCACCCTGCTCGTGCTCACACCCACCCCCGCGGATCTCCGCGCCGGTGCCGGCGGGGTGGTCGATCCGCTGCAGTTCGTCGCCGAGCGCAGCCAGGCCCTCGCGGACGCCGACGTGGTGACCGTCGTGCGGCCCGCCGACGGCGCCGGCGGCTCGGACCTGCGGGTGGAGGTGGCGGTCGGCACCGGCGCCACGGACCTGCTGGGGCTGCAGGTGGAGGTGGAGGGCACGCTGTCCGGGCGGGTCTACACGACGGGCGACCCGGTGCGGGTGGACCACGCCCGGGATGCGCTGGGGCTTGAATCCATCACGTCGAGAGCGCTCGACGTCGGTGCGGCGATGATCGTGCCGCTCACCGGTTCCCGCGGGGTCAACGGCGTGCTGACGGTGGCCCGCGCCGCCGGGCGGCCCGCGTTCACCGCCGACGACCTGGCGATGGCCGCGGGGTTCGCCAACCAGGCCTCGGTCGCGATCGAGCTCATCGACGCCCGCGCCCAGCAGGCCCGCGCCGCGATGGCCGACGAACGCGAACGGATCGCCGCGGACCTGCACGACCACGTCATCCAGCGCCTGTTCGCCACCGGACTGTCCCTGCAGAGCGTCGTCGCCGCGCTCGGCCCGCGAGCGTCCCTCGGCGGCCGCGCGAGCCCCGGGGACATCGCGGCGTCGCGGATCACCGGCGCCGTCCACGATCTCGACGAGACGATCCGCCAGATCCGCACCACCATCTTCGGGCTCCACACCTCACCGCCGGCGCACGACACCGTCCCGGCCCGGCTGATGGAGGTCATCAACGACGTCACCCCCGGCATGACCGCCGCGCCCGCGTTGCGGTTCTCGGGGCCGCTCGACGACCTGCCCGCCGACATCGCCGAGGACCTCGTCGCCGTGCTGCGCGAGTCGCTGTCCGACGTCGCCCGGGCCCACACCGCGGCGGTCGAGATCGACGTCGACTCCACCTCGCTCACGCTCGCGGTCACCGACGACGGCGGCGATCCCACGAGTGGCCGCAGCGGCCCGGACGGCCGCCGGCGCCGCGCCGAGCGCCACGGCGGCGCCCTCACGATCACTCCCGGCCGATCCGCCGGCACCCGCCTGTGCTGGTCGGTCCCGATGCCGGAACCCGGCCGTCCCGGACGCGATCGCGTCCGGCAGGCGGAGGCGAGCCACTCACCCTGACCAGGCACTCACCCTGAACGGGCACGGGCCGGAGGGGTGCCGTGCCGGTCCAGGGTTCACCAGCGGTGTCGCGACACAGCAACGGAGCTGGTTCGCGGCGCCGTGGCCGAGCCGGCCGGGTCCACACGGACCCGGCCGGCCTCCACGCTCCGATCAGCCACGACTTCCACGGAGGGACGGACACATGGCCACCACCCACGACATCCGCTTCGACGCCCCGTTCGCCCCGCTGGCTGCGGCGCTGGGCATGGGACGGGCCCGATCCGGGGCGCGGATCACCTCGGCGGAGGTACAGGTCCGGATGGGCCGGGCCTTCCGGGCCGGCATCCCGCTCGGTGACATCCGGGCCGCGGAGAAGGACGAGCGGTCCCTGCTGGGCGGATGGGGCGTGCACGGGTGGGCAGGTCGCTGGCTGGTCAACGGCTCTGGCTCGGGGATCGTCCGGATCGACGTGTCGCCCGACTGCCGGGCCCGGGTCCTGGGCGTCCCGGTTCGGCTGTCGAGCCTCCGGATGAGCCTCGCCGATCCCGACGCGTTCCTCGCCGACCTGCGCCGGGCCCGCGACCTCCTCCGCCGTTGATGCGGCGGACCCGCTCCGCGCCCCTTCCCGACGCCGAGCGTCACACCGCTGCCCGGGGCGGGAAAGGTGGGACGTTCGGCCCTGCCGCGGCCGCGGCAGGGCCACCACAGTGACAGGAGCACCCGAGATGACGGAGGCGGACGGCATGCCCCTCACCCGTGACCCCACGACGGCCTCGGCAGCCGGTCCCGCCGCCGTCGAGCCCGCGCCGCCGGGCCCGGCCCGTCGAGTGGCCCGTTGTCCCCGCCGCTCGGGGCGACCGCTGGTGCTGCACGACGCCGTGCTCCTCGAGGGGCCGCACCCGGGCCCGGACGGCGCGGTCGTACTCGTGTGTCGGCCCGAGCCGCAGCGCTCCGGTCCGCCGCGGGTCGTCGCCGCGGTCCGCGACCTGCCCGATGAGCTCCCGGTTCTGGAGGAGGCCGCGGACCTGGCGCGCGGCATCGGCGCCGAGATCGTGATCGCCCACGCCGTCCCGCTCTCGTTCGGGGAGCACAGCGTCGGCCTCGCCGAGGCGCTGCGCCACGGGGAGGAGGTGCTGGAGGCCGCCCGGCGGCGGATCGCGGACCAGGTGCCGGAGCTCGCCGTGACCACGACCCTGACGCGGCGCTGGGCCCACGAGCTCATCAGCGAGGGACTCGACGCGGACCTCGTCGTCCTGGGCGGGTGGCGCGCGAACCGGAGAACGGGCCTCGGGCTCGTCGCCCACAGCGCCGTGCAGCACGCGTCCTGCCCGGTCCTGCTCGTCCCGCGCTGCTGAACCTCGCCATCCTCGTCGCGTCATGGTCGCCTTCTCGGGTCCCGCGTCGTCGCGGCGGTGCGGGGCCGGTCACACCTGAGGGGTCCCGGTCACACCTGAAGGGTCCCCGTCACACCTGAGGCGACACTGCCCGTCACGGGCAGCCGGCCCGGAAGAGAGCCGAGTCCCCGGGGTGCAGATCGCGGATCTCGGCGCCACAGCCCACCCGCACCGCCGGGCCCGGCCCCGGCGCGGCCGCCACCGCGACCTCGCGGTCCGCCACCTCGATCGTCAGCGGCTGCCCCCGGTACTGCACGGCGACGGTGAGCCGGCCGAACTTGCGCGGCCAGTGCGGGTTGAGCCAGAGGGTGTCCTCGCGGGTCTCGACGCCGGCGAAGCACCGCTGCAGCAGGTCGACGCCGCCGGCCATGGAGCCGATGTGGATCCCCTCGGCCGTGGTGCCGCCCTGGAGGTCCGCGAGGTCGCCGAGCAGCGTCCGCTCGACGTGCTCCAGCGCGTTCTCCCGGTTCGCCCGTGCCAGCACCCAGGCGTGGACGAGCGCGCTGAGCGTCGACCCGTGCGCGGTGCGCGCGAGGTAGTAGTCGATCGTGCGCGGGATGGCCTCGGGCGGCAGGGCATAGCCCAGGCGTTCCAGCAGCGCCCGCAGCTCGTCGGCCGACATCAGGTAGAACAGCATCAGCACGTCGGCCTGCTTGGACACCTTGTAGTCGTCCACCGAACGGCCCTCGGCCTCGAGGATCCGGTCGAGCCGCCCGATGTCGCCGTAGCGGGACCGGTAGTCGTCCCAGTCCAGCTCGAGCAGGTCGCTGTAGCCCTCGAACTGGCTGATGACGCCGTCGGGATGGAACGGCACGTACATCGTGCGGCTCACCTCGCCCCATCGCGCCAGCTCCGCGGCGCCCAGGCCGAGCTGCTCCTGCAGTTCGGCGCGGCGGGTCGACGGCACGGCGTCCAGGGCGTCGCCCGCGCGCTGGAGCACCCAGGCGGTCAGCACGTTGGTGTAGGCGTTGTCGTCGAGGCCCGGCCCGACGCGGCCGGGCAGCCGGGAGCTGAACTCGTCGGGTCCCATCACGCCGCGGATGTGGTGGCGGCCGTCGGCACCGCGGGTCGCCAGGCCCGCGAAGAACCGGGCGATCTCCAGCAGGGTCTCGGCGCCGTGGTCGGCGAGGAACTCGCGGTCCGCGGTGGCCTGGTGGTACTGCCAGATGTCCCAGGCCACCGCCAGCCCCACGTGCCGCTGCAGGCAGCTGATGTCGACGATCCAGTGGCCCGAACGCGGGTTGAGGTGCACCCGCTGGCTCTCCTCGCGCCCGTCGCTGCCCGACTGCCACGGGAACATCGCCCCGGTGTGCCCGGCCTCGCGGGCCGAGCGGCGCGCGGCGTCCAGCCTGCGTGTGCGGTAGCGCAGCAGGGACCGCGCCAGGCCCGGCAGCCGCAGCGTCAGCATCGGGAGGACGAAGAGCTCGTCCCAGAACACGTGCCCGCGGTAGGCCTCGCCGTGCAGACCGCGGGCGGGCACGCCCGCGTCGAGGTCCACGTTGTGCAGCGAGACCGTCTGCAGGACGTGGAACGCGCTCATCCGGAGCACCCGCAGCGTCTCCGGCGCGGGCAGGGTGCCGACACCGTCGGTGAGATCCAGCCGGAACCGCCGCCACAGCGCCGCCCACGCGGTCTCGTGGCCGGCGCGCAGCACCTCGAAGTCCGGCGCCCCCGCCAGCAGCTGCACCGCCGCGGTGGCGGGCCGGGAGACCGCGACGTCCCGGGAGGTGACCAGCGCGACGACCTTCTCCACCGCGACGGAACCGCCCTCCGCCAGCTCGCACACGAACTCGTGGCCGATCCGGCCGGGCTCGGTCCACACCCGTGCCGTCACCGGCGTCCCGGCCACGCGCGTCCGGGCCGCGACGGCCACCTCCGCCTCGGACTGGGTGGTGCGCGCCACCAGCAGGACGGTGTCGCCTGCCGCCTGGCGGGCCTCGGTCACCCGGAGGTGCCGGCTGCCCATCGACCGGTAGCGCGCCACACCGGCGTTGGTGACCGCACCGTCGATCCCGGACGACACCCGCAGCCGGCCCGCCCAGTTCTCGGCGGTGACGACCGTGTGCAGCCCGGCCAGGTCCCCCCGGGCCATGTCCACGAACCGGCGCTGGTGCACCGAGGTCCGGCGGCCTGCATCGTCCAGCACGGTCAGCCACCGGCTGAGCACGCCACGACGCAGGTCCAGCTCCACGCGCTGGTGCCCGACCTCGACCGCGGAGAGGGCGACCCAGTCCCCGTCACCGACGGCGAACCGCAGGTCCAGCCAGTTGGGCAGGTTCACGATGCTCTCGGTCTCCACGACCTCGCCCGCCAGCTCGTCGCGCAGCCGGTTGTAGATCCCCGCGGCGTAGGTGCCGGGGTAGTGGACGCCGTCAGCCCGGGACTCCGGGTGTGCGCCGCGGCTCGCGAACCGGCCGTTGCCGAGCGTGCACAACGCCTCGCGGCGGCCCTCGTCGGCGGGGTCCCAGCCGTCGAAGGCGAGCACCCACGCGTCGTCCTGTTCCTGCTCCCCCACGGCCACAGGTGTGATCCTCGGGCACACCGCCCCTGCTGAGCAGGGGTCATCGGTCCCCGACCGGCAGGACCAACGGACTGCTGAGCGCCGACCGGCCCCGGCAGGACCGACCACCGTCACCACGACGCGGGCCCCTTGGCCCTGCCGCGGCCGCGCCGCCGCCGCGATCGTGGGTCGATGACACCTGAGACGACCGCCGGGCGACGACGGTGACCCCATGAGCCAGCGGGTGATGCCGGCCCAGGACAACCTCTGGCTGGTCCTCGACCGCCCCGACAACCTGCTGACGATCACCGCGGTGCTGTGGACGGCCGAGCCCGTCGACCCGGCCCGGCTCCGGGCTCTCGTGCAGGAACGGATCGTCGACCGGTACCCGGTCTTCCGCCGCCGTGCGGTCCGCCACGGCACGCTGCTGCGTTCCGCGGTGTGGGTGGACGACCGCGACTTCGACCTGGACCACCACCTGAAGGTGCTTCCCATGCCCGCCCCGGGCGACCAGGAGGCGCTGCAGGACCACGTGGCGTCGCTGCGCAGCGAACCGTTCGATCCGCAGCATCCGCTCTGGTCGGTGCACCTGCTGCAGGGCTTCCGAGGCGGTAGCGCTGTGGTCCAGCGCTACCACCACGCGATGGCCGACGGCATCCGGCTCACCCAGGTCGCCCTGGGCATCCTGGACCCTCTCGACCCCCTCGAACCCCTCGACGCGGAGGCCGTCGCGGCCGCCGGCACCGGCACGCACCGCCACGACGGCGAGCACCTGACGGAGTGGGCGGCCGGTCTCGCCCGCCGGTTCGGGGCGGGGACCGCGCTCGACCTCGCCGGGGCCGCGGCGGCGCTGCTGCCCGAGCAGGTGCGCCCGGCCCACCTCGTGGACGTCGCCGAGGACACGGCGACCGCACTGCTGCACAGCGCGGGCAGCGTGGTGAAGATCCTGGGCTGGTCCAACCCGGAGACCGCGCTGTCGGGCGAGCTCGGCGGCGCGAAGGCGGCGGCCTGGGGCGATCCCGTGGCGCTGGACCTGCTCGCCGGGATCGGGCACGCCACGGGCACGACGGTCAACGACGTGTGCCTGACCCTCGTGGCGGGCGCCGTCGCCCGCTACCTCGACGAACGCGGGCAGGACGGACCGGCACCCGACCTCGCCTGGATGGTGCCCGTCAACCTCGAACCCCTCGACCGCGCGCTGCCGGCCGAGCTGGGCAACCACTTCGCGCTGGTGCTGGCGGTGCTCCCGCACGGCACCGCGGGCTTCCGCGAACGGCTCGCCGAGGTGCACCGCCGGATGGTGCTGATCCGCGACTCCTGGGAGGCCCGGATCGTCGAGGCCACCCAGTCGGCCATCGCGATGAGCCCGGCGCCACTGGCGACGGCGGTCAGCGGCGCCCTCGCCGGGAAGGCCGTCGGCGTGCTCACGAACGTCCCCGGACCGCGCCGTCCGATGGCGCTCGCCGGAGCACGGGTCGACGGGATGGTCGGCTGGGCACCCACCAGCGGCCGGCAGGCCGTCACCGTCTGCATCTTCAGCTACGCGGGACGGGTCTCGGTCGGTTTCGGCACCGACCGGGCCGTGGTGCCCGACCCCGAACGGCTCGTCGCCGCGCTCGACGCCGAGGTGGCCGCGGCCACCGAGGCCATGGCCATGACCCCGCCATGAGCGTCGCCCTCGCCACGATGCTGCGCGGACGGGAGCGGTGACCCCCGTGGACCACATGACCCCGCTGGACGCCGCGTTCCTGCAGGCCGAGGACGCCGAGGACGGCGTCTCGCTGGCCATCGCCTCGGTGGCGGTCTTCGAGGGCCCGGCGCCTGCGCAGGCGGAGCTCGCCGCGATGCTGGCCGCGCGGCTGCCGCTCGTGCCGCGCTACCGGCAGAAGGTGCGGACGATCCCGCTCGACCTGGGACCGCCGGTCTGGGTCGACGACCCCCACTTCGACCTGGACCACCACCTGCGACGCGACGCGCTGCCCGAGCCCGGCGGCGACGCCGAGCTCGCCACGTACGTCGGCCGGGTGATGTCCGCCCGGCTGGACCGCAGCCGCCCGCTGTGGGAGTACCGGGTGCTGGAGGGGCTGGCCGGGGGGCGGTGGGCACTCATCTCGAAGGTCCATCACTGCATGGTCGACGGGGTGTCGGGAACCGACCTCTACCAGGTCGTCCTCGACCCGACGCCCGAACCCCGGCCCGCCCCGCCGGACACCTGGCTGGCCGCGCCGGAGCCCCCGACCGTCGCACTGACCGCGTCGGCGCTGCTCGCGCTCGTCCTGAACCCGGTGGCGCAGCTGAGCGCGGCCGCCGCGGCGGTCCGTCATCCCCGCCGGCTCGCCCGGGCGGCCCGCGACGCGGTGCGGGGAACCGTCGCGCTGTCCACGGCGCTGCTGCCCGCGCGGGCGTCGTCGCTGTCGGGCCCGCTGTCGGCGCACCGGGTCTTCGCCCTCTCCCGAGGCACGGTCGCGGACGTCCGGGCCGTCCGCCACGCGGCGGGCGGCACGTTCAACGACGTCGTGCTCGCCGCCGTGACCGGCGGCTTCCGCATGCTGCTGCTGGCCCGCGGCGAGGACCCGGCGCCCGGCACCGTCCGCAGCATGGTGCCGGTCAACGTCCGGGCCCCGGGCCAGGAGAGCATCCGCGACAACCGGGTGTCGCTCATGCTCGCCGAGCTGCCGGTCGAGATCGCGGACCCGCTGGAGCGCCTGGCCGCCGTCCGTTCCCGGCTCGACGAGCTCAAGGACGACCACGAGGCCGAGGCCGGGGTCGCGCTGACCTCGATCGCGGCACTGGAACCGTTCCCGCTGGTCGCGGGCTCGTTCCGGTGGGTGGCGACGCTGCCGCAGCGCTCCGTCGTGACGGTCACGACCAACGTCCCCGGCCCGCGCATGCCGCTCTACGCGCTCGGCAGGCCGCTGGTGGAGATCATCCCGTACGTGCCGATCGCCTCCACCGTGCGCGTCGGGGTCTCCATCTTCACCTACCTCGACCGGATCACGTTCGGCGTCACGGGCGACCGCGACGCGGCATCCGACGTCGACGTGCTGGCCTGCGGCATCGCCGCCGGCCTCACCGAGCTCGTGGCCGCCGCGACGGCCGGGACCCGTCCGTGAGCGCCCCGCAGCAGCCCGATGGCGGGCGGACCCGTGGCGGTGGCCGGCTCCCGGTGACCGCCCGCACTGACGGAGGCCCGGGTGTGGAAGAAACCGGATTCGAACTGCGCCGTCGGGGGAACCCTGGGACCGACATCACATCTGTGAGGA
>JBBQEF010000075.1:0-18804 GCA_038320445.1 Mycobacteriales bacterium
CGATCCGGGCCCGCACGACGTCGACGGTCTGGCGGTGAGCCTGTGGGAGCACCACACGGTCGCCTCCGGCCGGGCCCGGCCGGGCCCGCAGGAGCGGGCGTCCGGCCGCGAACTCGGCGTCGCGCTGGCGGCCCTGCACGCCGCGACCCGGGGTTTCCCGGGGGACCTGCCGTGGCTGGCGCCCGCGATCGACCAGGTCGACGACGCGCTGAGCGTCGGCCTGCTCCCCGCGGACGTGGTCGCCGACCTGCGATCCCGTCACGACCGGGTGCTCGCCGACCTCGACGGGGCGGGCTCCGCACCCGTCGTCCTGCACGGCGACGCGCACGCCGGCAACCTGCTCGGCGGCCGGTTCTGGGTCGACCTGGAGGAGACGTGCCTGGGCCCACCGGAGTGGGACCTGGCCGTCCTCGACGACCCGGGTGCGGTCGCCGCCTACACCGGGATCACCGGTCGGGAACACGCGCCGCTCCGGCCGTTCCGTGCCGCCCGCGAGCTGGAGGCCGTGGTGTGGCTGCAGGTGATGGCGGGGCTCCACCCGGCGCGCTACCGGGCCGTGGCCGAGGAGCGGCTGGCGGCGCTGCTCGGAGGGTGACCTCAGCGGTCGCGACGCCGCTCCCGGCGCTCCCTGCGGCGCTCGTCGCGGGCCCGGTCGTCGCCGTCGTGCCGGCTGCCGTACAGCAGCGCCCCCGCGGCCGGGATCAGCAGGAACCACCACCAGCCGCCCACCGTGAAGAACAGCGCGAGTGCGACGAACGGCATCACGGCCATCAGCCGGGGCGCGGCCACGTCCAGGAACGCGTTGCCCGGCCGGGCGACGGTGCCGGACGGCCCCACCACCGGAAACCGTGCCGTCGGTGGCGGCACGGCCACCGGCCGGGCCGTGCCGGGGATCTCGGGGTGCGGGGCGGGCAGATCGACGAACAGCTCGGTCAGCTCGGACGCGAGGGCGGCACCCGCGGCCTTCGCCGAGCGGTCCCCGTACTCCTCGACGCCGAGCCGGCCTGCCTCCAGGTGCACGTCGAGTGCCTTCATCGCCGATGTGCGTTCCGCCGTGCCGATCCGCAGCGGTCCGCTGTCCGGAGTGCCCTCGCTCATGACCCGGAGCCTGCCACTCGCCCGTGATCAGCGCACCTGCCCCGCCGGTGGCGGGCCTCCGGAACACCCGGCGCAGCCGCCTACGACCGGAGAGCGACGAGCACCCGGCGCAACGCGTCGAGACGCCCGGTTCGCAACTGCCCCTTCTCGACGAGGACGTCCAGCGCGCACTCGGGGTCGGCGGGGGGCCCGAGATGGCCGCAGCCCCGCGGGCAGTCCTCGATGGCCGCGGCGAGGTCGTCGAACGCGGCGGGGATGTCGTCGGGCTTGACGTGCGCGAGGCCGAACGACCGGATGCCGGGGGTGTCGACGACCCACCCGCCGTCGCGCTCCTCGGGCAGGGGCAGGGCCAGCGCGGCCGTGGTCGTGTGGCGGCCCTTGCCGATGGCCGAGACGATGCCGACGGCCCGCGCGGCGTCCGGGAGCAGCATGTTGACCAGCGTGGACTTGCCGACGCCGGAGTGCCCGACGAGTGCCGACACCCGCCCTGCGAGCTGCGCGGCGAGCGTCTCCGGCCACTCGTCGCGGCGCGTGACCAGCACCGGGATGTCGAGCTCGCGGTACTGGCCGGCGAACAGCTCGGGATCGGCGAGATCGGACTTGGTCAGGCACAGCACCGGCGCCAGGCCACCCGCGTAGGCGGCGACGAGGCAGCGGTCGACGAACCCGGTGCGCGGTTCCGGATCGGCCACCGCCGTGACGATGACGAGCTGCTCGGCGTTGGCCACCACGACCCGCTCGAACGGGTCGTCGTCGTCGGCGGTGCGGCGCAGCACCGTGGCGCGCTCCTCGCGCCGGACGATGCGCGCGATCGTGTCCGTGGCGCCGGAGAGGTCCCCGACGAGGCCGACCCGGTCGCCCACGACGATCGGGGTGCGCCCCAGCTCGCGGGCCCGCATCGCGGTGACGGGCGGGAGGGTGCTGTCGCCGTCGAGGGCGCAGGTCCAGCGCCCCCGGTCGACGGTGGTGACCATCGCGACGGCCGCCTCGGCGTGGTCGGGACGGGTCTTGGTGCGCGGCCGGGCCCCGCGGCGCCCCGGCCGGATCCGGACGTCGGACTCGTCGTACTCGCGCTTCGTCACGCCAGCAGTTCCGCCCATCGGCCGGGGAAATCGGGGATCGTCTTGTCGGTGCAGGCGATGTCGTCGATCTCGACGCCCGGCACCACCAGCCCGATCAGCGCGCCCGCCGTGGCCATCCGGTGGTCGGCGTAGGCCCGCCACGGGCCGCCGTGCAGTGGCGCGGGCCGGATCTCCAGGCCGTCCGGGGTCTCGGTGACGTCGCCCCCGAGCCCGTTGATCTCCGCGGCGAGGGCGGCGAGCCGGTCGGTCTCGTGGCCGCGGATGTGCGCGACCCCGCGGATCCGCGTCGGCCCGGTGGCCAGCGCGGCGACGGCGGCGACGGTCGGGGTGAGCTCGCTGGCGTCGTGCAGGTCGACGTCGACGCCGGCCGGCGCGTCCGGGCCGGTGACGGTCATGCCGTCGGGCCCGGGCTCGACGGTGCACCCGGCCCGGGCGAGCACCGAGAGGATCTCCACGCCGGGCTGGGTCGACCCCGCGGGCCAGCCGGCGACGGTGACCCGGCCGCCGGTGACCGCGGCGGCGGCGAGGAACACCGCGGCGTTGGACAGATCGGGTTCCACCGCCCAGTCGCGGGCCCGGACGGGGCCGGGGGCCACGTGCCAGGTGTCGGCCTCGCCGCGTGCATCGCCTGCGGAACGCGCATCGTTCCCGCAGTCGACCTCCACACCGGCCGTGCGCAGCATGTCCACCGTCATCGCGATGTGCGGCAGCGAGGGCACCGGCCTGCCGTCGTGGTGCACGGTGACGCCCTTGTCGTAGCGGGCGGCCGAGAGCAGGAGCCCGGACACGAACTGCGACGACGCCGACGCGTCGATCACGACGGCACCGCCGGTCAGCCCGCCGGTGCCGTGCAGGGTGAAGGGCAGCCCGGTGCCGTCGATCCGTGCGCCCAGCGCCCGCAGGGCGTCCAGCACGGTGCCCATCGGCCGGGCCCGCGCGCGCTCGTCCCCGTCGAAGGCGACCGGCCCGTCGGCGAGCGCCGCGGCAGGTGGGACGAACCGCATCACGGTGCCCGCGAGCCCGCAGTCGACGGTCCCGCCGCCGCGCAACCCGTCGTGGGCGGCGACGGTGATGTGCTCGCCGTCCACCGCGACCGGGACGCCGAGCGCGCGCAGGGCCCCGACCATCAGCGCGGTGTCGCGCGTGGCGGGCGCTCCGGAGACGGACGCCGGGCCGCCGGACAGGGCGGCGAGCAGCAGCGCGCGGTTGGTGACGGACTTGGAGCCGGGCACGGCCACCCTGCCGCGGACAGGGCCGGGGGCGAGCGGCGCGGGCCAGGAAGGGGTCACGGGGGACATGATCCCCCATCGCCGGTCATGCGGACGGTGGACATCCCCCGAGCAGGGTGACGTCGGCGACGTCCCGGTCTGCTCCGCCGGCGAGGATCCGGGCGGCCGCGACGTCCCGGCTCGTCTCCACCACCCGCTGCTGCAGGCGCGCGACCTCCTGCTCCAGCTGCGCCACCCGGGCGCGGAGGTCCTCGGAACCCGTCGTGGTCGGAGAATACGACGGCTCCGGCCCGTCCCGCGGGTCATCGAGGCAACTGGGACCATGGGCCGCATGTGCGGTCGCTACGCCTCCATCAAGGCCCCCGCGGACCTGGCCGACGAGTTCCGCGCCGTCGACGCCACCGAGGGGGTCGAGCCCGACTACAACGTCGCCCCGACCAAGAACGTCGTCGCGGTGGTCGAGCGCCATCCCCGCGACGCCGAGGGCACACCCGACCCCGACTCCACCGAGCGCAGTCTGCGCGTCGTGCGGTGGGGGCTCGTGCCGTCGTGGTCGAAGGATCCGAAGAGCGGCGCCCGGATGATCAACGCGCGGTCGGAGTCGGCGGGGGAGAAGCCCTCGTTCCGGCGCGCGCTGGCCGCCCGCCGCTGCCTGCTCCCGGCCGACGGCTGGTTCGAGTGGCAGCGGGGCGAGAACCACAAGCAGCCGTACTACACGCACTACACCGACGGGGCATCGCTGGCGATGGCCGGCCTCTGGGAGTTCTGGAAGCCGAAGGACGACCCGGAGAACCGGTACCCCGACGGCCTCGTCACGGCGTGCGTGCTCACCACGGCCGCGGTCGGCCCGCTGGCACAGGTGCACGACCGGATGCCGCTGGTGCTCCCGCCCGCGGCGTGGGAGGCGTGGTTGAACCCCGACGCCGACGGCGGATCGGTCGCCGACCTCCTGGCCCCGCCGAGCGCGGAGCTGGTGGCCGCGATGGAGCTGCGGCCGGTGTCGGCGCTGGTCAACAGCGTTCGCAACAACGGACCCGAGCTGCTCGCGCCGCTCCCGCCGGGTGAGGTGCCCGCGCCGCTCCAGCTCGACCTGCTCGCCGGGCCGAACCCGCAGTGATGCTCAGCAGGCCCGCGACGCGGCCGCGACGCGACGATCACGGCGGCCGCCGATGACCGTCGAGCTCGACACCCCTCACGGCCCCGCCCGGATCACCCGCCAGGACGCGCCCGGCGCGCGCGCCGTCCTGCTGCTCGGGCACGGCGCCGGCGGTGGGGTCGCGGCCCCGGATCTGGTGGCGGCGGCCGGGGTGGCGGTCGCGGCGGGGGTGTCGGTGGTGCTCGTCGAGCAGCCCTACCGCGTGGCCGGCCGCCGGGCCCCGGCCCCGGCCGCCCAGCTCGACACGGCCTGGCTGGCCGTCGCCGACCACGTCCGGGGCGATCTCCCGCTGCTGTTCGGTGGGCGCAGCTCCGGGGCGCGGGTGGCCTGCCGCACGGCCACGGCCGGCGGCGCGATCGGCGTCCTGTGCCTGGCGTTCCCGGTGCATCCGCCCGGCAGGCCGGACAAGGACCGCCTCGGTGAGCTGGCCGCCCCCATCGTCCCGATCCTCGTCGTGCAGGGCGAACGTGACCCCTTCGGCCGCCCCGAGCCCGCTCCCGGCCGCGAGGTGGTGCTGCTCCGCGGTGACCACAGCCTGAAGTCCGACACCCCCGGCCTCCGCGCGGCCGTGGCGACGTGGCTCCCGACGGTGACGCCACCCGCCACGTAGCCCCGCGCGGGGCGTCAGGTCGCGATCGGGGCGAACGTCGCGCTTGTCAAGCGCACGAGGTCGGCGGGCGCCAGCTCGACCTCCAGGCCGCGGCGCCCCGCGCTGCAGAACATCGTCCGCAGCTGCTGCGCCGACACGTCGAGCACCGTCGGGAGGCGCTTGCGCTGGCCGAGCGGGGAGATGCCGCCCGCGACGTATCCGGTGGCCCGCTCGGCCGTCGCGCCCTCGGCCATCCTCGCCCGCTTGCCCCCGACGGCCGCCGCGAGAGCCTTGAGGTTCAGCATCGCCGACACTGGCACGACGCCGACCGTCAGCACGCCGTCCACCTCGGCCACGAGCGTCTTGAAGACCGTCGCCGGGTCCAGCCCGAGGATCTCCGCCGCTTCGGGCCCGTATGCGGCCCCGCCCCCGTGCTCGTAGCCGAGCAGGCGGTGGGTCACCTTCGCCTTCACCAGCTGTGCCGTCGCCGGGGTTCCCTTGCCGGTCACTGTTCCGTCTCCGCGCGAACGACCACGTCACGGGAGCGTAGGGGAATCACCCGGCGGGAGTCCGTGTTGGACACGTTCGTGATGCACGCAGTGATGGAGGCCCCGCCGTCGCGGTCGGCGAGCCGGACCAGGGCCGAGCGCGTACGCTCGCCCCGTCATCCGGTTACCGCAGCGGTGGCCGTCCCCCAGGTCGCGCCCCGCGTGATCCGGCGCGAGAGGAGCGCGGTGCCCGGCACCGAGCAGGCGGCCGAACCCGTGGCCGTCGACGTCGTCGACCAGGAGCTGGAGACGGCAGAGGAGCGCGCAGCTCGTTTCGAGCGCGACGCGATGCCCCTGCTGGACCAGCTCTACGGCGCTGCCCTGCGGATGACCCGCAACCCGGCCGACGCCGAGGATCTCGTGCAGGAGACCTTCCTCAAGGCCTACTCCGCGTTCCGGACGTTCCGCGCGGGCACCAACCTCAAGGCCTGGCTGTACCGCATCCTCACCAACACCTACATCAACGGCTACCGGAAGAAGCAGCGCCAGCCGTTGCAGTCGCCCACCGACGAGATCACCGACTGGCAGGAGGCCCAGGCCTCCGAGCACACGTCGCGGGGCCTGCGGTCCGCCGAGGTGGAAGCACTGGACCTGCTCCCGGACGACGACGTCAAGGCGGCCCTGCAGCAGCTGCCGGACGACTTCCGGATGGCGGTCTACCTCGCCGACGTCGAGGGGTTCGCCTACAAGGAGATCGCCGACATCATGGGCACCCCCATCGGCACGGTGATGTCGCGGCTGCACCGCGGCCGGCGCCAGCTGCGCGACATGCTCACCGACACCGCCCGCGACCGTGGCTTCATCCGCGGTGAGCAGGAGCAGGGTCAGGAGGCTGCGTCGTGAGCTGCGGCGACCACCACGACACGAACTGCTCCGAGGTACTGGCCGAGGTCTGGCTGTTCCTCGACCAGGAGTGCGACGAGGGCCGCCGCGCCCTGCTCGCCCAGCACCTGGACGAGTGCGGGCCGTGCCTGGCCGAGTACGGGCTGGACGAGAAGCTCAAGAAGCTCCTGGCCACCAAGTGCGGTGGCGAGCAGGCCCCGACGGGGCTCAAGGCGAAGCTGCGCCAGCAGATCCGGGTGGCCGTGCTGGAGCAGGCCGAGGTGACGGTGGCCACGACGGCCGACGGGGTCACCACCACCACCGTCGAGGTCCGCAGCACGCGCATCGAGCAGCGCTAGCCGGAACAGCGGAAAGCCGGGAGGGACGATCCCTCCCGGCTTCCCGGTGCTCAGGTGTTGGGCTTCTTGCCGTGGTTGGCGCTCTTCTTGCCGCGGTCGCGGCGCTTGCGGGCACGCTTGGACATGGTTCCCTCCTCCGTATCGCTCGTCTGGGTCCGATCCTCCCACGTGGTTGGATGTGATCGACGATCGCGGGGAGCGGGAGGCCGACCACACGTGTCGACGTTGAGCGAGCTGCTCGCCGAGCACACCCACCTGTCCGGCGACGCGGTCGAGCACCTGCAGCGCGTCGTCGCCGAGTGGCAGCTCCTGGCCGACATGTCGTTCGCGGACTTCCTGCTGTGGATCCCGCTGGGCGGCGCGGAGTTCCTGTGCGTGGCGCAGGCCCGGCCCACCACCGGGCCCACGGCCCACCCCGAGGACATGGTCGCCGCCCGCGTCCCCGTCGCGGACAACCCGCAGCTGCGCCGCGCGATCGTCGAGGGCCGGATCTGCCGCGAGGAGAACCCGCGCTGGCACCTGGAGATACCGGTGCGCTCGGAGACCATCCCGGTGCGTCACGCGGGCGCGGTGGTCGCGGTGCTGTCGCGGGACACGAACCTCGCGATGCCCCGGGTCCCGAGTCCGCTGGAGATCGCCTACCTGGGCTGCGCGTCGGACCTGTGCCAGATGGTGGCCGACAGCACGGTCCCGCCGCGGGCGGCGGTCGTCGGCGCCGACACGAGCCCTCGTGCGGGCGACGGGCTGATCCGGCTCGACGCGCTCGGCCTGGTCGCCTACGCGAGCCCCAACGCACTGTCGGCCTACCACCGGATGGGCTACGCGAGCGACCTCGTCGGGGTCTCGCTCGCCCAGGCCACCCGCCAGCTGGTGCACGACCCGTTCGACGCCGCGGAGGTGGCGGCCCGTATCGCCGCTGCGCTCGACGGCCGCAACTCGCTGCGGATGGAGGTGCGGGCCCAGGGCGCGGTGATGCTGGTACGGGCCCTGCCGTTGCGTCCCCGCGGTGACGCGGCGGGCGCGCTGATCCTCGTGCGGGACGTCACGGACCTGCGCCGGCGCGACATGGCCCTGCTGAGCAAGGACGCGACGATCCGGGAGATCCACCATCGGGTGAAGAACAACCTGCAGACGGTGGCGGCGCTGCTCCGCCTCCAGGCCCGCCGCACGGCGATCCCCGAGGCCCGGCGGGCGCTCGCGGAGAGCGTGCGCCGCGTGAACTCCATCGCTCTGGTACACGAGACCCTGTCGGTGTCGGTGGCCGAGCGGGTGGACCTGGACGAGCTCGTCGACAAGGTGCTGCCGGCCATCGGTGACGGCGCCACCGCCGAGATGCGGGCGAAGGTGCGCCGGGAGGGCAGCTTCGGCACGCTGCCGGCCGCGCTGGCGACGCCCCTCGTGCTGGTGCTGACCGAACTGGTGCACAACGCGCTGGCCCACGCGTTCGCCCCCGGGACGGCGGGTGAGGTCGTGGTGTCCGCGCAGCGATCGGCCGGGAGCCTCGACGTCGTGGTGGCCGACGACGGCCACGGCCTGCCGCCGGGCTTCGACGTGGCGACCTCCGACGGCCTGGGCCTGCAGATCGTGCGCACCCTGCTCGACTCGGAGCTCGACTCCGCGCTGCAGGTGCGGGCGCGCCCCGGCGGTGGTACGGAGGCCGTCATCAGGCTCTCCCTGAGAGGGCGTTAACCTTCTCCTCGTGGTCGAGGTTCCAGGTCGCAACGAGGAGCCCCGACTCCCCTCCGGAGCTGCTCTCGCGTGCGCCCGGTGGAACGACCGAGGGCCCGCAACCGGGTCGTGTCCGGTTTCGGGCCCTCGGTGGGGAAGTGCGGTGCGCTGATTCAGTGCGGTGCGCTGGTTCAGTGCTGCGCGCTGGTTCAGGTGGTGCTGATCATGCCGTGCGTGCGCGCGTACGCGCGTTGCGGCGCTTCAGTGCACGCCGCTCGTCCTCACTCATGCCGCCCCAGACGCCCGCGTCCTGGCCGCTCTCCAGCGCCCACGTGAGGCACTCGGTGACCACGGGGCAGCGCCGGCATACGGTCTTGGCCTCGGCGATCTGCAGCAGCGCCGGACCGCTGGTCCCCACAGGGAAGAACAGCTCGGGGTCCTCGTCGCGGCAGATAGCGCGGTGACGCCAGTCCATGTTGCTCTGCTCCTCGTACTTGCGCGATCGGGGTCGCGCCGATCGTCCGTCACGGTGTTTCCGCGCTTGTGAATAGTTTCACGAGCACGCTGGATCTTCAAGGGCTGACGTGCAACCGGTGAGTGAGCCGACATCCGCTCCCCACCCACTCATCGCAACGACGCTCGACACGATCGGTTACTGCTCGTGCCCTCGTTGCGACGAGGGGTTGCACCTCGTCCCGCCCGGCAGAACCCGGTTACCCGGATGTCCGTCGGACCATGCCCGAACCTCCCTCGCGGGATGTTCGCTTTCGCCTGCCCTACCTTGGGGCACCGTTTGCGCTGGTGCGAGCCCTTATCGGCTCGACGGTCCGCGAGGATCGGTGAGTGGACGCGTTTCGTCACTCACCCGAGTGATGGGAAGAGCCCAGCTGCGACGAGCTGCGCGTCTGATACGACGACGCGTAGCGGCTCCATCACGGCCCGGTAGGGTGAACATCGGACCGGACCGGGACATTCCGCCCGCTCCCGCCGCACTACTCTCGTGATCGTGCCCGTCCGCCCGCCCACCCAGATCCGCGTCGCCGGGGTGCTCGTGGGCCTGCAGGCGCTGGCCGCGATCGCGTTCGCGATCGTGATCGGGGTGCAGGCGTCCTCCCTGGACCTGCCGTTCACCGCGGTGCTCGGGGAGGTGGCCTACTTCGTCGTGGTCGGCCTGGCCCTGCTGGGTGTCGGGATCGGCCTCGTGCGCGGACGCCGCGGTGCCCGGACGCCCGCGATCGTCACCCAGCTGCTCCTGCTGCCGGTGGTCTACTCGTTGATCGGCCCGTCCCAGCAGCTCCTGCCGGGCATCGCGGCCGGTGTCTACGTGGCCGGCACGTTCCTGCTGCTGATCAGCGAACCGTCCCGTCAGTGGTCGATGTCCGGCTGAGAGCCTCACCGTCGAGGCGGAACGTCGTCCACCCGTCCATCGCCACCGCACCGAGACCGCGGTAGAACGCGATCGAGGGCTCGTTCCAGTCCAGCACCGACCACTCCAGGCGGGCGTAGCCCCGTTCCCGGCAGACGGTGGCCAGCCGGGCCAGCAGGGCCCGGCCCAGACCCGCGCCGCGGTGCCCCGGGCGCACGTAGAGGTCCTCCAGGTAGATCCCGTGCACGCCCCGCCACGTCGAGAAGTTCAGGAACCACAGCGTGCAACCGACCACCTCGCCGTCGACGTCGGCGACGTGGCCGAACAGGGCGGGGGAGGGCGCGAAGAGCGCAGCGGCGAGCTGCTTCTCGGTGAGGTGGCAGGACGCGAGCTCCTTCTCGTACTCGGCGAGCTCGCGAACCAGGCCGACGACGGCCCGCACGTCGGACGGAGCGACGTCCCGGATCACGGCGCCGGTCACAGGGCCCGCAGGTTGACGTGCTTGAGCTGGGGGACGCCCCGCTCGTCGCCGAGCACGGCCCACGCCGGGGCCTCCATCGCGAAGTGCACCCCGCCGGACGCGGGCAGCCCGATCCAGCGAGCGGCCAGCACCCTGCTGAACTGGCCGTGCCCGACCAGGATCACATCTCCCCGGTCCAGCTCCGCCCGGGCGTCGGCGATCACGGCGTCGGCGCGCGCCCCGACCTGCTCGGCCGACTCCCCGCCGGGACAGGAGTGGGTCCACACGGACCAGCCCGGCACGGTCTTGCGGATCTCGTCGGTGGTGATGCCCTCGTACACGCCGTAGTCCCACTCGGCCAGCCGCTCGTCGATGCGGTCGGCGTGCAGGCCGGCCAGCGCGGCGGTGTCCCTGGCCCGGGTGCGCGGGCTGGTCAGGACCAGCGCGGGCGGCAGGTCGCCGCGCACGCGGGTGATGGCCGTGCCGGCCGCCTGTGCCAGGCCGCGCCCGCGCTCGGTCAGGGGGATGTCGGTGATGCCGGTGTGGCGGCCCGACAGCGACCACGCGGTCTCGCCGTGGCGCAGCAGAAAGACCCTGCCCTTCGTCATGGCGTCGACCCTAGTGTCCGACGGATGGCAGGTGTCTACGAGAAGATCGGCTCGGGGTACCGCGCGGTGCGTGGGCCGGATCCCCGGATCGACGCGATCCGGGTTACCGGGTGGTCGTGGCCGGGTGAGCGTGCACGGTCGCCGCGGTCAGCCGGGGCACGGTGTGGGTGAGCCGGTGCTCGGCGTCGTGCGCGATGCGGTGGGCGTCCTCGACGGTGACCCCGGCCGGCACCGACAGGTCCACCTCGGCGCGCAGGGCGTGGCCGATCCAGCGCAGCCGGACGTTCTCGACGTCGACCACGCCGTCCACCTGCCGCAGCGCCGCGGTGCCCTGGTCGACCAGTGCCGGGTCGACGGCGTCCATCAGCCGGGCCAGCACCTGCTTGGCCGCACCCCACGTGACGGTGGCGATGGCGGCGGTGATCGCCAGCCCGACCACGGGGTCGGCCCAGCGCCAGCCCAGCGCCGCCCCGCCTGCCGACAACAGCACGGCGGCGGAGGTGATCGCGTCGGTGCGCGCGTGCAGCCCGTCGGCGACGAGCGCGGCCGAGCCGATGCGGCGGCCGGTGCGCAGGCGCACCTGGGCGGCGATCTCGTTGCCCGCGGCACCGACGAGCCCGGCGAGCGCCACGGCCCACAGGAACCGGACGTCCGACGGCTCGGCGAGGCGGCGGATCGACTCGTACCCGGCGAAGACCGCCGAGGCGAGGATCACCAGCACCACCACGATGCCCGCGACGTCCTCCGCGCGGCCGTAGCCGTAGGTGAAGCGGCGCGTGGCCGGGCGGCGGCCCAGGACGAACGCGATGCCCACCGGCACGGCCGTGAGGGCGTCGGCGAGGTTGTGCAGGGTGTCCGAGAGCAGCGCGACCGACCCGGACATCACCACCACCACGGCCTGGAACCCGGCCGTGACGCCCAGCACGGCGAGCGAGATCCACAGCGCCCGCATGCCGTCGCGCGAGGACTCCATGGCGGGGTCGACGCGGTCGGCGGCGTCGTGGCTGTGGGGCGTGACGAGGTGCGTGACGGAGTGCCAGAGCTTCCGGGGCGCGTGCTCGCGGCCGTGCTCGTGTCCGTGCTCGTGGTGCACTGTGGTGCTCATACCGACGAGAATAGGTGCTCATGTACGCACACGACAACACCAGTGTTGCGGACGACACGGTCCGGTGGGACGAACTGCCCCCCGGCCAGCACGTCGACGCGGCCGTCGAGTCGTTCCGGATGATGGCCGACCCCACCCGGCTGCGGCTGCTCTGGCTGCTGTGCGGTCAGGAGTACGACGTCACCGACCTGGCCGAGGCGGTCGGCGCGGCCCGCCCCGCGGTGTCGCAGCACCTGGCGAAGCTCCGGATCGCCGGGCTGGTGGCCACCCGCCGCGACGGCCGCCGCGCGGTCTACCGCGCCCGCGGCGGCCACGTCCGCCGCCTGTTGGCCGAGTCCTTGGAGGCCGCGGGCCACGTCGTCACGGGCGTGCCCGACCACGACTGATCCTCCTGGTCGACGTCGGGCCCTTGTGCGGGAGTGGGCCGGGGGTGTGGTGTCGCTCCATGCGAGGAGGCGGACTCAGCCCGGACTTCGCTGCAGTGCTGTCGTTGCTGGACAGCACCGCAGCCCTGCGGCACGCCGCCGAGGTCATCCACCAGAGGCTCGGTGCCGACCTCGCCGCGGGCGCCGAGCGCGTCGACGACATCGACACGGTCGTGGTCCGGGCCGTGGTCGGAGCGCGTACCGAGGAGCTGAACGGGCTCGTGGTCGGCCCTCAGGCCGGCCTCGGCGGCCAGGCGACGGTCCTGCGGCGCACCGTGGCCGTCGACGACTACTGCGCGAGCCGCAGCATCACCCACGACTTCGACCACGCGGTCCGCGCCGAGGGGCTGCGCGCGGTGATGGTGGCGCCGGTCGCCCGGGCCCACCGGCTCTACGGCGTGCTCTACGCCGCGCGCCGCGCGCCGCGGCCGTGGACCGACCGGGACCGGGCCGAGCTCCTCGCCCTCGCGCGTCAGACGGCGGTGGCGATGGAGGTGGCCGACAGCGCGCGGGAGATGAGCGAGGTCGCGGTCTACAGCGAGCGGCAGCAGATGGCGGTCCGCCTGCACGACTCGGTCGGAGCGGCGCTGTTCAGCCTGCGCGCCACCCTGATGTCGATCGAGGCGGACCTGCCCACCGGGCCCGGGCGGGAGCGCCTGCTGCACGCGATCGACCAGGCCGCGCGCGCGACGTCGGATCTGCGCGCGCAGACCCGGTCGCTGTACGAGACGCCGTCGGGCAAGGGGCTCGCCGTCGCCGTCCAGGGTGACTGCCGCGACTTCGCGGCCCGGACGGGCGTCGCCGCCGAGCTCGTCGTCCTCGGCGACCTGCCGCGGCTGGACGCGGCCCGGACCGACGCGCTGCTGCGCGTCGCCCGGGAGGCGTTGCTCAACGTGGAGAAGCACGCCCACGCCCACTCGGTGCTGGTCAGCCTCCACCCGCGCGACGGCGGGCTGGCCCTCGCCGTGGCCGACGACGGCACCGCGGGAAGCACTGCCCCGGCCGCCGGGCCCGGCCTGGGCCGCAGCGCGATCGCCGAGGCCGTCGGGCGCGTCGGGGGGCGGGTGTCGTTCACCCGCAACGAGGAGGGCGGCAGCACCGTCCGGGCGTGGGTCCCCGCGGCTACAGGACGCCCGCCCGCTGCGCCTTGAGCACGGCGTCGAGCCGGTTGCGGGCGTCGAGGCGCACGAGCAGCGTCTGGACGTAGGACTTCACGGTGTTGGAGGTCAGGCCGAGCCGGCGCGCGATCTCGGCGTTGCTGTCGCCCGTGGCGATCTGCTGCAGCACCTGGAACTCGCGCCGGGACAGGGCGAGCGGGTTCGCGTCGCCGACCAGCGGGTCGCTGAACCGCCGCCCGGCGCAGACCTCCCGGATCGCGGTGATCAGCGTGGTGCACGCGTTGTCCTTGTGCACCACGCCGTCCACGCCCACCAGCTCCGCGACGTGCCCGACGGTGCGCCTGCTGTCGCCGGTGAACAGGATCAGCTTGACGCCGCGGCTCGCCGAGCGCAGCGACGCGGCCGCATCGGGGGCCGACATGTCGGGCAGGTGCAGATCCAGGAGGGCGACGTGGGGGCACGTGGCGGCGGCGACGCGGGCGCCCTCGGCGGCGGTGAGGGCCGCGCCGCACAGCCGGATGTCCGGGGCGCTCTCGATCAGGCGCTCGACGCCCTGGTGGACGATGGGATGGTCGTCGACGAGCAGCACCCGGACCGGTGTCGGTCCTGCTGCACCACGTCGTCGGGGCATGTGCGCGACGGTACGCGCCGCGCGCCCTCCGGCATACGGGTCGAGGGTGGGGCCGACCTCCGATCGGAGGTGTCTGCCGGTGGCGGCCGGTGTGACAGTCCTGACCACACACAGGTGGCGGACGGGGTGCTCAGATGGCCGGATCGGTCTCGAACCAGCACGAGAAGATCAAAGCCTTCGACTGGGAGCCGAGCTACTTCCATCGCGACGCGCGCTACCCCACCAAGTACAAGATCCCCCCGAAGACCAAGGACCCGTTCCGGACGCTCGTGCGCGAGTACGTCGGGATGGAGGAGGAGAAGGACGACCGCCAGTACGGCGCCCTCGAGGACGCGCTGGGCCGGATGAACAACTCCTCCCACGCGAATCCCCGCTTCATGGAGGTCATGAAGCCGGTGCTGGCGATCGTCGACTTCGGCGAGTACGCGGCCATCAAGTGCACGGCCATGCTCGTGGACACCGTGGAGAACGCCGAGCTGCGACAGGGCTACCTCGCCCAGATGATCTACGAGGTGCGCCACGTCAACCAGGAGGCGTACCTGATGCGGTACTTCGCCAAGCACGCCCCGGACCCGGCGGGGTTCAACTCCGGCTTCCAGATGCGCGCGTTCGACCCCATCGGCCGGCCGGGCCGCGCGGTGTTCGAGGCCTTCATGAACGACGACCCGATCACGAACTCGCTGAACCTGCAGGTCGTCGCGGAGACCGCCTACACCAACCCGCTCTTCGTCGCCGTCACCGAGATCGCGGCGGCCAACGGCGACCAGGCGACCCCGTCGGTGTTCCTGTCGATCCAGTCCGACGAGTCGCGGCACATGGCCAACGGCTACTCGACGCTCGCCGCGGTGCTCTCGGAACCGGACAACCTGCCGATGCTCCAGGAGGACTTCGACACGGCGTTCTGGCGCCAGCACGTGTTCCTCGACAACTTCCAGGGCGCGGTCTACGACTACTTCTCCAAGGTCCGGCTGAAGTCCTACAAGGAGTACTGGGAGGAGTGGATCTGGGAGGACTGGGCCGGCAGCTACATCGAGCGGCTCGAGCCGTTCGGCCTGCAGGTGCCCCGCTGGATCCACGACGCCCGGCGGCACGTCGAGTGGGGCGGCCACACCGCTGCGATGGTGTCGGCCGCGCTCTGGCCCGTGCACGCCTGGCGCTCGGACTGCATGTTCGAGGACGACTTCGCGTTCCTGGAGGAGAAGTACCCGGGCTGGGAGGAGTACTACGGGCCCTTCTGGACGGCCTACCGCGAGATGGGCGACCCCAAGGGCGGGCACCTCGCACTGGAGCTCTTCCCGGACATGCCGCCGATCTGCCGCACGTGCCAGATGCCGGCCGTGCTGCCGCGCCCGGACCTCAACGAGATCCGCCTGAACATCGACGCGGCCGGCCAGCGGCACGCCTTCTGCTCGGAGGCGTGCCAGCACATCTTCCGCCAGGCCCCGGAACGCCACTGCGGCATGACGTGGTGGGAGGTCAACGACGGCGTCGAGCTCTGGCGCTACATCGTCGACGCCGGCCTGCTCCGCGCGGACGGCAAGACCCTCATGGGCCAGCCGCACCTGCGCACCGACGAGCGGTCGCTGTGGACGATCGACGACATCCGGCGGACCGGGGCGGTCATCTCCGACCCGCTGCCGAAGCTGCCCGCCGAAGCGTTCCAGGCGATCTGATGACGACCGACGTGACGGCCGCGCTGACGTCGGACGGCGTGGCGCTGGAGGCCGTGGCCGAGGGCTTCTACAGCCCGCGCGACCTCACCTACATCCGCCCCGAGAAGCGCAGGCTCTCGGAGTACGAGGCGGTCATCTGCAACACCCAGCCCGACCTCGGGCAGTTCGACACCGGCGGCTGGTACCTCCTGCGCCCGGACGGCCTGGGCTGCCAGGACGCGCGGACCACCGCGATGGAGCACCCGAACTGGTTCTCCTACCGCGACCCGTCCGGGCTGTGGCAGCGGCCCTACATCAAGCTGCAGGCCCAGCAGGAGCGCTCGATCCAGCGGGCCATCGACTCGGCGAAGCTCAACGGCGCGTTCGGCGACATCGCGCCCGCGTGGCTGGACCTGCTCTCGCGCTACTACGAGGCGTTCGCGTCCTACCAGTGGGGCATGTTCCGGGCGCACGCGTTCGTCACGCGGGAGGCGCTCTCGGACACCCTGTCGATGACCTACACCTTCAGCGGCATGGACCGGCTGCGCCACCAGCAGGCGATCGCGCTCTACAGCCTGGACCTGCACGGCCAGATCGCCGGCTACACCGAGGGCGCCGGCATGGACGCGTGGCTCCACGACCCGCTGTGCCAGCCGACCCGGCGCATCGTGGAGCGGCTGCTGGCGGTCGACGACTGGTGCGAGATGGTGCTGATGACCAACCTCGTGGTGGAGCCGCTGGTCACGTCGCTGATCGGCAGCGAGTTCTTCCGCAGGCTCGCGCCCTGGCACGGCGACGCCGTCACACCGGTGATCGAGATGACCGCGGAGGCCGACCGGATCCGCAACCGCAGCGCCACCCGGGCCCTGGCCACGTTGCTGACCGCCGACTGCGACCGGGACGGCCGACCGGTGCCCGCGGCCCGGAACCGGGAGATCATGCAGGGCTGGGTCGACTCGTGGTATCCCGACGCGCTCGCTGCCGTCGACGCGTTCCTGCCCGCCTTCGATCTGGCGCCGATGCCGGGCGGGCTGGGCGGGCAGGCGCGGGAACGGGTCGTGACCGCCACCGAGGGCGTGCTGGAGCAGGCCGGCCTGCGGGTCCCCGCGGCGGTGGCGCCGTGAGTGCCGCGGAGGCGGGCAGCCGGACGGTCGGGCTGGTGCTGATGAAGAGCGAGGAGGCGCAGGCCACGATCGAGTACGTCGCCGACTCCTGCCCGGACATCCGGGTGCAGGACCACAGCACCTACTTCCTGCTCGAGACCGAGGGGACCATCCGGATCCCGATCGCGGAGGTCGAGGAGTACCTGGGCCGGCCGATGTCGATGTCGCGGTTCCTCGTCACGATGACGAGCTACTACGGGCGCGCGCGCACCGAGGACGACGCGTTCGTCGTCACGTCGGACATGTCCCAGCTCGATCCCGCCGCGGTCTGAGCGCGGGCCGGTGCACGTCACGCTCGTCCCGACCGGGCAGCAGTTCCCGGTCGGGGAGGGGGAGGACATCCTCACCGCGGCGCTGCGCAGCGGCGTCAACCTGCGGTACGGGTGCCGGCACGGCAACTGCTCCTCGTGCAAGCACTGGCTGGTCGACGGCGACGTCGACGACGACGCGGCGTCGGTCTACGCCATCCCTCGCGACGAGCGCGAGGCCGGCGCGATCCTGCTGTGCTGCACGTACGCCGAGAGCGACCTGGTGGTCGAGATCGACCAGCACGACGGGGTGGAGGAGCTCCCGCCGATGGAACCGCCCGCCCCCCGCCGCGCCGTCGTGCTCGGGGTGCGGCCGCTGGGCCCGGACCTCGTCGAGCTCCGGGTCGAGGTGGAGCAGGCGTTCCCGTTCCGGGCGGGCCAGTACGTCGAGATCGTGATCGGGGGCAGCCGGGAGCGTCGCTCGTTCTCACTGGTGAACGCCCCCGGGCCGGGGCGGGAGCTGGTCTTCTGCATCCGGCGGATCCCCGGTGGCCTGGTCGACGGGATGCTCGACGGGCTGCGGCCCGGTGCCGCACTCGAGCTGGAGGCGCCGTTCGGCACGATGTTCCTGCGCGACACCGGACGGCCCGTCATCATGGCGGCGATCGGCTCCGGTATCGCACCGATCCTGTCGATCCTCGCCGATGCCGCCGCCCGGGGGGTCGAGGTCCCGATCCGCTTCTACTACGGGGCCCGCACCGCCGCGGACCTGGTCCACCTCGACGAGCTCGCGGAGCTGGGAGCGCGGCTGCCCGGCCTCACGTTCGTGCCGTGCCTCTCGCAGGGCCCGCCGGGTGACGTCGCTGGCGGGCGGGCCGGGCGGGTCACCCGGGTGATCGCCGAGGACGTCCGGGACGCCTCCCCGTTCGACGCCTACCTGTGCGGGGCCCCACGGATGTGCGACGCGGTCGGCAGGCTGCTGGAGGCGAAGGGGCTGCCCGAGGTGCGCATCCACGCCGACCGCTTCTACCCCGCGATCGAGCACACCACCTGACGGCAGGGGACCTCCGGCGCGCGGACACCGACGAAGGACCCTGCGCGGGAGCGGCGCGGTGGGCGAAGCATCGGTCGGGGACGTGACGGCCCGGAGACGCCGCGGCCGTCCACCCCGGCGGAGGCGATCACCGTGGCGACCAGGTTCCGTCCCGACCACGGGCTCACCGCGCGGATGCTGATCACCGTCGTCCTGCTCTGCGTCGTCTACGTGGCGTTCGTCGTCGCGCTGGTCGCGCTGGTCAAGTCGGTGGTCCTCGTCGTGCTGCTCGCGGGCGGGCTGCTACTGGCCCAGTTCTGGTTCTCCGACCGCCTCGCGCTCTACGCGATGCGCGCCACCGTCGTGACCCCCGAGCAGCAGCCGCACCTGCACGGCGTGGTGGACCGGCTGTGCGCGACGGCGGGCATGGACACGCCCGCGATC
>JBBQEF010000076.1:0-18761 GCA_038320445.1 Mycobacteriales bacterium
GCCCGCGGCCAAGCTGCGCTACTTCAACCGGCCCGACATCCTCGCCATCCCGCTCGTCGACGTGGCGGCGTTCCCGCTGGGCATCGCCGCCCCGTACGGCGGTCGTCGGAGCGGGGTCGGCGAGCTGATCGATATCGCACGTCGGGTCGCCGTGACGTTCCCGCCGGCCGCCGACACCCGGCCGGTGCGGCGGCTCGACACGTCTGGTTGACATGCCTCAAGTGAAGCCGTCGATCCGGATCCCGGAAACGACCCTCTGCAGAACTCGGTATTCGCCCATCACGAACACCGGTGCTCAGGCCGCCCGGGGCGGGCGGGTTCCCTCCAGTGCGGCCGACAGCAGGTCGTGAGCGCCGCAGCGGTCGACGGGTCGCGGGTTCGGTCCCGGGTGCGCGGCCAGGGCCTCGGCGGCCCGGATCGCGTCCGCGGGGCCGAGGCCGAGCTCGGCCAGCGACGCCGGCGCCCCGACGCGCCGGCCGAGGTCCCACAGGGTCGCGGCGACGCCGTCACGCCCCGGCAGGACGCCTCCGATCCTGGCGAGGGCGGGCGCGGCGGCCACGGCGTTGAAGGCCACCGCGAAGGGGAGGACGACGGCGTGGGTCTCGGCGTGCGGCAGGCCGAAGGTGCCGCCCAGGACGTGGCAGAGGCGATGGTGCACACCCATGCGGGCGGAGCCGAGCGCGGTACCGGCCAGCCATGCCCCGTACAGGGTCTCCGAACGCGCGGCCAGGTTCCGGCCGTCGTCGACCGCGGCGCCCAGGGCGGCGCCCAGGGCCCGCGCCCCCTCCGCGGCGAGCACGACGGTGACCGGGTCGGCCTCGCTGTCGTAGGCGGCCTCCACGCAGTGAGCCAGTGCGTTGAGGCCGCTGATCCCGGTCAGCCGGGCCGGCATCCCGAGCGTCAGCTCCACGTCGTAGACCACGGTCCGCGGCCGGACCCGCGGGTCGCGGCCGGTCTTCTTGTCCGCGCTCTCCGTCCGGCCCCAGATGTCGGTCATCTCCGATCCCGCGTACGTGGTGGGCACCGCCAGAACGGGGAGGCCGGTCTCCAGGGCGACCGTCTTCGCGAGCCCCGTCGAGGACCCTCCGCCGATCGTGACGACGCCGTCCACCCCGGCCCGGACCGCGACCTCGACGGCGTGGCGCGCCGCGGCGGCGGGCACGTGCTGGGCGACCTCGATGATCCGCGCGGCCAGGGTGTTGCCCAGCGCGGCGGCCAGCTCGTCGCCCACCTGCCGCAGGGGGTCGTCGCCGCCGACGAGCAGCACGTGGCGCAGGCCCATCCGGGCCAGCTCGTCGGGGATCCGCCGCCGCGTCCCGCACCCGAACACGACGCGCGTCCCGACCGGCTGGTGCATGAACTCCCGCACCGATGGCAGAGGACCTGCCGCGGCCGGGCTCACCGGCAACGCCGGGTGTAGCGCCCGACCTTGTCCCAGTCGACCTCGACGCCCAGCCCGGGGCCGGTCGGCACGAGCAGGTCGCCGTCCTCGTAGCGGACCGGTTCGACGGTGAGGTCGTCGGAGAGCAGGAGCGGCCCGATCAGCTCGCACCCCAGGTCGAGCTCGGGCAGCGCCGCGAACAGGTGCGCCGCGGCCGCTGTGCCGATCGAGGTCTCCAGGGCCGTCCCGCCGTAGCAGCCCACCCCGGCCGCGGACGCGATCGCCGCCACCCGCGCGGCGCGCAGCAGCCCGCCCGCCTTCCCCGGCTTGACCGACACGGCGTCGCAGATGTGGGCGCGGGCGATGGCGAGGGCGTCGCTGGGCCGGCACACCGACTCGTCGGCGACGACCCGCAGCGCGGTGGCGCGCCCGCACAGGGCCGCCATTCCGGCCACGTCGGCCCGCCCGACCGGCTGTTCCACGGCCCGCACCCCGATCGCCTCGAGCTCGCGGATCCCCCAGATGGCGGTGCGAAGGTCCCAGATGCCGTTGGGGTCGGCGAGGTAGTCGACGTCCACCCCGATCTTGTCGACCAGCATGCCGACCCGGCGCACGTCGTCCTCGGGCGGGAGTGCGCCCATCTTCATCTTCAGCGAACGGTGGCCCTGGGCGAGCCGGTCGGTGGCCTCCTGCACGACCTCGGCGCCCCCGGACCCGGACAGCGCCCAGCGCACCGGTAGCCGGTCGCGGGTGGCGCCGCCCCCGATGACCACGTGCGCCGGCACGTCGCGGGCCCGGGCCGCCGCGTCGACGAGCGCCATCTCGACCGCCGCCTTGGCGAAGTCGTTGGCGTAGGCGATCCGGTCCATCACCCGCATCGCGCCGTGCAGGTCCAGGCAGTCGGAGCCGACGAGGGCCGGCCCGAGGTAGCGGTCGATGATCTGCTGCTGGCCCTCGATGCTCTCCCCGCTCCACCACGGGCCGCCGGGTGAGACGCCCTCGCCCACGCCGACCTGGCCGCCGTCGGTGGTGATCGCGACGATCAGGTAGGTCTGGTGGTCGATCTGGTGGGTCGCGAACCGGTGCGGGCGCCGGATCGGCAGGTCGACGATCGTGGTGCCCACCGACCGCACGTGCACGTCGCTCATGACCGCCGCCCGGCGTGCTCGGCCGGGCGCAGGGCGTCGCGCAGGAACGACAGCGTCCGCGTCCACGCGTCGCGCGCGGCGGCGGAGTCGGGGCGGTCGTCGACCAGGCCCTGCAGGAAGCTGTGGCCCGCACCCTCGTAGACGTGCTGCGTGTAGTCGGCCCCCGCCTCCCGCATGGCCGAGTGGAACCGCGCGATCACGTCGGCGGGGGTGTAGTCCTCGTCCCCCCAGAACGCGAGGATCGGGCCGGTGATCCGCGCGGCGAGGTCCACCGGCCGGGGCGCGGCCACCGCCACCGGGCCCGCGACGCCCTCCGGGAACGGGTAGAAGCACGCGGTGGCCAGGTCCTGGCGGGTGGCACACAGGTCCAGGGCCAGCTGGCCGGCGAGGCAGAACCCGATCACCCCGGTGCGCGCAGCCGGGCCCGACCCGAACTGCTCGACCGCGGCGTCGATGTCGCGGATCGCCCGCTGCTCGTCGAGCCCGGCGCGGCGTGCGAACGCGGCCTCCCGCGAGCCGTCGGCCGCCGGGCCCTCACGGAAGAAGTAGTCGACCAGGGTGGCGGTGAAACCCGAGGTGGCCAGCAGCCGGGCGACCTCGTGGTAGAACAGGGACGGCCCGTAGATGTCGGGGACGACGACGCAGCTGCCCTGCGGCACCCCGGCCGGCGCGAACCGCCACCCGGGCATCGACTCGCCGCCGTCGACGGCGACGGCGACGGGCGCGCCCGCGGCGGCCTCCCCGTCCGGGGCCGTCCAGTGCTGGTGGCACACCTCAGCCGGCCGGGCGCAGGACGAAGGTGTACTCGGCCATGTGGTACGGCCCTGCCAGCCCGAACTCCGCGGCCAGCTCGGGGTCGGCGCCGGGTTCGACGTCGATGAGCAGGGAGTCCTTGACCCCGTCGACCACGTCGCCCTCGCCGTCGAGCCACTCGCCGCCGCGGAAGTACAGCTGCGTCGTCAGCTCCTCATGGCCCGGGGCGTCGAGGACGAAGTGGAAGTGTGCCGGGCGCCAGGAGTGGCGTCCGATCATGTCGAGGAACTCGCCGGTCGGGCCCGAGTTCGGGATCTGGTAGGGCGCCGGGCGGATCGTGCGCACGGTGAACTTGCCGTTCTCGTCGGTGAGCATCCGGCCGCGCAGGTTGGTGCGCGGGGCGTCGCCGACGAATCCGGAGTACGTGCCGTCGTTCCCGGCCTGCCACATGTCCACCGTGACGCCGGGCAGCGGGGCGCCGTCCAGGTCCCGAACCCGCCCGGAGAACACCATCGGGTCGCCCGGCTCGTCCGGCCGCATCGGCAGCACGTAGGGGCGCTCGGTCAGCTCCGGGGTGTCGTCGATCCGGTAGGGCCCCTCGACGGTGCCCTGGGAGCCCGGCTTCCCGTCGTAGGTGATCCGTTCCACCGTGGACTCGAAGAACACGTCGAGGAACAGCGGGACCTCGCCCGCCGCGGCCAGCCCCATCAGCCACTTCCAGGCCGCCCGGTACTCGCCGTGGGTGACCTGGTGCTTGACGAGCTGTTCGTCGATCGCGTTGAGGATGTCCGGGCCGACCTGGGCGACCCGTTCGTTGAAGTCCGTCATGAGAACCCCCTTCTGTCCTGGGCCGGGCCGTCGCGGGCAGCGGCGGCCCTCGCCGTTCCCCGAGGATGCGCGACCGGGCGGAAGGCGGTCCAATACCGCTTGCGCCCACACTCGATACCCGTCGCGCAGCGCGGGCCGGCCGGCCGCGCGGCTACGGTGCGCCGGTGGCCCCGCTCGACATCCGACAGCTCGAGTGCTTCATCGCCGTGGCGGAGGAGCTCCACGTCGGCCGGGCCGCGGCCCGGCTGCACATGACCCAGCCCCCGCTGACGCGGCGGATCAACCGCCTGGAGCGCGAGCTGGGGGTGGCGCTGTTCCGCCGCACCGCGGCCGGCGTCGAGCTCACCGAGCCGGGGGCGGTCCTGCTCGACCGCGCCCACCGCATCGTGCGCCTGTCCGAGCACGCCGTGGAGCGGACGCGGCTCGCGGACACCGGGCAGGTCGGCCGGCTGGTCGTCGGCTATTTCGGGTCGACGATCTTCGACGCGGTGCCGCGGCTGCTGCGCGGGTTCCTGCGGACCCACCCGGACGTGACGGTACGGCTGGAGCGGGCGCCGAAGAACGTGCAGGCCGACGCGCTGCTCGACGGGCGCATGCACGTCGGGTTCAGCCGGCTCTACCGCGAGGGGCCCGGCCTGCGGGTCCGCCACATCGACAGCGAGCCGCTGTTCGTCGCCGTCCCGGCCTCGCATGCGCTGCTACGCCAGGGCGAGGTCCGGGTGACCGACCTGCGCGACGAGGACGTGGTGCTGTTCCCCGCGGCGCCGCGGCCGAGCTTCGCCGACGAGATCAGCCAGCTGTGCAAGCAGGCCGGGTTCGCCGTGCGGGTCGCCCGCGAGGCGGAGGACGTGGTGACGGCGCTGGCCTACGTCGCCATCGGGGGTCTGGTCGCCGTTGTGCCGCGTTCGGCCACCACGATCGCCCTGCCCGGCGTCGCGTTCGTGCCGCTCACCGACGCGCCCCCGCAGGACCTCAGCTGCCTGCACCGCGACGGCGAGCCGACCCCGCTGCTGCGGGCGTTCCTCGCCTACCTCGACACGTGGCCGGGGACCGGACGCCCTCCGTCGGGCGGGTCGTGATCCCGATGCCGGCGACGGGCGTCCATACCCGAACGGCGTCCGCGGGCGACCCGAAGCGGTATTGGCGTGCCGTCGCAGGCCGCGATTAGCGTCGCCCGGGAGGCCGGACGAGGCAAAGGGGTCCCCGATGACGTTCACCGAACCGCTGGTCCACACCGAGGTCGTGGTCATCGGCACCGGACCGGCCGGGTCCGCCGCGGCCGCCCTGCTCGCGGGCTACGGCGTCGACACGGTCGTGGTCAGCAAGTACGGGTGGACCTCGCGCACCCCGCGGGCCCACATCACCAACCAGCGCACGATGGAGATCCTGCGCGATCTCGGGCTGGAGGACGAGGCCGTCGCCGCGTCGTCCCCGCGCGAGCTGATGGGGCAGAACACCTACTGCACCAGCGTCGCCGGCACCGAGCTGGGCCGGATCCGCACCTGGGGCACCCACCCCGCGCGCATGGCCGACCACGACCTGGCCAGCCCCACCCGCATGTGCGACCTCCCGCAGAACCTGCTCGAACCGATCCTGGTCAACGCGGCCGCCCAGCGCGGCGCGCGGGTGCGCTTCGGCACCGAGTACCTCGCCCACCACCAGGACGACGACGGTGTGACGGTCACCGTGCGTGACACCCTCACCGGCCAGACCTACGACGTCCGAGCCCGCTACCTGCTGGGCGCCGACGGCGCGAACTCGCAGGTCGTGGCGGACCTCGGGCTGCCGATCGAGGGCCGGACGGGGGTGTCGGGTTCGCTGAACATCGTGTTCGACGCCGACCTGACCGAGCACGTCGCGCACCGCCCCAGCGTCCTGTACTGGATCATTGCGCCGGGTTCGGACCGCGGCGGCCTGGGGATCGGCGTGGTCCGGATGGTGCGCCCGTGGCACCGGTGGCTGGCGATCTGGAACTACGACCTCGCCGACGGCCCGCCCGCGCTGTCCGACGACGACGCCCGCGAGCTGGTCCGCACCCTCGTCGGGGTGCCCGACCTGGAGGTGGCGATACGCGCCACGTCGGCCTGGACGGTGAACGACGCGTTCGCCCGCGAGCTGTCCCGCGGCCGGGTGTTCGCCCTCGGCGACGCGGTCCACCGCCACCCTCCGACCAACGGCCTCGGCTCGAACGTCTCCATCGCCGACGCCTACAACCTGGCCTGGAAGCTCGCGCTGGTGCTGCGCGGCCGGGCCGGCCCGGGGCTGCTCGACAGCTACGACGCCGAGCGGGCCCCGATCGCGGCCCAGACGGTGGCGCGGGCCACCAGGAGCCTGGGCGACTTCCCGCCGATCCTCGCTGCGCTCGGCCTGCTCGACACCGGCGACGCCGAGCAGATGCGGGCCAACATGGCGGCGCTGCGCGACGCCGACGACGCCTCCGCGGCCCAGCGCGAGGCGCTGCGTGCGGCCATCGACTCCACCCACCACGTCTACAACACCCACGGTGTGGAGATGAACCAGCGCTACGCCTCCGCTGCCGTCGCCCCGGACGGCACGCCGGAGCCCGCGTGGGAGCGCGACCCGGAGCTGTACTTCCAGGCCAGCAGCCGGCCGGGCGCACCGCTGCCGCACGCCTGGCTGGCCAGGGGGACGTCCACGATCTCCACCCACGACCTGTGCGGGGGCGGCCGGTTCGTCCTGCTGACCGGCAACTCCGGGACGGGATGGGTGGAGGCGGCCCAGAAGGTCGAGGCCGAGCTCGGCGTCCCGCTCACGGTCGTGCCGATCGGGCCGGGCCAGCTCGTGGAGGACCCGTTCGGGGAGTTCGCCGCCGCCCGCGAGACGGCCGAGAGCGGCGCGCTCCTCGTGCGTCCTGACCGGGTCGTCGGCTGGCGCCGCCACCGGTTCGACGACGCCGCCACCGACGGCCTGCGCGACGCGCTGACGCGGATCCTGGCGCTCGACCATGTCGGCGCTCCGGCGCCGTTACCGGCACCACCGACGATCCGGAGGAACTGATGACGACGACCTCGCCCCGCCCGCCCCGCACGAGGACGATCCCGCCGGACCGGGTGGCCGCCGCCGTCCCGTCGGTGAACACGCCGGCCCGGATCCGGGCGATCGCCCGCCAGCAGGTCAAGGAGCTCGCGCTCGCGGGCCTGCAGCGGGTCCCCGGGCTGGACAGGTGGGTGGACCGGCCCCGCACCCAGCCGCTGCGCTCGTCGAGCGTGCGGATGCTGCGCTGGTGGCAGGCTCCCTACGGCGACGCGGCCAAGCCCGCGTCGCTCGAGGAGATCCCCTGGGACTACGTGGAGGAGAACCAGGACACGATCCCGTTCCTCGGGCTGCGGGAGTACTGGTACCCGGCCGTGGAGTCCGAGCAGGTGCGGCACAACACCTCCACGCCCGCCACGCTGCTGGGTGACAACGTCGTGTTCTTCCGCGACGCCACGGGCGCGGTCCGGGCCCTGGAGAACCGGTGCCCGCACCGCAGCGCGCTGCTGTCGCTCGGGCAGGTCGGGGTGGTCGAGCCGGGCACCATCACCTGCCGCTACCACGGCATGACCTTCGACGGCGACGGCGAGTGCATCGCCTACATCGCCGACGGGCCGGACAGCCCGGCCTGCGGCAAGATCCGCGCGCGCTCCTATCCGACCGAGGAGCACGGCGGCATCGTGTGGATCTACATGGGAGACCGGGAGCCGCAGCCGTTCCTGGACGCGCAGCCGCACGCCCGCTCGGTGATGGCCCAGAAGTCGCTGTTCGTCCAGCACTTCGACCTGCCCTACAGCCACCTGAACATGCTCGACAACGCCACCGACCTCACCCACGTCGGGGTGCTGCACCGCAGCTGCCTGCTGTTCGCGGGGCAGAAGCCGTTCGGCGAGATCGGTTACACCGAGTCGGGCGACGGCGGCCTGCACGCCTTCTACAAGGAGCCGGGCGGGCACCCGGGCCAGCTCAACATCGACCACATCGACTGGTACCTGCCCAACCTCGTCTACCACGCACCGGGAGACCTCGGCGTGGGGCTGGACGAGGGCTGGCTCTGGTTCACGCCGCGCGACGTCGGGAGCTTCACCGTCTGGATGATCATGGGGAGGAGTGCATCGGGGGGACGCCTCCGGCAGGCCGTCCTGTCCCGCCTGACCGGCGTCTTCGCCGGGACGCAGTTCAACGAGAATCTCGGTGTCGGGACGCTGGCGTCGTGCCTGCTCGGGGGCGACGCGCCCATGCAGGCCTCGCAGGGCCGGGTCGCCCGCTGGGACCTCGACCGGCTCGCCCGGGGGGACCGCGCGATGGTGCGGGCCCGGCGCATGGTCCAGGAGGCCCACGCCGTCGAGGTGGCCGAGCGGGCCGCCGCGACGGGGTCACGCGGCCCGCGGCGCCTCCGACGCCCCGCCACAGACGCCGCCCCGGCCCAGCCGTGACCGCCGGGCCGGTGGATGCAGCGCAGCCGCAGGGCGACGGCGGCCGGGCGGCCGGTGCGTCCCTCGCCTCGGAGCTCGACGCCCTGCGAGAGAGGGCCTCGTCCGGGTGGTCGCCGCAGGAGCGTGCGACCCGCGCGCGTGCGGCCGCGGAGCTCGCGGCGACGGGGCTGGCGGACCGGGCCGTCGGCGTCGGTGAGCGGCCGCCCGACTTCGTGCTGCCCGGCGTCGACGGCGGGCCGGTGGCGCTCGCGGACCTGCGGGCCCGTGGCCCTGTCGTGGTCGTGTTCTACCGCGGGGGCTGGTGTCCCTACTGCAACGTGGAGCTGCGGGCCTGGGAGCGGCACATGCCGGAGCTGACCGCTCTCGGCGCCGGGCTGCTGGCGATCAGCCCGGAGTCACCGGATGTCTCGGCGGCCACCTCGGCCGGGGACGGGCTGTCGTTCGACGTCCTCGCCGACCACGACAACGTCGTCGCCCGCACCTTCCGCATCGTCCACGCCGTGCCCGCGGACACGCTGGCCCGGCTGGAGAGCCGCGGTGAGAGCCTGGCGTCCCGGCAGGGCACGGCGCACCCGGAGATCCCGCTGCCGGCCACGTACGTGATCGACCCCGACGGCGTGGTCCGGTTCGCCTTCGTCGACGCCGACTACACGCGCCGGGCCGAGCCCGCCGACGTCCTCGACCGGCTGCGGATCCTGTGACGCCGGGCGGTCGGTGGCCGCTGCGCGCCGATCTCGTCGACGCCCACCGGCTCGCGTGGGCGCGCGTCGCGGGAGCGGGGTCGTGGTGGACCGGGTCGCAGCGGCTGGCTATCGCCGGGGAGTCGCGCCGGGCGCTCGACTGCGACCTCTGCACGCGGCGCCGGGCCGCGCTGTCCCCCTACGGCGTCACCGGTGCTCACCGCGCCGCGGGCGACCTGCCCGAGGCCGCCGTCGACGCGGTCCACCGGGTCGTTACCGACCCGGCCCGGCTGAGCAGGTCCTGGGTCGAGGGGCTGGCCGCGCACGGGATCACCGACGGCCACTACGTCGAGCTGCTGGGCTGCGCGCTCGTCACCTTCGACATCGACGAGTTCCACCGGGCACTGGGCCTGCCCCTCGCGACCCTGCCGCCGCCGGCGTCGGGCCGCCCGGACCGCTACCGCCCCGGTGGGCTACGCCGGGACCTCTACTGGGTGCTGGCCCTGGACCCCGACGCCCCGGCCGCCCCTGAGCGGGACCTGTTCCCGGGGCGCACGGGCAACGCGCTTCGCGCGCTGAGCCTGGTGCCCGACACGATGCGTGCGGCTGCTGCCCTGAACGCGGCCCACTACGTCCCGACCGAGCACGTGCCCGACCTCACCCACGACGCCGGGCGGTCGCTGGACCGCGCCCAGATGGAGCTGATCGCCACCACGGTGGCGCAGCTCAACGGGTGCACCTACTGCGCGACCGGGCACGGCGCGCTGCTGCGGGTGGCCCACGCCGGCCGGTCGGTCGGCGGTGCCGACGACGCGACGGCGGCGCTGACGCGGTTCGCGCGGGCGGCCGTCCTGCGCACCGGCGACCTGGCGTCGAGCCGGCGCGCGGTGGAGGTGATGCTGGGGGTGGCGGCCGTCATCGATGCGGCGGCCGTTCTCGGCGCCTTTCAACGCATCGTGCGTACGGCGGACGCCACCGGGCTGGACGGGTCCGCCGTCGGGGCGATGGACCTGGGCCCGCACCGCGTCGAGGCCTGACCGTCGCGCGCGTCTCGGCTGCGGCACGTCAGGGCTGCGGACGTTCGATCGCCTGGGCCACGGAGGCGGCGAGCCGCAGCGAGCCGATCGCCGTCGGATGGAACGGGTCCTGCTCGGACAGCCCTTGCAGATCCGGCCCCAGCCCGTCGGGGTGGGATCCGCACAGCGGCGTCACATCCGGGCGGGCGACCGTGAATCCGTACTTGTCCGCGCCCGCTTCGAGAACCGCGTTGAGCTGGGTGTTGCGCTCCGACAGCAGCTCGATCTTGTCCGCGTCGAGACCGGCGACATCCAGCGGGCCCCGCGCGTCGGGACAGTCGGGCCCGGTCCCGGGGACGAAGGCGTCGTACGAGGTCATGATGATCACCTGAGGTCGGCCGGGCAGACCGTCGAGGTCCTGGAGCAGGGCCGCGTAGTCCTGGTCGAACGCGGCGATCCGGTAGGCGAACTCGCCGTCGGTCAGCCGGTCGTTGCAGCTGGCGAGGCCGTAGCAGTACAGCAGGAAATCCGCCCAGTTCAGATCGTTGGGTCCGATGGCGACGACCACGAACCGGAGGTTCTGAACCTGCTTCAGGACGCCGATCTGCGGCGGCACGATGACCGGGCCCACCACCTGGGTGCTGCGAAGGCCCCGAGAGATGCTGGCCCCTTGGCAGGCCAGGTTCAGCACGGGCGCCGAACGCATCAGCGTCAGCTCCGCGGCCAGCGAATCCGAGCTGCGTGCACACGCAGAGTCCTTGTCATCCGCATCCGGGACAGGCGGACCGCCCAGGCGGGCCACCCGGGAGTCGCCGATCACTGCGCCGACGAAACCGGACACGGGCGGACCGACCGGCGAGGGGGTGACCTGCGTCGTCCCGACCAGATCGGTCAGTGAGCTGACCCCGGCGAGCCCGCGTGTGGTTCCTTCGTAGGCCAGTGCTCCGCCGGCCACCCAGACGAGCACCGACACGGTCACGGCGACGGCGGTCATGCGCCCGATGGCGCCGGAAAGACCGTGCCACAGCCGGGCAACCGGAACCGGATCGTGAGGACGACGGTTGGCCCGATCGAGCACCACGAGCATCCGCACGCAGCCGCCGAGGCCGCTGATGGCGACCGCGACCGCGACGATCCCGACGGCGCCCCACAGGTACCAGCGGACGAATCCGTCGATCAATGTCTGGACGGCGGCGGTGCCTACCCGAGCGGAGTTCTGCGGATCGAGCGCGCGCAGAGCGACGTCGTTCCGGTCCACCGGCCCCAGCGACAGACGCGGTCGAATCGGTCCGTAGACCTGCACTCTCGGCAGGTCGAGCCTGGTGTTGCCGATCTGAACGACCTGCGCCGGCCCGGAGAGCGACAACTGCGGATCGCGGGCGCCCACCGTGATCAGCTGACCGAAGACGTGCACCTGCTGATCCGGGGTCAGCAGCACCACCAGGGGCAGGCCGCCGAAGAGGCAGACCGCCGTGACCAGCAACGTCGGCCACGACCGGGCCTCACGCGCGAGGTTGGCCCACTGTCGTCGGCCTCGTGGTGCGGCATCCGGCCGCCCCCGTCCCAACGCCATCGACGAAGTCTCCCACCGGGCCTGCCGGCGTGGGACCGCAACGTGGGCGTGGCTCTGCCTGGTGCCACCGGGCGGAAGGCCGCCCGAGGAGGCTCCGGGCCGCCGCGGGCCGTACGGTGCCCACATCGACGACGGTCCGGCACGCGCATCTCCGGTCCGCCGGGGCCAGGTACTCCGCGCGGCTGTGACGCCTCTGGCCTCCATCCTGGGCTCGGGTCTGCTGATCATCGTGCCGGTGCTGGAGCGCACGCTGGGCCGGGCCGCCGTGCTGGGTGCCGTGGCGGTGTCCGGGTTGGCCTGGGTGGTGGGAACCGCGATCCGGCACAACGTCGCCACGGTGGAGCCGCTCGCCGCGCAGGGGCGGCTGGACACCGGCACGGCCCGGCTCGACCGGATCAGCGACAGTGTCATCGTGGTGGCCTACGTCATCTCGGTGGCCCTCTACCTGCGGATCATGGCTCAGTACGTGCTCGGTTACCTCGCACCCGGAGCCCATCCCGTCGTCGAACGGGTGACCGCGGTGGTGGCGGTCATGGTGATCGTCGCGGTCGGCGTCGCCCGCGGGTTCGACGGGCTGGACCGGCTCGACCGGGTCAGCCTGATCGCGGTCCTGGTGCTCACCACGGTCCTGGGCGGCACGCTCGTCGTGGCCGGCTCCATCACGATCGTGTCGGGTCAGGGCCTGTCCCTGCCGCCTCTGCCCGACGCCGGCATCCTGACCGCTGCGCTGGTGCTGGGCGGGATCGTCATCACCGTTCAGGGTTTCGAGACCGTCCGTTACCTCGGCGACGCCTTCGACGGTCCGACGCGGATCTTGGCCTCCCGCGTCGCGCAACTCGTCGCCGCCTCGATCTACATCGGGTTCGTCGCCGCCGCCACCCCGGCCATGGGCCTGGGAACCGCGGCCGGAGCCGACGACACCCTGCTCGACATCACCGACCGGGTGGCGCCGCTCCTGGCGCTGCCGCTGGCCCTGTCGGCGTTGTTGAGCCAGTTCAGTGCCGCCGTCGCCGACACGGCGGCCGCCGACGGCAACCTGCGCGGCCTGTCGACCTGGATGACAGGCGCCCGGCCCTACCTGATCGGTGGCGCCGCCGCCGCTGCCCTCGCCGCGACGGTGCCGACCTACACCATCATCGCCATCGCTTCCCGCGCGTTCTCGGCGTACTACGCCTTCCAGGCCGTCATCGCGTTGCGCACCTGTCAGGGGATCCCGCGCAAGGTGGGATACGGCGCGCTCGCGGCGGTGATGGCTCTGGTCACGCTGTTCGCTTTGCCCGCCGGATAGGAGCACCGGCAAGGTGACCGGATGGCTCGTCTCGGGCAGGCTGTGGCCTCTGGTGGGCGAGGCCGGTGGGGATGGTGGACATGACAGCTCCGGTGCCGCACGGTCCGGATCGGGACAGGGCGGGTGTCGATGTGCGGACGCGGCTGCTCATGGTCGAGGACGACGAGCGCATCCGCACGGCGTTGGGGCTCGCACTGGCCGGAAACCGACGACCACGTCGCCACGGCCCGTGGAGCGCATCGGGGCCATCATCGCCTTCACCGTGCTGGGCCTGGTCTCCGTGCTGCAGCTGGGCACGATCTCCGCGACGTTCCCGGCGATGTTCCCCACCCACGTCCGGTACTCGGGGATGGCCATCTCCTACAACGTCGCGACAGCGGCGTTCGGCGGGACGGCGCTGGCGGTGAACGACGCCCTCATCGGCGTCACGGGAAGCAACCTCGTGCCCACCTACTACATGATGCTGTCGTGCGTGGTCGGGATGGTCGCCCTGTACTTCGTCGTCGAGACACGGGGGGGTCGCTGCACGGCCGGGGCGTTCCGGGTGTCGACTGCGCGACCGCCGACGCCGGGCCGGGCCAGATGGCGCCTGCTCAGAGCAGCTGAGGGTCCGGACGATCGCCGGTCCCGATCAGCTGTCCCCACGGTTGCCGTCGCCCGGCAGCGGCAGGCGAGCCAGATGGTTCTCCCTCAGTACCCGGACCGTGGGCCGGGCCGCGAACAGGACCGAGCCGACAAGGAAGAACCACGTCGCGGGCTCCTGCTGGGCGGGGTAGAAGAACAGTGTGCTCCCGACGACGAACGCGACGGCGGCCGCGAACTCGACCAGCGTGTAGATCTTCTGGTAGCGGCCGTAGACCACGCGGTGGCGGTCGCTGGC
This sequence comes from Mycobacteriales bacterium, assembly GCA_038320445.1. Taxonomy (GTDB): domain Bacteria; phylum Actinomycetota; class Actinomycetes; order Mycobacteriales; family Pseudonocardiaceae; genus Pseudonocardia. Next base: position 13,978 of record JBBQEF010000076.1, read on the forward strand.
GGTGGCCGAGCCGGGGTCGAACATCGTCGAGCGGGTGATGGTGCTGCTCCCTGTGGTCGGTCGGTCTAGGTCCTGGACGGGACGGTTCTCGTACTGACAGGTGCCGGTGCTGCCGAACGCGCCGCCGCGTAGGCGGCGAGCACGTCGCGCTGGTCGAGCCAGCCCACCGGGCCGTCGCCGTCGGCGGGCACGACCGGCAGGCCGGTGGCGTGGTGTCGGTGCAGCAGCGACACGGCGTCGTGCAGGGTGTCCTCGGGCCGGAGCACCGGCAGGACGGTCAGCAGGTCGGCGGCGGTCGGTTCCGCGTCGCCCGCGTCGCCGGCGTCGGCGGCCAGCACGACGCCCTGGTACCCGCCCACGCCGTGGACCGGTACGGCGCCGTAGCGGGCGGCGCCGAGGTGTTCCACGAGCGTTCTGTGCGGGGTCGACGGATCGACCCCGTCGGGGACCGGTTGCATCGCCTGACCGATGGTGAGGCTGCGGAGCAGATCGGGGCTGTCCTCTGCGTCGATGTCGACACCGCGGCGCAGCAGCTTGAGGGTGTAGATCGTCTGGTGGGAGACGAGGTGGCTCACGCCCGTGGCCAGGGCCACAGCGGCCATCAGCGGGAGGATGATCGAGTACTGGCCGGTCAGCTCGAACACGATGACGAGCGCGGCGATGGGGGCGTGGCTCGCGCCCGCGAACACCGCCGCCATCCCGACCAGGCCGTATGCGCCGGGGGAGATGCCCAGCGCGGGGAAGGCGGCCTGCATCGCCAGGCCGAACGCGGTGCCTGCCATGGCCCCGATGAACAGCGACGGGGCGAAGACGCCGCCGGAGCCGCCGATGCCGATGGTGAGGCTCGTGGCGATCATCTTGCCCACGAGCAGGACCAGCAGGAACCCGATGGCGTAGCGGCCGTTGATCCCGTTCTCCAGTACCGGGTAGCCGACGCCGTACATCTGCGGCAGGACCAGCAGGACCCCGCCGAGCAGGAGGCCACCGACCGCGGGCCGTAGCCACTCGGGGCCGCGCCAGAGCCAGTCGCAGGCGTCCTCGATCAGGTACAGGACCCGGGCGAACGCCCATCCGAGCAGCCCGGCACCCAGGCCGAGTGCAGCGTAGAGCAGGTACTCCAGCGGCGAGTGCAGGGAGAACGCCGGAAGGACGAGGAACGGTGCACTCCCCAGGACGGTGCGCCCGACGACCGACGCGGTGACCGAGGAGATCACGACGACGCCGAACGCCTCCGCGGTGAAGCTGCGCAGGATGAGTTCCAGGGCGAAGAACACACCCGCGATCGGGGCGTTGAACGTGGCCGAGATGCCGCCCGCGGCGCCACAGGCGACGAGAAGACGGAGGCGGTGCGGTGGCACGCGCAGCCACCGGCCGAGCGACGAGCCGAGCGCGGAGCCGATCTGCACGATGGGACCCTCGCGGCCGACCGACCCGCCGGAGCCGATGCACAGCGCTGAGGCGAGCGACTTGACGACGGCGACCCGGACCGGGATCCGCCCGCCGTTGCGGGCGACGGCGACCATCACCTCCGGGACGCCGTGGCCGCGGGCCTCGGGTGCGAACCGGTGTACCAGCGGTCCGTAGAGCAGCCCGCCGACCACCGGCACCAGCACCAGGAACCAGATCCCGAGCCCGGGCAGGTGCGGGTTCGCCACGCGCCCGGCGTCGCTGTAGTCGGCGGTCCCGGTGAACAGCTCCGTGAACCCGAGGATCAGGTACCGGAAGACGACAGCGCCGAGCCCGGCACCGGCCCCGACGATCAGGGCCAGTCCGACCAGGCCCGGTGCCGAGCCCCGCAGCCAGTCGTGGGCGTGTCGCAGAGCGCCTCCGGCCGGGCCGGACCCGGACAGCGGCGGGGTGGCGGCCGTTGATCCGGCCGCGATGTCAGGTGCGGGCAACGTAGAGGTCACGGCAGGACGTCGGTCTCGAGCAGCATCTCGTCGAGGCGGTGGCGGACCACGTCGCCGATGCTGACGAGCCCGCACAGGACGCCGCCCTCGACGACGGGGAGGTGCCGGTTGCGGGACCGTGTCATCGCGGCCATCACCCCGGAGACCAGGTCGTCCGGGGTGCATGTCGGCACGTGGTGGACCATGACGTCGGCCACCGTGCTGTCGAGCAGTGCGGTCCCGTCCCGGCGCAGGGCGCGGATGACATCGCGTTCCGTCACGATGCCGTTCACATGCCCGTGGCCGTCGTCACCGACCACGAGTGCACCGATGGGAGGTGGCCCGGTCAGCAGCTCGATCGCGGCGGCCGGTGCCGTCCAGGAATGGACGGTGGTCACGGCGCTGCCCTTGACCTGCACGATGTCGGCGACTCGCACGGATCCTCCTCAGCTCGGTGGTCACTCGCAGCATTATTTGCGCTAACGCATGAATTGCGCAATGGGAGTACGAGGATCGTGAGGAGGCTCTCGGGTCACGCCTCCGATTCGCCGGGCCCTCTGACAGGGTTCTCGGTGGTCCAGCCCATCGCCCAGGCTCCGGTGTCCGGCAGTTCGCCCGCGGCTTCGGCGAAGGAGCGGAGCTTGGGCGCCAGGCCTCGTCGCCCGCTGGGCGGCATGCGACGGAGGATGCGGTCGATCGCGGCGCGGCGGTGGGCGTTCATGCTGTCGACGAGCAGGAGCCCATCCGCCGTGAGCTCCAGTACGAGGTTGCGCCGGTCCTCGGGATTGTCGCTGCGGTTCAGCAGGCCGGAGGTCACGAGCCGGTCGCAGACCCGGGTGGCGTTGGACGGGTGCACGTCGAGCCCGCGGGCGACGGCCGCGAGGTTCAGCGGGCCGCGGCTGGCGATCATCACCAGCACTCGGAGTTGGGGGAGCGTCACCTGGTCGTCCAGTGCGGCGACCGACTGCGCGGTGACGGCCACGATCGCGCGGGAGGCCAGCATCACAGCCGCGATCTCGTTCTCGGACGGGGCCCCGTCGTCCGGCTCGTGGGTGGCGTTCATGCGGGAAGTGTCCACCAGTCGTCGTCGTGGCGGCGCGCGGAGCCGGTCGGTGTCGACCCCCGATGGCAAAATACGTGCGTCAGTGCAATGGTTGTGGAGTGGGCGAGACGATCTGACGCGCGGTTGCCGAAGGAAGGAGGCTCACGTGGCTGCGACGGCTGCGACGGGGGTGGCGGGCGTATCTGCGGCCGATGCGGCGGGATCCTGCCGCGTGGAGCCCGCAGGCGGAGCCTCAGGCGCGAGAGCGGCCCGGCAACGGTGGTCCAGCTCGTCGGGTTGTACCAGCAGACCGTCCATCGCCGCGTCGACGCCGGTTCCGGACAGCACCGCTTCCCGCAGGGCGGTGAGGGAGGAGCCCAGATCCGCGAGCACGGGTCCGAGCGCCGTACTGGGTGTCTGGACCTGGAGGTCGATACGGTCACGGGCGGCATCGATCGCCGTCAGGACGGCGCCACCGTGAGGGCCGCCCGCGTCGGAGACGGCCTGGCCGAGGTCCGTGAGGGCCCGGGAGCTCTCCACACAGTTCTGCTCGGCGAGGTTCGGACCCGCGACGGGTGCCGCAATAACCGGGGCGGGCGCCGCGGCAGGCTCGGACGTGGCGCCGGGTATCAGGAGGACGCTCGCGCACGCGGCACCGGCGACGGTGTCGCCGAGGAGCCCGTCAGTCCAACGGATCGGGTGCCCGTGGCGCGGACGACCCTTTCGACGCTGAGGCTTCATACCTCTGGGGTCGAGGTCCTCATGGACTCCATTGGCCGGCAGCCGCAATCGCCAGGTGGCCGTCAGGTTCGGGACCCGTCGCCCATGACGCGACCGGCCCTCCGCTCGACGGGTATCCGCAGGAAGGAGGAGAGCCGGTGGAGGCGATCGGGCACGCCCTTCACCTGACCGGATCGATGACGTGGGAGATCCTGTGGGCGCTGATCCTGGGTTTCACCCTGTCGGCCGTCGTCCAGGCCGTGGTTCGACGCGCCACGATCGTGCGCCTGCTCGGTGACGACAGACCCCGCACGCTGGCACTGGCCGCCGGACTGGGCGCGGCGTCGTCGTCGTGCTCGTACGCCGCGGTCGCGCTGGCGCGGTCACTGTTCCGCAAGGGCGCGAACTTCACCGCGGCCATGACATTCGAGATCGCCTCGACCAACCTCGTCGTCGAGCTGGGAGTGATCCTCGCCCTGCTGATGGGCTGGCAGTTCACCCTGGCCGAGTTCGTCGGTGGCCCGGTCATGATCGTCGCGCTGGCCGTGGTCTTCCGGCTGTTCCTGCGCCGCCGGCTCCTGGAGGGTGCCCGCGACCAGTCCGAACGGGGGCTGGCCGGTTCGATGGAGGGGCACGCCGCCATGGACATGTCCGTGCAGCGCGACGGGTCACTGCTGCAGCGGCTGTTCTCGCCCGAGGCGTTCACCTCGATCTCGCACGTGTTCGTGATGGAGTGGGCGGCCATCTGGAAGGACCTGGTGGGCGGCCTGGTCGTCGCGGGCGCGATCGGGGCCTGGGTGCCGGATGCGTTCTGGCAGGGGCTGTTCCTCACCGACCACCCCACCGCGGCCGCGGTATGGGGACCTCTGGTCGGACCGGTGGTCGCGGTGATCAGCTTCGTCTGCTCGGTCGGGAACGTGCCGCTGGCCGTGGTGCTGTGGACCGGTGGGATCAGCTTCGGAGGTGTGGTCGCCTTCATCTTCGCCGACCTCATCATCCTGCCGGTCCTGAACATCTACCGCTCAACATCGTCTCGCTGGTGCTGGCCGGGGCGCTGGTGGTGCGGTTCGTGAGCTCCGGCGGGATGCCGATGCTGCACATGATGGGCGGGAGCCCGGAGGCCGAGCACGAGC
>JBBQEF010000077.1:0-18629 GCA_038320445.1 Mycobacteriales bacterium
CGTGGCAGTGCACGATCGCGCGGTCGACCGCCGCCCGCTCGGTGTCCGTGAGCGGGCCGGGCGGCGGCTCGAGGGACACGACGGCCCTCAGTCCTCCACGTACCGGGCCGAGGAGTCGTCGGCCTCCCGCTTGCGGCGCACGGCGAACCGGCCGGGGCCGATCCCGTTGGCGCCGTGCTCGTCGGTGTGGATCAGCAGCGCCGACCCGTCCTCCGGGACCCAGAGGTACCCGACCACCAGGGGGTCGGCCCCGTCCGGCCACCCCCACCGGACCCCGGCCGAGCCGAAGCCGCGGTGCAGCCAGTGCGTGTTGCCGGTGGCCTCCCCGTGCACCACCTGGATGCCCGCCTCCGGCACCGGCCGCCAGCTCGGGCCGCCGGGCGGGTCGGCCGGGACGACGAGCAGGTCGCCCTGCGCCTGCGGCCCGGTGAGTACCGGGACCTCGGCGTCCGCGACGAGATGCGCCGGGACGCTCACGCCGACCAGTGCGAGCGCGCGGCCGTAGGTATCCGGCATGGAATCCCTCCGGGGGTGGGCGACGGAGCGACGATGGTCCCACAGCGGCCGATCGCCGTCGCCCGGGTTGCGCCACGCCGAAAGCCCGCTGAGCACCGCGGGCGGATGTGGCGGGTGGGCGCTTCCCACCCCCCTCATGATCCACGGGACGCGAGTACGTCCGATCACCCGATCAGGGGGTTGTAAGGTGACGCCGTGCGGGTCGACGACAGTGCGGGCGTCGAAGCCCGTCCCGGGGCCGGCGGGCCGAGGCACCGGCGCACCGGTGGGCGCGCACTCTTCGGCGCCGGGCTGGAGCTCAACGCGATCGCGCTGATGGCCACCTCGGGCATGACGGCCCTGTTCGGGCTCGTGTTCTGGGGCGTCGCCGCGCGGTACCCCGCCACCGAGGTCGGCCGGTCGTCCGCGCTGATCTCCACCGCGATGATGATGAGCACGGTCGCCGGGCTCGCGGTGGGGCTGGTCTTCGTGAGGTTCCTCGGCTCGGCGGGTCCGCGGGCCCGCTCCATGGTGCTCGTCGGCTACGGCGTCACGGCCGCGGCGGCCGCGGTGCTGGGCGGGGTGTTCGTGGTGTTCTTCGCCGGCGACGCGCTGTTCGCGTCGTCGACGGAGCGCGCGGCGTTCCCGGTGCTGGTGATCGTGCTCTCGCTGTTCGCGCTGCAGGACTGGGTGCTCATCGGCATGCAGGAGGCCCGCTGGGTGCCGTTCGAGCAGCTCCTGTTCTCCGGCATCAAGCTCGGGCTGGTGGCGCTGTTCGCCGCGTTCGCCCTGCGCAACGGCATCGTGTTCGCCTGGGTCGCCCCCGCCGCGCTGGCCGTGCTGGTGATCAGCCCCCTGCTGCTCGTGCGGGTGCTGCCCCGCCGCGCGACCAAGGTCGGCGCGGCCCAGCTGCCCGGCCGGCGCGACCTCGCGGTGCTGTTCGTCGGCGAGTACGCCACCGGCGCCACCAGCGTGATCGTGCCGCTGTTCATGCCGCTCATCGTGGTGGCGCAGCTCGGCACCCAGGCCAACGCGTACTACGCGCTGCCGTGGCTGGTGAGCGAGGCCATCACGGTGCTGCTCTGGAACGTGTCCTCGTCCTACATCACCGAGGCCTCCAACGACGTGCGCAACGGCCCCGCGCTGATGCGCCGGGCCTGGCGGCTGTCCTGGTTGATCGGGCTCCTCGGCACGCCGTTCCTGGTGTTCGGCGCGCCCGTCCTGCTCTCGCTGCTGGGCGGGGCGTACGCCGAGCAGGGCACCACGCTGCTGCGGTTCATGGCGGCCGCGCTGCCGTTCACCGTCGTGCACAGCACCTACATCGCCGTGGCCAGGGTCCAGCAGCAGATGGGCCGGGTCGTGCTCCTGCAGACCCTGAGCGCCGTCGTCGTCGTCAGCCTGGCCCTGCTGCTGGTGCGTCCGCTGGGCATCAACGGGATCGGTGTCGCCTACCTCTGTGCGGAAGCGCTCGGATGTGCCATCGTGGCGATCCCGCTGGTCCGCTTCTTCCGGGCCTCGCGGGAACCCTCCGAGCTCCCCACGGAGAGGTTCGAGATCGTGCCGGTGACCGAACGTCCGGTCACCGTCCGCGTGGAAGGAAAGCGCCCGTGAGCCCCTCTGCGCGCAGGCTGCGCCTGCTCGTCGCCGTCCACCAGCTCGATCTCGGCGGCAGCCAGATGAACGCCGTCGACCTGGCGTGCGGTGCCGCCGACCGCGGCCACGACGTGGTGGTCGCCGCTCCCGACGGGCCGCTGGCCGACATCCTCCGCCGGCGTGGCGTGCGCCGCGAGCAGGTCGAGCTGGAGTCCTTGGAGAACGCCGCCACGGCGTACCGGCGGCTCAGCGAGATCACCCGGGCGTTCCGGCCCACGCTGATCCACTCCTACGAGCTGACCCCGTCGCTGCTCGCCTACTTCGGCCCGCACCGCCGTGAGCGGATCCCGATGACCATGACGATCAACAGCATGGCCATCCCGGACTTCATGCCGGGGTCGGTCCCGTTGCAGGTCTGCAACCCCGTGATCGGTGCGGACGTGCGGCCGCGCACCGGCGCGCTGGGCGTCCTGGAGATCCCCACCGACTGCGTCGGCCAGCACCCGGACTTCCCGGGCAACGGTTTCCGCGCCGAGATCGGCGTGGCCGAGGACGAGCTGCTGGTCGTGGCCGTGAGCCGGTTCGCCCGCGTGCTCAAGCAGCGCGGTCTGGAGATCGCGATCGGGGCCGCGGGGCGGCTGGCGACCGCCGGTGGCGCCGTCGGCCGCCGGATGCGCCTCGTCCTGGTCGGTGACGGCCCCGCCATGCCCGACCTGCGGGCGCTGGCCGACGCCACCAACGCACGCGCGGGCCGGGAGGTCGTGATCCTGACCGGGATGCGACCCGACCCGCGGTCGGCCTACGCCGCCGCGGACGTGGTGCTCGGCATGGGCGGGTCGCTGCTGCGCGCCATGGCCTTCGGCAAACCGTGCATCGTGCAGGGCGAGAGCGGCTTCTTCCGGCTGCTGGACGCCACGACGGCCCGTGAGTTCCGCTGGCGCGGCTTCTACGGCATCGGCTCCGCCGCGGACGACCGCGCGGGCGAGGCGACCCTGGGCGGGCTGATGGAGGAGCTGCTCGGCGACGAGACGCTGCGCAAGGAGAACGCCGAGTTCGCCCTGTCGCTGGTGCGCCAGTTCTACAGCCTGGAGTACGCCATCGGGCTGCAGCTCGACTGGTACGACCGCGTGCTGGCCGAGTTCACCCCGGTGTCGCTGCGCGAGGTCACCCGGACGGCGGCGGCGGTGAGCGCGTGGATCGCCGAACGCGCGGCCAAGCGTCGCCGTGGCACGGCGCAGGAGGACTACTTCAACAGCGCGGACCGGATCCGGGCCGGCTTCGTGAACGCGGTGCCCGCATCGTTCCAGCCCGAGCCGGTGCGCTGAGCAGCGGCAGCTGCGCGCCGTCAGGTGATCGGGCGTAGTCCCTCGCCATCCCGCTCGTGGCGGGTGCCGCACTCCGGGCAGGTGAGGTCGGCGTCCAGCCGCTCGCCACAGGCGCACACCCAGCCCTTGGCACGGGCCGGGTTGCCGGCCACGAACGCGTGCGCGGGCACGTCCTTGGTGACGACGGCTCCGGCCGCCGCGAACGCGTGCTCACCGATCTCGGTACCGCAGACGACCACTACGCCTGCGCCGAGGGTGGCGCCGCGGCGCACGGTGGTGGACAGCAGCACCTCGGGCCCGCGCTTGATCGACGCACGGGGCCGCAGGTCGTTGGTGAACAGCACGTTGGGGCCGAGGAACACGTCGTCCTCGCAGGTCACCCCGGTGAACACGAGGGTGCCGTTCTTGACCGTGACGTTGTTGCCGAGCACAGCACCGGTCTCGACGAACGCGCCGTCGCAGATGTTGCAGTCGCGCCCGATGCGGGCGCCGGGCAGCACGTGCGCGAACGCCCATACGCGCGTGCCGGGCCCGACGTCCTCGCTCTCGCACAACCCCTGGGGATGCACGCGCACGTCGTTCATGCCCGGACGGCGTCCGCCAGCACCGACACCACGCGCTCCTGCTGGGCCGGGGTGATGTTCGGGAACATCGGCAGCGAGATGATCTCGTCGGCCAGCAGCTCGGCGTTCGGGAAGGCCCCCGCGCCCAGGCCGAGGCTCGCGAACGCCTCCGTGCGGTGCACCGCCGTCGGGTAGTGGATGCCCGCACCGATCTTGGCGGCGTGCAGCTCCTTGAGCACGCGGTCGCGCTCGGCGACGCGCACCACGTAGAGGTGCCACACGGGCTCGTTGCCCTCGGCGACGACCGGGCCGGTCACGCCCGCGACGCCGGCGAGCATGCCGTCGTAGCGGGCGGCGGCGGCGCGGCGGGCGGCGTTCCAACCGTCGAGGCGGCGCAGCTTGGCCGAGAGGACCACGGCCTGCAGCGTGTCGAGGCGGCTGTTGAACCCCAGGACGGCGTGCTCGTACTTGCGCGGCGAGCCGTGCTCGCGCAGCAGGGCGACGGTGGCCGCGAGATCGTCGCGGTCGGTGAGCACCGCGCCGGCGTCGCCGTAGGCGCCCAGGTTCTTGCCCGGGTAGAAGCTGGTGGCGGCGATGTCCCCGAGCTTGCCCGCCGACACGCCGTGCCGCTGGGCGCCCTGGCTCTGCGCGGCGTCCTCCAGGATCGCGACCCGCTCCGGGAGCAGTGGACGCAGCCGCTCCACCTGGGCGGTCTGCCCGTACAGGTGGACGGGGAGCACCGCGCGGGTGCGCTCGGTGACCGCCCCGGCTGCGGCCTCGAGGTCGATCAGCGCCGTGTCGAGGTGACAGTCCACGAGCACGGGGGTGGCGCCGGAGCGGGCGACCGCCTCGGCGGTGGCGATGAACGTGTTCGCCGGCAGGATCGCCTCGTCACCCGGCCCGATGCCGAGCGCGCGCAGGGCCAGCTCGATCGCGTCGGTGCCGTTGCCGAGGCCGACGCAGTGCGCGATCCCCGACCACGCCGAGTACTCGGATTCGAACGCCCTGACCTGTGGGCCGCCGACGAACGCCGTGCGGGCGAGCACCTCGGCCCAGCCGGCCTCGACCTCCGCGGCCACGTCGGCGTGGGCCGCGGCGAGGTCCAGGAACGGGACGGCGTCGGTGGAGGGCGTGCTGGTCAACGAGCGCTCCTCAGCGTGTGGCGGCCGCGACACCGATCGCGGCGGTGAAGGCCGCGACGACCGTGTCCTGCTCGTCCGCGGTCAGGTCGTGGTGCAGCGGGAGGATCACCGAGCGGGTGGTGAGGTGGTCGGTGGCCGGCAGCGGGCCGTGCGGATGCCCGGCATAGGCCGGCTCGCGGTGGGCGGCCATGATGCCGCGCCGCGCCGACACCCCTGCCTCGGCCAGCGCCGCGAGGACGTCGGCCACGGGCGGGGCCACATCGGGCAGCACCACCCAGAAGGACTGGAAGTTGGACGTCGCGTTCCCCGGGTCGCGCACCGTCTGCAGCCCCAGCGGGGCCAGCAGCTCCTGGTAGCGCGCGGCCAGCTCGCGGCGGCGGGCGACGATCCCGGGCAGGCGGCGCAGCTGCACGAGCCCCATCGCGGCCTGGATGTCGGTGAGGCGATAGTTGAACGCCGTCTCGCCGTACTCCTCGATCATCGCCGTGCCTGCCGCGTGCCGGTCGGCGGCGGAGACGCTCATCCCGTGCTCACGCAGCCGTCGCATGCGTGCGGCGAGCTCCGCGTCGTCGGTGGTGATCATCCCGCCCTCACCGGTGGTGAGCAGCTTGCGGGGGTGGAACGACCAGGCGGCCATCAGGGCGCCCTTCCCGGTCGGCGCACCGTTCAGCGTGGAGCCCGCGGCGCAGGCCGCATCCTCGATGAGGGGCAGGTCGCCGAGGGACGCCTTCAACGCCGGGATGTCGGCGGGGACGCCGGCCTGGTGCACGACGAGAACGGCCTTCGTCGCGGCGGTGCGCACCGCCGCGACCGTCTCCGGCGTGAGGTTGCCCGTGGCCGGGTCGACGTCGGCGAACACCGGCGTGGCGTTGCAGTAGCGCACCGCGTTGGCCGTGGCGATGAACGACAGGGACGGCACGATCACCTCGTCGCCGGGGCCGACGCCCAGCACGTACAGGGTGAGGTGCAGCGCGGTGGTGCAGTTGGAGGTGGCGACGCCGTGCGCCGCCCCGACCGAGGCCGCGAACGCCTTCTCGAACTCGGCCACCCGCGGACCCTGCGCCACCCAGCCGGAGCGCACGGCCTCGGCGACGGCCTGCGCCTCCTCCTCGCCCAGCAGCGGGCGCATGACCGGAATCACGCGGGCACCCCGGCGCCGCTGTCGGCTTTCCACCACTCGACGAGGCCGCGCAGCCCGTCGTCGAGCGTGATCTGAGGGGTCCAGCCGAGATCGTCCTTCGCGCGGGAGATGTCCGCGAGGCGGCGGGTGACGCCGTTGACGGCGCGCTCCGGCCCGTGCTCGGGCACCAGGTTCGAGTCCATCGCCGCGAGCAGCGCGTTCGCGAGGTCCAGCAGGCTGGTCTCGGTGGCCGTCGCGATGTTGTAGACGGAGTCGGTGACATCGGCACGGGCGGCCAGGATGTTGGCCCGCGCGATGTCCTCCACGTGCACGAAGTCCATCGTCTGCGCACCGTCGCCGAAGATCAGCGGGGCGTCACCGCGGGCGATGCGCTCCATCCAGCGGATGAGCACCTCGGTGTAGAGCCCGTGCACGTCCATCCGCGGGCCGTAGACGTTGAAGTAGCGCAGCGCGACGTAGTCCAGGCCGTTCATCGCGTGGAAGCTGCGCAGCATGCCCTCGTTGAACGCCTTGGCGGCGCCGTAGAAGGTGTCGTTGTTGTACGGGTGGTGGCGCTCGGTGGTAGGGAAGCTCTCGGCGAGCCCGTACACCGACGCCGAGGACGACGCCACGACCTTCTTGACCCCGGCCGCCACGGCCGCCTCGATCACGGTGAACGTGCCGTCGACGAGCGACTCCAGCGCCACGCGGGGCTGCTCGGCGCACTGGGTGATGCGCAGCGCGGCGAGGTGGAACACGACGTCGATGCCGGCGGTGAGCTCCCCGACCAGCTTTGGGTCGTTGATGTCGCCGGTGACGACGGTGAGCCGGTCGCCGCCCACCTGCCTCGCGGCGGCGAGGTTCTCCATGCGGCCGCGAGCGAAGTTGTCGAGGACGACGACCTCGGTGGCCCCGGCCGCCAGCGCCTGGTCGACCACGTGCGAGCCGATCGTGCCGGCGCCGCCGGTCACCAGGCACCGTTGTCCCTCGACGGGTTGGGCACAGTCCATGAGAACGACGATGTCATCCGGTCGATCTGGCCTGCACAAGGGGGTCGTTCACCCCGCACAGGGCACGTACCGGCCGCCGTCGGCACGATCGTCCACCCGTCCACTGTTCGGCCCCACGCCGCAAATCGTGCAGAATGGCAGAAACCCCGCCGGGCTGCCACGACGATCATGGGGGCGGACATGCGCAGCACCCACGAGCACGGCGCAGGACCGGCGCAACGCCCCTGGTCAGCCCGCTCGACGATGCAGCGACGCCGCACGACCCACCCCGCTGTCGTGCGGGGGTCGGGGCCGCGTCATGATGCTGTGAACGACCTCACGGCGGTCGGGAAGGTCGGCTCCACCGCGTCTCCTGTTCCTTCGGGGCACGTCCGCCGGTCCTCCCCGACCAGACCGGTCACCGAGAAAGACGGCAGATGAGCACCGCACACGAATCCGCCGCCGCTCCCCCCGGGGACGAGCGGCCGAGGACGTCCGGTTCCGCCACGGGCGGCCGGACGATGTCCGCCGCTCCCGGGTGGCCCGCGCGGCCGCCCGCCGTCGACGCCGGGTTCGTCCCCATCCAGATCGTCAGCATCGAGCTGGCCGAGCCGCTGCCCGGCGTGGCCCGCGGAGTCTCCACGAGCGGCACTCCCTACGGCTGCGCGCGCGTCCTGGTACTGCTGCACGATATCCCGATCGGCGTCGTGTGGCTCGATCTCGACCAGGGCGAGGTCGCGGCCGCGGCTGTCGCGGAGGCCATCTGCGAGGGGCTCGGTGAGCGCGTGCTCGCGCATCTCGACGCCGACGGTATCGACGGCGGCGGTATCGACGGCCTGCCGGCTGTGCTCACCGCCGGCGTCGGCGTCGGCGCCCGGTGTGCCATGGCCACCCCCGATGAGGTGCCCCGCGCCAGCGTGGTGCTCGCCACCCGCGGCCGGCCGGCCTCGCTGCCCCTCACGATCGACTCGCTCCTGCAGAGCGACCACCCCGATTTCGAGATCGTGGTGGTCGACAACTCCCCCTCCGATCCACGCACAGCCCAGCTGATCGCCGAGCGCTACGCCGACGAGCCGCATCTGCGGCTGGTCGCCGAACCGCGCCCGGGCCTGTCGTACGCGCGCAACCGGGGGCTGCGCACCGTCGACGGTGATGTCGTCGCCTTCACCGACGACGACGTCGTGGTCCGGCCCGCCTGGCTGCGCCGGCTCAGCACCGAGTTCACCGACCCCGAGGTCACCTGCGTGACGGGCCTGGTCGAGCCGGTGGAGCTCGAGTCGCTGTGGCAGTGGTGGTTCGAGTGTGCAGCCGGGTTCGGACGCGGCTTCGACCGCCGCGTCTACCAGCTCACCGCCCACCCCGACGACTCCCCGCTGTTCCCGTACCAGATGGGCATCTACGGCACGGGCGCGAGCATGGCGCTGCGGCGCAGCTCACTACCGGCCGGATGGGCCTTCGACGAGGCACTGGGCGCGGGCAGCCCGGCCGCGGGCGGCGAGGACCTCGATCTGTTCCTCGACGTCCTCACGCTCGGCGGCACGCTCGTCTACCAGCCCGCAGCGCTCGTCCACCACCGGCACCGCTCCGACGGCACGGGCCTGCACGCCCAGATGCGCGGGTACGGGCGCGGGCTCACGGCGTTGATCGCGAAGCGGATACTGCGGCGCCCGAACGAGCGGGCGTTGCTGCTGCGCCGCGCCGCGGCCGGGGTGCGGCACGCGCTGAGCGCGGAGTTCCGTACCGGGGCGAAGGACGAGGTGCCGGCCGCGCCGTACCCGCGCGCGCTGCGCATCCAGGAGACGTTCGGGATGCTGCAGGGCCCCGCGATGTACCTCACCGGCGCCCGGCGCGCCCGCCGACACCAGAGGGACGGCCGGTGACGGCGCTCCGGCTGGACGGCGGCCAGATCGGCGGCTGGCTCCAGCTGCCCGGATCGGCGTCGGCCGAGCTGATGGGCTCGGTCGGGTTCGACTTCGTCTGCGTCGACCAGCAGCACGGCCTCATCGGCGACGACGCGCTGCTCCCGATGCTGCAGGGGATCGCCGCCACCGGCACGCCGTCGCTGGTACGGGTCACGGCCAACGATCCGGCCGCGATCGGGCGGGCGCTGGACCGCGGCGCCGCCGGGGTGGTCGTGCCGCTGGTGGACTCGCCCGAGGAGGCCGACGCCGCGGTGGCCGCCTGCCACTATCCACCCCGCGGCTCCCGCAGCTTCGGTCCGACCCGCGCCGGGTGGCGCGCCGAGCCGCCGGCCGCTCCGCTGTGCGTGGTGATGGTCGAGACGAGCGCGGCGGTGGCAGCCCTGCCCCGCATCCTCGAGGTCGACGACCTCGACGCGGTGTTCATCGGCCCGTCGGACCTGGCGCTGGGCTCCGGGATGCCGATCCGTGCCCAGGACGGCGATCCCGCCTACGACGACCTCCTGGGGTCGATCATCGGGCCCTGCCGGGAGGCCGGCATGCCGGTGGGGATCTACTGCGCCTCCCCCGCCCACGCCCGCCGCTTCCGGGACATGGGCGCCACGTTCGTGACGCTGCAGTCGGAGGCGAGCATGCTCGCGGCAGCCGCGGCCGAGAACCTGGCCGCCGCCCGCTGAGCTCTCACCGCGGCGCGCGGCGGCGCTCCGCGTCGAGCAGTGGCGCCTGCAGGCGGGCCCACGGGGAGAGGTCGCTCTCCTCGTCCGCCGCCGCGTCCAGGAACCGCTCCCACGGCCACCACTCGACCGAGTCGACCTCGTCCGGCTGCGGGCGCGGCTCACCGATCAGGGTCGTCTCGTAGACGGGGCACAGCTCGTTCTCCTCGATCCCGCCCGCCGAGGCGCGGTAGGCGAAGTCGGGCAGCACCAGGCGCATCTCCCCCGCCGTCAGGCCGAGCTCGTCGCGCAGGCGCCTGCGCACGGCGTCGGCGACCGCCTCGCTGGGCGCCGGGTGCCCGCAGCAGGTGTTCGTGCGCACGCCGGGGAACGTGCGCTTGCCCCAGGCTCGGCGGGTGACCAGCAGCCGCCCGTCGTCGCGGAACCCGTAGCAGGAGAAGGCCAGGTGGCGGGGGGTGATGGCGCCGTGGACCGTGGCCTTGTCGGCCACCCCGACCGGCCGCCCGTCGCCGTCGATCAGCACGACCTGTTCCGCTGCGGAGCTCGTCACGTCGTGACCGTATCGCCGCGGCGCCCGAGGAGCGCGCCGCCCGCGGCCGACACGGCGATCGCGACCAGTACGGCGCTGACGACGGCAGCGCCCTCCCCGGCGTCGAACACGCCCTGCACCAGGCCGATCGACACGACCGCCGACGGCACGCCGAGAGCCGCCGTGGCCAGCAGGCCGACGGCCGCCGGCCGGCGCAGCAGCAGCGCCACCACGACGTGCACGGCGGTCGCGGCGACCGTGAGGCCGGCGAACAGCAGCAACGCGCGCCCGGAGGCGAACATCGCACCGAACTGCAGGCGGGCGCCGAGGACCACGAAGAACAGCGGCACCAGGAACCCCTCGGCGACCCCGACGAGCTGCTGCGCCAGCCGGTGCGGCTCCCCGGAGGCCGCCAGCACCACGCCCGCGGTGAACCCGGCGATCAGGATGCTGGTGCCGAACGCCGTGGCCAGCGCGGCGAGCCCGAACAGCACCACGAGGCCGACCCGCAGGTCCAGAGCCCAGCCCCGGGCCTTGGAGAGCTTCCGCACGGACCTCATCCCGCCGGTGCGGCGCAGGTGGCGCCACACCACGAACACCGCTGCGCCCGCGAGCAGCACGAGCCCCGCCCCGGCGAGCACCCGGCCCAGCGCCCCGGTGGCGAGCACCAGCGGCACCGACAACACCGTCACGACGTCGGTCAGCGTGATCCACGCCGTCGCGAACGCGGCGGCGGCGATCACGGGGCCCTGCCCCTGCAGGATCGGCATCGCCACCGCCGCCGAGGACGTCGCGACCAGCACGGCGAGCACCAGCGGCCGGTCCGGGCCCACCGAGGTCAACAGGAAGCCGGCCGGGACGGCCAGCGCGAGCGTCAGCACGGTGGCCAGCGCGGCCGGGCGCAGCGACCGGCGCATCTCGACGTCGCGCAGCGGCAGGTGGGTGCCGACCACGAACATCAGCATCGCGAAGCCGACGTCGGAGAGGAACGCGACGGTCGGCTGGCCGGGGTCGACGAGGCGCAGGCCGGTGTCCCCGATCAGCACACCGGCGACGATCTCGCCCACCACGAGCGGCACCCGCAGGTGCGGGACGCCGGCGAGCAGCGGCCCGGCCAGCCCGGCCACGGCGAGGAGGGCGAGCACGCCGAAGGTCATCGCAGCTTCCCGGCCGCGAACGACGCGAAGTCGGCCCGCACGGCGTGCACCATGCCGCGAGCGGCGGCGAGCAGCCAGCCGTCGGGTTGCCCGGCCAGCTCGTGCAGGAGCGCTGCCCCTTCCACGGAGCCGACGTGCACGTTCCCGATCTCCCGGCCCATGGCGTGGAGCAGCCGCTTCTCCTTCCGCGCCGCGGGCAGGTCGGCCAGCTCCACCCGCCGGCAGTCCGGCGCCAGCCGGCGCAGCACCCAGCCTCGGGTGAAGCGCAGCGTCGGGTCGGGGGCGTGCCGGATGCGGGCCGCGAGCCGGGCACCGGCGGCTCCGGCGACCGCCGCGTCCGGTGCGTCACCGCGCAGCCAGGCGGTGGCGGGCGGCGAGAGCGCCTTCGCCTCGCGCGCCACCGGCCCGCCGTTCCACGTCCCCAACGCGACGAACCGGAGATGGTCGCGGCTGCCCATGCCCGCGACCCGGGCGACGAGCCGGACGTCGCGGGTCCGGTCGGGCAGCGCCGCGCGCAGGGCCCCGGCGATGCCGGGGGGCACGTCGGCGGCCGGCCGCAACGCCGCGGCCTTCCGCCAGAACTTCGGGCCGTCGGGCGCGGTCCGTCCCAGCGCGAGGTCGTGGTCGCCGCCCAGCAGCACCGGTTCACCACCGGCCCGCAGGGCCCCGGTGTAGCCGGCCAGCACGGCCGCCGCGGCGGCATCGGGCGCGATTGCGAGCCGCTCGGTGCGCACCGCCAGCAGCGCGCTGGCCAGCAGCCGCACGAGATCGGCCGGCCACGGCAGATCGTCGGCCTCGTCCAGGTCGTTGACGCCCCACGCCAGCCGGCCCTCGGCGTCACGCCACGTCCCGAAGTTCTCGACGTGCGCGTCGCCCACGGCGAGCACCGGCGTGGCGTCGGCGAGCGGCCCCGCGGCCCGTTCCCAGCTCTGCGCCCAGCGGTAGTAGGAGCCACGGAGGAAGGCGAAGGGGTCCTTCGCCATCAGCCGGTGCCGCTCCGACCGGCCCGCGGAGGTCATCGGCGTGCAGGCGAGCGCCCACTCCTCGTAGGAGCGCGTGGCGGCGAGCACGTCGGGGAGCGGCACGAGCTGATCATCGCGCGCGCAGCCGGCCGCGACAACGGCCAACCGCCCCACATCGAGCCCGCCCGATTGCGCTGCTGGGGCATGATGGGGTCGTGTTCCATGATCTTGGTTCGTTGCAGCCCGGGGTGGTCACGCGGTCGATCAGTCCGGAGAACCCGACCGGAGCGCCGGGGCGGGGCGGGCGCGCCACCGAGGGCACCGGCGCCGGGCCGGGGCGGGAGCTGGGGCGGGGCTGGAAGATCTCGCCGAGCATCGAGATCCCCGCCCACACCACCGTCACGCTCGCCGACATCGACGGCCCGGGGCGCATCACCCACATCTGGATGACCACCCACACCGACCACTGGCGCTCCCTGCTGCTGCGCGCGTACTGGGACGGCGCCGCCACCGCCGCGGTCGAGGTCCCGGCCGGCGATCTCTTCGGGCAGGGCTGGGGCCGGTTCGCCCAGCTCTCCTCGTCGATGATCGCGGTGAACCCGCACGGCGGCTTCAACAGCTACTGGCCGATGCCGTTCCGCGCGAGCGCGAGCGTGACGTGCGAGAACCTGTCGGGCGCACCCGTCGTCGTCTACTTCCAGATCACCTTCGACGCCGGCACCGACGAGTCCCGCAGCGGCTACCTGCACGCGCACTGGCGCCGCTCCAACCCGGTCACCGGCGCCCTGCACCCGCTCGTGGACGGCGTGCGCGGGTGCGGCCAGTACGTGGGCACCTACCTGGCCTGGGGCGTGAACTCCCGGGGCTGGTGGGGCGAGGGCGAGATCAAGTACTACCTCGACGGCGACGAGGAGCACCCGACGATCTGCGGCACCGGCACCGAGGACTACTTCGGCGGCGCCTGGAACTTCGACGTGCCCGGCCAGGGCTACACCGCCTACTCCACGCCGTACCTGGGCCTGCACCAGATCATCCGGCCCGACGGGCTGTACGACAGCCAGCAGCGGTTCGGCATGTACCGCTGGCACGTGCCCGATCCGATCCGGTTCGCCTCGGCACTGCGGGTCGAGGTCCAGGCGCTGGGCTGGCGGGCCGGGCACCGCTACCTGCCGCTGCACGACGACATCGCCTCGACCGCGCTGTTCTACCTCGACGCCCCGACCGCCCCCCGGCCCCCGACGCCCACGCTCGACGAGCTGGAGACGCTGTGAGGCCGTGTATCACGCCGGCCGACCTCCGACTCTGATCGGGCATGTCCACATCCGAACCGGTGCCGGTGCGCTTCGAAGCCGTCGTCCGGTCGAACACCCACGAGCTCGCGATCAGCACGATCGACGCGCTCGACCTCGACCGGGTCCCCGACTCCGGCGGGGAGATCCGCCTGATCGTCGGCCCGGAGGACTGCGCCCGGCTCGTCGCCGAGGGCTACGAGGTGCGCCTGCAGCAGGTGGTGCCGGTGCAGCCGCTCGATCCGGAGCTCGTCGTCTCCGACTCCGCCGCCCAGGCGTGGTTCGACGAGCAGGTGGGCGGCTGATGTACCGCACCGTCGCGCAGCTCGACCGCATCGGGCAGCAGCTGGCCCAGCGCTTCCCCCAGCACGTCCGGTGGACCACGCTCCCGGAGACCTCGGTGCAGGGCCGGCCGGTGCACGCCCTGCGGGTGCGCGCCGGCACGGGTGAGAACCGGCGCGGGGTGCTGCTCGTCGGCGGCGTTCACGCCCGCGAGCTGATGAACCCCGACGCGCTGGTCGAGCTGGCCGTCGCCCTGGTTCTCAGCTACACGGGCGGCACCGACATCGTGCTCGGGGGCCGCACCTGGCCCGCCGCGGACATCAAGATGATCATGGACACGATGGACGTCCACATCGTCGCGTGCACGAACCCCGACGGCCGCGAGTACGTGATGACCGTCGACGACATGTGGCGCAAGAACCGCCGCGCCGGCGCGGACGGCGAGTGCCCGGGCGTGGACCTCAACCGCAACTGCGACCTGCTGTGGGGTGTGGCGGAAGGCCAGACCTCGTGCAGCCCGTGCACCGACATCTTCGTCGGGTCCGCGGCCTTCTCCGAGCCCGAGACGCGCAACGTGCTCTCGATCGTCGACTCGGAGCGCATCGACTGCTTCGTCGACGTGCACTCCTACTCCGAGCTCGTGCTCTACCCGTGGGGCCACTCGCCGAACCAGACCATCGACCCGACCCGGCGCTTCACGACGCTGCCCACCGGCAGCTGCCAGCCGGTCGTCGCGGGGTGGCGGGAGTACATCGACCCGCGCGACCTGCAGCGGTTCGAGACGGTCGCGCAGCGGGTGGTGCAGGCCATCGTCGACGTCCGCGGCCAGCAGTACACCCCGCAACAGGGTCGCGGCCTCTACGGCACCACCGGTACCCACAGCGACTGGGTGTACGGCCGCCACATCGCGCACCCGGGCGCCCGCAAGACCTACGGCTACACGTTCGAGACCGGCCCGTTCGTCGGCAACGCGCGCGACTCGTTCCACCCGGCCGATCCCGAACCGGTCAAGCGCGACGTCACGTCCGGCCTGCTCGCTCTGATGCAGCAGTGCGTCTGCGCCGTCGAGCTGATCGGTCTGCGGGTTCTCGGAGGGGAGGACCAGGTGGACGGCCTGCGCCGCATCCGCGACGAGGTGCTCGCGACCACCGCTGCCGGCCGGACGTGGATCGGCCTGTTCGAGCGGCTGCAGACGTCCGTGATTCCCGTGTTGTTCGCCGACGAGGCACTCCTGAGGAGGGCGGGCGACGTCGTCGCACGCGCGCGCGACGCCGCCTCCGACGCCGAGGCACCGCTGGACGACGGCCTCGTGACCGACACCCTCGCCGTGCTCCAGGACATCGCCCGCGGCGTCGCCGACGCGGACGTCGACGCTGGGGTGCGCGCCGTGCGCGAAGCGCTGCAACCGGTCGGCGGGCGCTCGTGGCGGGGCCTGGTCGAACAGCTCACGTCCCGCGGACCCACGCTCCGCTGAGCCAGCCTGCCCCGGGGACGGCTCAGAGGCGCGTCCAGGAGAGCGCCGAGTCCGGGGTGCGCGCGGCCAGCGCCGCGTGCAGCGCGGCCACGGATGCGGAACCCGGCGCGGTCCGTCCGGCGATCCAGCACAGCACCTGCACGATCCGTGCCCAGGACTGGTCCGGCGGCACGACGTGCACCGGCCCCGGTGTGTCCACCACACCGTCGGCGATGAGCAGTGGCGCGGCCGGCCCCACCCGGCGCACGAAATCCTCGATGCCCTCGTCCGGGCCTGTCGCCGCAGGGCCGAGCAGCGCATCGAGGTCGGGCCCACCGGGCTCCGGGCCCTCGGGCCCGGGCTCGCCGGATCGCACGGCGAGCACCCGCACCGACGGGCCGAGATGGATGCCGGTGATCGTGGCCGACCAGGCGTCGAGCACCGGTTCCGTGGACAGCCACACCTGGCCCGGCCCTCGGGGCGTCACGCCCCACGCCCGCCACACGTGGCCGACCGACGCGTTGCTGACGCCGAGCTCGGCACCGAGCGTCCGGGTCGTCCAGCGCCGCGTGCCGGCCGGTGGGGCCTCCAGCATCCGGCGAACGACGGTCCTCGCACACACCGTGGACGGCCGCCCCGGCCGCGAGGCGTCCCGGAGCCCCGTGATGCCCGCCTCGCGGTAGCGCTCGCGCCAGGTGATCACGGTCTGCTTCGAGCACGCCAGCTCGTCGGAGATCGCGGTGGGTCCCAGCCCCGCGCCCGACAGCAGCACGATGCGGGCCCGCCTCGCGGCCGCTTCCCCGGCCGTCGGGCCGTCGATCCAGGTACGCAGGACGTCGGCGTCGTCGTCCGGCACCGTCAACGGCGATGCAACTCGCATGGGAGGTGTTCGGAGGTGGAGCGGACGTGGTTCTGTTCCGTCCGGGTGATCGGGATCACCCGGACGGCTCAAGCGGAGGGAGTAGCAGCGTGAACGTCGGTGGGGATGGGCGGGTCAGCCGCAGCCGCCCGCCCTCGGCCTCGGCGAGGCTCCTGGCGAGCGCCAGCCCGATGCCGTGCCCGCCCGCCCGCGGCGAGCGCCGGACGAACAGATCGCCCTCGGGCGCAGAGATCGGCGGGCCCTCGTCGACGACGTCGAGCGCGAGTGCGCCACCGGCGTCGCGTACGACGAGCGTCACCGTGCCGCGACCGTGGGCGGCGGCGTTGTCCAGCAGCACCGTCAGCACCTGGCGGGCTGCTGCGGTCGACGCCGCGGTGGGCGGGACGTCGGGATCGCGCCGGATCACCAGCTCCCGCCCCGCCGCTCGCCAGTGCCCGTGGGCCTCGGCCAGCAGCGCGTCGAGGTCGAGCACCGCAGCGGCCCGCGGCGTGTCGCGGGCCAGCGCGAGCAGGTCCTCGATGGTGTCCTGCAGGCGGTCGGCGGCCGCGATCCCGGCGACGACCGCCGTCCGCGGGTCGCACCCCGGATCCTCCAGCGCGCGCTCCAGCTCCAGCCGCAGCCCGGCCAGCGGGGTGCGGAGCTGATGCGAGGCGTCCGCCGAGAAGGCCCGCTCACGGTCGAGCAACGACCCGAGCCGTGCCGCCGTGCTGTCGAGGGCGGCCCCGACGGCGTCGATCTCGGAGACACCGCTGCGCGGGCCGCGCACGCTGAAGTCGCCGTCGCCGAGCCGCAGGGCCGCGCCGGCGAGCTCCTCCAGCGGGCGGGCCAGGCGC
Source organism: Mycobacteriales bacterium (assembly GCA_038320445.1). Classification (GTDB taxonomy): domain Bacteria; phylum Actinomycetota; class Actinomycetes; order Mycobacteriales; family Pseudonocardiaceae; genus Pseudonocardia. The sequence goes on from JBBQEF010000077.1 coordinate 17,206, forward strand.
GCAGCAAACCGGCGCGACAGGGCCCATACCGCACCGAGGGCCAGCACCGCGAGACCTGCCATCGCCAGCCACACGAGACCGGCCCGCCCGTACACCTCGGAGCGCGGGCTGGTGGCCCGCACCACCATCCGTTCCTGCCCGTCGACGGTCACCGGGACGGCGACGGCCAGCGCGGACCCGGCATCGGCTGCCACCGGGTCGTCACCGGTCGCGGCACGGACGAACCCGTCGGCGACGGCGGGACCGTCGCCGGCCACCCGCGCGCCGGAGCCGTCGTAGACGGCGAGCGTCACCGTTCCCGCGGACGGCGGCAGATCGGCGACCGGGCGACCGGCCGCGAGGTCGGCCGCCACCGAGATCGCGGCGACGTCGGCGGCCCGTTCCAGCTCCGCCCGCTCGTCGCCGAGCAGGTACGCGGCCACCCCTGCGGCCAGCGGGAGGCCGAACAGCACGATCGCGAGCACCGCCGCCGCCACCGTCAGACCGACGATCCGTCCGCGCATGCGCCCAGCACAGCACGCGGCCCCACCGGGGTGAGCAGCGCCTCACCGGTTTTGCCGTCCGCTTGCCCGCAACGGGCCGTCGGTGAACGCGAGCTTGCCTAGATTCGACGGCATGCTTGCGACGCGGCGAACCACGGCACCCTCATGAGCCCGGCCGATCTCGGACAGATCGCCGCGGCGGTGCTCGCCGTGGCGTGGGTGGTGGTGCTGCTGTGTGGCCGCTCCCACCCGCGCCTGCTGGCCGGTGCGGGTGTCGCAGCGGCGCTCTTCGCCCTTCCGGCCGCGCTGTCCGACGAGATCGTCGACGCCGGTCGCGGCCCCACGACGCTGGACTCGGCAGTCGAGGCCGTGGCCCTTTCCCACCGGACACCCGTTCTCACCTCCGTCGCGACGCTGCTCGACGTCGCGGGGGGCACCCTCGCGCTCGGGGCACTGGCCGCGGCCGCCGCCGCGGTGCTGGTGTGGCGCGGCCACCGCGTCGAAGCCGCGCTGGTCGTGACCTCGGCCGCGGTCGCCGGAGCGCTGACCTACGCGCTGAAGCTGTCCTACGCCCGGCCGCGGCCGCCGGTCGCCCTGCGGCTCATCCCCGAAGGCGGATTCTCGCTGCCGTCGGGGCACGCGCTCGGCACCACGGTGGTGCTCGGGGTGCTGGCCACCGTCGCCTGGTCGGTGCAGCGGCGACGCGCGGCACGGGTGGCGCTCGCGACGACCGCAGCCGTGCTCGTCGTCGCCACGGGGGCGAGCCGGGTGTACCTCGGCGTGCACTGGAGCACGGACGTGATCGACGGCTGGCTGGTGGGCGGCGCCTGCGTGGCACTCGCCGCAACGGCACTCGCCCGCAGCCGCGCACCGAGGCGCGCGGTCGCGGCCGACGCCTGACATCCTCGCCCGATGGTGATCATCGGGCCGGGTCTGGCCGTC